>JBCBYM010000100.1:0-9783 GCA_039815865.1 Pseudomonadota bacterium
CCCGGGAAGTTGAGCGGACTTAGCAACTGATAGAGCGGGCGAATGTCAGCCAGAATCGGATAAGGTGTTCCGCTGCCGAAGCCATCTTGGTTCCAGCTTCCTGTGCCGCCAACCGCCTGAAACTCTTCATATTGCGTCGAATTCAGCAATGATTTTTCATCGCGGTTTTCCTCGAACCGACCTGCCGATATCGACACTCCAAACCCGCCTATGGCAGCGGCGGCATTGCCATTGATGTCCTGCGCCTTTGATTGCCATTCGTTGAGCTGACTTTCTTCAAATTCGGCATGCATCTTTGCAGCCGAGCCATAAGTCACAGCATAGGGATAATGCGTTCCGAAGCGCTCAATCAGTTCATCGTAGCGTCCATAGCGCCTTGCATCGTCAATCGCGTCAACAAACTCGTCTGACAGCCGAACAAAGGGTTGGTCGAGCACAAGCGCATAGATCTTGTGCCGGCTATAACCATTCATGACCGACCGGGCGTTCGCCTTGCGCATGCCCTCGGTTTTGCTTTCTGTGTAGTCCGCGCCAACTGCGGCTGATGCGGCCTCGCTTTCGAAACCGACTTTCGCGCCCAGGCTGATGGCGACTGTGCGCTGATATTCGCGCTCAGTCCGGATCAACTTCGAGCTCCTTACTGATCCCTGCGCGCCCTCGGGAACAAGTTTGAAACCCAAGGGCACTGTGCGTTTCTCGGTAATGGTATATTGTTCAGGGTCAGCCGCTTCAAACACGCGGCCCTTGCTGTTCTTATTCAGCTGAAACAGATCCTGTTCGTAAGCGTCATACCCTTTCAGGCTGGCGTCGAGATTATCGAGATTGCGCTCGATCATCCAAGCGTTGGTCGATTTGGACTCTTTATCGTCAAACGCATCGGTGGTTGGGCGATAGTAGTTTGTGCCTTCGATACGGATGCGAACGCGGCCTGTGCGCGTTACATCCACGCCAATTCGTTGCGGGCTACTTGTGCCCGCCGTCTCGGAACTGAGGCTCTTGTTAAGAAGATAGGATTTGCGCGTGCCGCCCGCCGTGAAGACATCCGCCAAAGGCGTTTCATCTTCCTCACGGGCTGTAACCACATTTTGCGGATCGGTCGCGTCTCTGATCGTTAGCAGCGAGGCATCATCCTCAGCTTCAATCATCAAGGTGCGCGGCGTTACAAATGTGCCGTGCAGCAGGGATGGATCAAGCGAACCGCCCGACATGCTCGAGAACCCGTCAATTTCAATCGAGGTGTCGAGAGCGAGTGGCAGGTCCTCGGTCCAAATGCCATCGAGCCGGAAGCGGCAATCGCCCGCTTCGATCGCGGCAGCGATGTCCATGTCTTCGTCGACATCTTGTGAAGCGGTGACACGCGCACGGGTGACGCTGGCGCTAACCACACCAGACTTGGCAGTCGTATCGTCGCTGGCATTGGTGAGGCCGCAATCCGTGCGGATCGCCTCGGTCACGAGTGGGGAGGGTTCGGCGAGCGTGATCGGTTCGTTTCCGTCCGCGCTGGCGCCTGATGGACTAAGTAATCCGCTGCCAGCGTAGACCCCAGCGGCTGCGATTGCCGTTGCTCCAAGACCCAGTGCTACGCTTTTCCAATTCATCGCTTACCCCCGTTTGCAAGTATAGAATTACTGCGGTCAAATTCCCTCTCAGGGCCTGCGTATCCCATGCCATGCGAAAGTGCGTTCATATAAACAGTTTCCATTATGAACGGATCGTGTATCGCGGACCTGCGATAAGGACGGTTATTACAACATCGGGTCGGCGTTTGCCGCGATGGTACTCGACCCTGTTAACAGCGCTGACAAAGCTGGAACCAACAGAGCAAACCTCCGCACGAAATTGGAAATTATAATCCCGCGATCCCGTTCCAAGGTACAAGTGATTGAGCCAAGCTGGTCAATCTTGGCGCATCAAGTCCAACTGGCAACTGTTGAGGCCCGCCAATCGGTCCACAGCACTCTACAATGAGGCCCCCCTAGAGCAATTTTATAGACTAACCAACGTCGCGTTAGGGTCGTTAACCGAATGTCTGCTTAGAGGCGGCCACCCTTGTTGCAAGACAATGAAAAAAGGCGGCCCCGTCGGACCGCCCTTCCCCGTGCGACCGCGAAGGCCGCAAAGCTTTTGCACAGCACTTATTTCTTGAGGCTGAGACCGCCAAAGCGCTTGTTGAACGCAGCGACGCGGCCGCCTTCCTGGACCTGGCGGTTGCCGCCGGTCCATGCCGGGTGGCTCGTCGGGTCGATATCGAGCGCCAGCGTGTCGCCTTCCTTGCCCCAGGTCGAGCGGGTTTGAAATTCGGTGCCATCGGTCATCTTGACCGTGATCATGTGATAATCGGGGTGCCCTTCGGCTTTCATCGTTCCGGTTCCTTCAAGCGCGTGCCCCGGTACCGACCGGGGCTGCTGTTGTTCTGGAAAGGCGCGCGCCTAAGGCGAAACGCTGCGAAACGCAAGCGGTTTTGCGCGCCATTCGCGCTTTCCTACACACCGCTGGACGCGATAGGACAGGGGCGCTCTTTCCCATTGTCGGCTTGCTCTTTGCGCAGTGGCGGCCCGCTTGTTTGCGCCCGTTTGCGAAAAATTTCCTACAGGTGAACGCTCAGGGGCGGTGTCTTTTCGACTTTTGAACTGTGTAACCTGTGTCTCCTACACGCGGCCTCAGTCCTAGGCCTCTACCCCTCCGGCGGATCCGCGATCATGGCGGTAAAGTCGGTCTGGCAGGTCACCTTGCCGTCCACACTCGCCTTGCCGGAGAATTTGTGGACCTGCCGGCGCGACTGGAGGAACTCAACCTCCAGATCGAGCAGGCAGCCCGGCGTGACGGGAGCGCGGAACTTGGCGCTCTCTATCCCCATGAAGATGACGAGTTTGCCGGTGCCCGACAGCTCCAGCGTTTCAATGCCAAGGATCGCGGCGGCTTGCGCCAAAGCTTCGATCTGGAGAACGCCGGGCATGATCGGAGCGCCGGGGAAGTGGCCCTGGAAGAACTCCTCATTCATGCTCACAGCTTTGACCGCGTGGATACGCTGGCCAAGATCGATGCGCTTGACCCGATCCACCAGAAGCAGCGGATAGCGGTGCGGCAGGGCCTTGAGGATCTTGTGGATGTCGTAGTCCACGATCGGTTCCGATGCGCTCGGCTCGTCGCTCATGCCCTGCCCCCTTTGGTGCCCGCTTTGGTGCCCGCTTTGGTGCGGTGTCTGGTGTCCGATTGCCCGGCCTTAGCGGCCAGCCGGCGCTTCAGCGTTGCCCTGCTGCTGTTGTTGAGCGGCGCGGGCGCGCGCTTCCTGCAGCAGCAGGCGGCGCTGGATTTCCTGGAAGATCTGGACGCCGCTGTTCGACGGCTGCCAGCCCTGCGGCGGCACGATGCCAACCGCGCTGACCTTGCCCGCCAGCGAGGTGGAGACCGCGGCGGTAATGTCAGCGCCTTCGGCGGCGTAAAGCAGGCTCGAGGGATCAACGACCATCACGATCTGCTGCTGGGTGGCCACCTCGTTGAGAGCCACCTGATACTGCGCGAGGACCTGCTCAACGGCGTAGACCTGAGCGGCGGTGATCTGGTTCTCAAGACCGCTGACCTCTAAGCGAAGGGTCTGGATCTGCTGGAAGTTGCCTCCGCCCTGAAGCGCAATGGTCTCAGCGCCCTGATCGATCGAACCGTTGCCATCGGTGTCGTACGGGGTGAGCAGACCGTCAAGCTGCGTACGCTTGGCCTGCAACTGCTCAATCTGCGCTGCGTAGGTGGTGCGCACCTGGCTAAGCGCGGTTTGAAAGCTGGGCACACCGAGAATGGCGTTGCTGATGCTGGCCGTGGCAACCTTGCCTTCAACCTGCGCCGCTGCCGGAGCGGACATCAGGGCAAGGCTAGCCAAAGCCACCGGAGCGAAGAACTTGGAAATAGGTTTCATTAGAACTGGGTTCCTACGTTGAATTGCAAAGTCTTCTCATCATCGCCTTCGACCGAGCGAATGATGTGAGCGAAATCGATCCGGAACGGGCCAAACGGCGAGTTCCAGTTCACCCCGATGCCCAGCGCGATACGCGGGCTGGCGGAATCGCCAACGAAAACCTCGCGGATGTTCGAGTTTGCGACGATCTCGCGGCGGTTGTCATTGCCGTTGGCATCCACCGGGTCGGTGGTCAGCACGCGGATAACGTTGCCGTTCGAATCGACGATTGGATTGCCGTTGGCGTCCACGGTGGTCGAGAAAAGCGGGTCGCCGGTTTCGGAATCGAGCTGCTGGATCCCGTCCGGGTTGTCCTGCAGCACCGGCTGCGTGACATCCCAAAGCGCGCCAATATCGAGGAAGATCGAGGGGCGCAGGCCCAACTCGCGCGCGCCGGTGCCCAGCGGAATCTCCAGCTCGGCGCGGCCCAGATAGTAGTTCTTGCCGCCGATGGCATCATCGCGCGTCTGGTCCTCGGAATCGAACAGGACGGGGTTGCCATCATCATCCAGCACCGCGGTGTTGGTGGCTGAGTCAAGCTGGTAGAACTGGGTCAGAACACGCGGGCCCACGCCGCGAATGTCGAAGCCGCGAATGCGCGGTTCGCCTAGGAAGAAGCGATCAGTGAGCAGGATATCGTCCACGCCCTCACCCTCGCGCTCCTGCAGCGGGATGATCGTGCCCGCCTCGCCCGACAGCGAGAAGATGAAGCCGGTGTTGCCGATGCCCCAGAACTTGCGCGCCTGACCGCGGAAGCGCAGATACCGCACATCGCCGCCCAGGCCCGCAAACTCAGCGCCCAACGAAATCTGCTCGCCACGCGTCGGGCGGAAGCCGGAGTTCAGCGAGTTGTAATTGACGTTGAGGCCCAGGATCGAGCTCAGCCGGTTGCCAAGCGCATCGCACAAGAAGCGGCCCGCAAGCAGCGGATCACAGGTCGCCACGCCATCGCCGTCAAGGTCGGAGAAGAAGAGGTCTTCGTCCAGGCTCACCTCGTCGTAGTTCAGCGTGTAGCTGCCGATCAGCGACATGTACTCCGTCAGCGGCACACCCAGGCGGATCGTACCGCCGGTCGTCGCCTGGCTGAAGGTCGTGTTGCGTTCGCTGCCGTTGAAGTTGAAGCTGTTGAAGTCGCGGCGGTAAATGTCGACCCCCGCCGAGATATTGCGATCGAACACATAGGGTTCGGTGAAGCTGATCTGCGCCTGGCTCGAGAACTGCGAATAGTTGACCGCCAGACCGATGGTCTGCCCGCGCCCGCGGAAGTTGCGCTGGCGGATAGAGGCGGCGAGAATGAACTGCTCGATCGAGGAGAAGCCCGCGGAGAACTGCAGCTCACCGGTCGGCTGCTCTTGAACATTGGCTTCGAGCACAATCCGATCAGGCGCGGCACCTTCGACCTGGTTTACCTCGAAGTTCTCCTGGAAGTAGCCCAGCGAGTTGATACGCGCGGCGGTCCGCTGCACGCCAATCGAGTTGAACGCGTCGCCTTCGGACAGGCGGAACTCACGCCGCACGACCTTGTCCTGCGTCAGCGTGTTGCCGTTCACATCCACCCGTTCGACGTAGACGCGCGGCGCCTGACGCAGGATGAAGGTGATGTTCATCTCCAGATCGTCCTTGTTGCGGTCAAACCGCGGCTGGACGTCGGCGAAGGCGTAGCCGAACCGGCCGGCCAGCTCGGAGAGCTGCTCGACCGTGTCTTCCACCGCCTTGGCATCGTACCAGTCGCCCGATTGCATCGAGAGACCGCGCTTGATCGCCTCGCCGTCAAAGTCGCGCAGCTGGCTTTCAACTTTGACATCGCCGAACTTGTAGCGCTCACCCTCCTCGACCACGTAGGTGATGATGAAGTCTTTCTGATCCGGCGTAAGCTCGGCCACCGCCGAGACGACGCGGAAGTCAGCATAGCCTTCGGTCAGGTAGAACTGGCGCAGCTTCTGCTGGTCAAACGCAAGGCGATCGGGGTCATAGCTGGTGTTGGAGCTGAAGAAGCGGGTGAAGCGCGCTTGCTTGGTCACCATCTCGCCGCGCAGTGCGCCATCAGAGAACTGTTCGTTGCCGATGATGTTGATCTGGCGAACCTTGGACTTGGGCCCTTCGCTGATCTCGAACACAACATCGACGCGGTTTTGCGGCAGCTGAACCATCTTGGGCTCAACGGTCGCGGCAAAGCGGCCCTGGCGCTTGTAGAGCTCAATGATGCGCGCCACGTCTGCGCGAACCTTGGAACGGGTGAAGATCTGGCGCGGCGCAAGCTTGATCTCAGGCAGGATCTTCTCCGCGTCGAGGCGCTCGTTGCCTTCCAGAACGATGCGGTTGATCACCGGGTTCTCTGTCACCGTGATAACGACATTGCCGTTTTCGTTCCGGATCGTGGAGCTGCCCGCGAACAGTTCAGTCGCGCCCAGATCTTTAAGCGCCTGGTCGGCCGCAGCCGAGGTGTACTCCTCGCCCACGCGCAGGCGGATATAGGAAAGGATCGTTGTCGGCTCGAGGCGTTCTGCGCCGGCGACACTGATCGTGCGGATAATGTTGCTGGGTGCAGGAGCGGGCGCCGGCGTCGGAGCCGGTGTAGGCGCTGTGGCTGGCGGCGTATCGCCAGTGGCCTCATCCTGCGCCAAAGCGGTGGTGGGCACCCCTGCGAGCATTGTGCCGCAAGTCAGAGCAATCGCCAGCCGCCCCACGGACGGGGTTGGGCCTGAAGTGGCAGGCGAAACGCCCGCTGCCTTGCTTCGATTCATGTCCGTAAAATTTCCCGTTCAACCCGTCTTTAGCATCGCCTTAGGAAAACCCCGGCTCTTCGAGCCCGGGTCGCCCCTGGACCGCCTGCCCAAAGCGGTCAACGCAATCGCCACTCCCCTCAGGGCTTTCGCGTATGACATGCCCCGAAAGACACATCGCGGCTCTGCCCGATGCGAGAGCCGCAATCAAGCGAACAAAGGCCTGTCCCCCAGCTCGTTCGTCGCGTTTCCACGGCTAACTGCCGAACAGGCCGCCAATCAGTGGCAAGGAAGTCACATCGTTGAACGTGACCACCACCATGAACGTCAAAACCAGCGCGATGCCGGTTCGATACGCCCATTCGGTTACCTGTGGGCCAACCGGCTTTCGCCGCACCGCTTCGACCGCGTAAAACGCAAGGTGTCCGCCATCGAGCGCTGGGATTGGCAAGAAGTTGATGAACGCCAAGTTAAGCGAGATAAGGGCGATGAATTCGATGAAGAACGGCGCGCCCATGCTCAGCCGCTCGCCCGCGACTTTGCCGATCTTGAGCGGCCCGCCCAATTCCTTGATCGAGCGTTGCCCGGTGACGATCTGCGAGATGCCGAGGATCATCTTGTCAACCACCTTGCCACACAGCGCGAACGCGCGCGGGACCACCTGGAGCGCGGGCACAGGCTGGCTCTCGAACTGCACTTCAACAGGGCGCACACCCAAAAGGCCGATATCGCCCTTGTTGCCAAAGCCATCGTCAAATTCGACGCGTGAGGCGGTGACAGAGATATCCAGTTCTTCGCCCGACCGCTCAAGCGTCAGGACAAAGCGCTGCTCCGGATAGAACCGGACCGCTTCCTGAAGGTCGGTGAAGTCGGCGATGGACGCGCCATCAATAGCAACAATGCGGTCGCCCAATTCGACGCCGGCCTCGCGCGCGGCGGAGGGATAGGGGGTATCGCCCTCGTCCGAAAACCCGCCGACAACAGTGGACTGTTCGGGGTTGGCAACAACGCGCTCTCCCACAATCGCCAGGAAAGCGGCGAAGATGGCCACGGCCACGATCAGATTGGTCACCGGGCCAGCTGCAACAACCAGAGCGCGCTTCCACAAGGCGGCGGACTGGAAGGAACCCTTTTCCATGGGCGCATCGGGATCAGGCACACTGGCCGGGTTCATATCGCCTTTGAACTGGACATAGCCTCCAAGCGGGAGCGCCGAGACGCGCCAGCGCGTGCCCGCTTTGTCCGTCCAGCCAAACAGCTCGCTGCCAAAGCCGATCGAAAACGCCTCAGCGTGGACGCCAAACCAGCGCCCGACCAGATAGTGGCCCAGCTCATGAACCGTGACGAGCGGCCCCAGCAACAGCGGGAAGCCGATAATGTACATCCAGAAGGGGGGGCTCTCAAACACTAGCGTCTCTCTAACAGTTCGCTGGCTTTGGTGCGCGCTTCGCGATCCAACACCAGTACTTCCTCCAGCGATCCGGGCGCAGCGGCGTCCAACCAGTCGAGGGTTTCTGCCACCAGACCCGTGATCTGAAGGAAACCGATCTTACCGTCAAGAAACGCCGCAACCGCGATTTCGTTCGCGGCGTTGAGGATAGCGGGCGCGCCGCCGCCAAGCTCAATCGCCTCGCGCGCCAGTTTGGTGGCGGGAAAGCGCTCTTCATCAGGCGCAAAAAAGGTCAATTCCCCGATGCTCGCAAGGTCAAGCGGCTCAAGCGGTGTTTCCATGCGCGCCGGATAAGCGAGGCACGAGGCAATTGGCACCCGCATGTCCGATGGCCCAAGCTGCGCCAGCGTCGAGCGGTCGCGATACTCAACCATCGAGTGAATGACGCTTTGCGGGTGGACAACGATGCGCAAGCGATCCAGCCCTACGGGAAAGAGGTGATGAGCCTCAATGAACTCAAGGCCCTTATTCATCATCGTCGCGCTGTCGACGCTGATCTTGGCGCCCATCGACCAGTTGGGATGCGCCACCGCCTCTGCCGGAGTGGCCGCAGCGATGCGCTCCATTGACCAGGTGCGCAAAGGCCCGCCGCTGGCCGTAAGCGTGATGCGCGCCACCTCATCAATCGCGTTGCCAGCGAGGCATTGGAAGATCGCGTTATGTTCGCTGTCGGTTGGCAGGAGCGTGGCGCCATGCTGGGCGACAGCGGCGGTCATCACGCTGCCCGCCGATACCAGCGCTTCCTTGTTGGCAAGCGCGATGGTGCCGCCGCGTTCGACCGCCTTCATCGTGGGCGCAAGGCCCGCTGTGCCGACAATGGCGGCGACCGTCATATCAACGGGTCGCGCGGCCGCTTCGCACAAAGCCTGAGCCCCGCCCGCCGCTTCGATCCCGCTGCCCGCCAGCGCATCGCGCAACTCGGGCAAGCAGCTTTCATCGCCCACAACTGCAATCTTGGCTCCAAACTCGCGCGCGAGCCCGGCGAGCTCGCCCGCGCTGCAATTGGCGGTGAGCGCTTCCACCTGCCAGTCTTCGGGATTGCGCCGCACCAGATCGAGCGTCGAGGCGCCAATCGAGCCGGTCGCCCCCAGCAGAGTGAGCGAGCGTGTCATAACAGCTGGCCTGCCAACAACCCTGGCACAACGTTGACGCAGAAAATCAGGAAGAAGACGGCCAGAAAGCCGTCCACCCGGTCAAACACACCGCCATGCCCCGGGATAAGAGCGCTTGAATCCTTGACGCCCGCGCGCCGCTTCATCCAGCTTTCAAAGAAGTCCCCGGCCTGCGCGATCACGGCGACCAGAACCCCTGCCAGAACCGCAAGGAGAAGACCGGTAACGCTCGCATTCTCGCCAAGTTCCGGCATCCAGCCACTCGCGACAACGGCGATGAAAACGAGGCTTGCCGCAGCCGCTCCGCCTGCGAGGCCCGCCCACGTCTTGGAGGGGCTCAGAGCCGGGGCAATCTTGGGACCGCCGATCGCGCGCCCGGAAAAATACGCGCCCACATCGACCGCGATAACCGGCGCAAGATAGGTCAGCGCCACGCCAAAAGCGCTGTAATTCACCCGCACCTGGATCATCGCCAGCGCTGCTCCGGTGACATAAAGAGCACCGAAGAAAAGCCACACTACCTCGCCCAGGGGAGAGGCCTTCATCGCG
>JBCBYM010000101.1:0-9705 GCA_039815865.1 Pseudomonadota bacterium
GTCGTATCCCAGAACAGGTCCGGGCACAGGATCGCGCCATCTCGGCCCCAGGCGAGCGAAATAGCACACAGGATTTCGGTCGAACCGCTGCCAACCACGACGTTCTTGACCGACACATTGTGCCGCTCGGCGATCATTTCATGCAAGCGCATCAGCGCGCGATCAGTGTAATAGCAGCCCATCTTGGCGTTCTCGGCAATCGCCTTGATCGCGGAAGGCGCAGGGCCATAGGGGTTTTCGTTGCGGCTAAGGAGCGCCTGACCGTTCATCGGGCCAAAGTCCGATTGGACCTCAGCTGCCATTGCCGAAGCCGCATTCAGCGGAAGCGCGCCAATCCCGGTGGCAAGCCCGGCTCCGGCGAGGAAATTGCGACGGTTGGTAGGCATAAGAACGCTCCTTTGATTAGCTGAAACTCTTCCCGATCATGGTGATGCCGACAAGGATTAGGTAAACCCCAAAAACCCGGCGCAGGATCTCGGGCGGCAATTTGTGCGCGGCGGCCACGCCAAGCGGCGCGAAGATGACCGAGGTGACGATGATCGCCGCTGCCGCTGGTACATTAACATAGCCAAGCGAGCCCCACGGCAAGTCCGCCTGACCCAGCCCGATGATTATGAAGCCGATGGTCGCAGGGATCGCGATGATGGCGCCCATGCCAGAGGCTGTTCCGATGGCGCGATGAATGGGCGATCCGCACACCGTCATGGTCAAGGTTGTGAGGGTTCCACCGCCAATTCCCAGCAGCGCGGAGAACGTGCCCAAAGTGCCAGCCAGCCCTGCGCGCGGCACGCCGGTTGGCATTTGCGAAAAAACGGGCTCACTCATCCGGGCGGGCAGCAGGAAGTACAGCGCGAAGGTCAGGACACCAAACCCGAAGATGCGCGCGAGCTGCGATCCCGATACGAAGTCTGCAATCAAGGCGCCGATCAGCGTGCCCAGCACCACCCAGATGGCCCAGCTCTTGAGCACTGCGAAATCGACCGCGCCGCGCTTGGCCTGGCTTTGCGTGGCGCGCAGGGATGTGAAGATGATCGTCGCCAGCGACGTGCCGACGGCAATATGCGCGCTCTGTTCACTGCTAAAACCAAGGATGGGAAACAGGATGACAAGCGCGGGCACCACCACAAAGCCGCCGCCGATACCGAAGAGCCCGCCCGCAAAGCCGGCGGCTGCCCCCGCCACCAGCAAGAGCGGCAAAGCAAAGGTGAGGTATGAAGGATCGCCCACAGCGTAACAATATACGCGAAACCGGATTCGCCAAGCGCTTTGTTGCAGTGCAATAATGTAACGGGTGGAGGCAATGGTTGCTCAAGAGGCGGCTGGGCGCATTTTCGCGTTGCAATAAAGCGCCCCCGCCCCTCTAACCATCGGCACCATGATACGCGCCGCTTTGCACCACCTCACGCATTACCGTTATTCGCGTCCGATCACCGTCGGTCCGCAAGTGATACGCCTGCGCCCCGCGATGCATACGCGCACGGCCGTTCCCAATTACTCGCTCAAGATTGAGCCGGAAAACCACTTCATTAACTGGCAGCAGGACCCGCACGGCAATTGGCAGGCGCGGGTCGTGTTTCCCGAGAAAGTGCGCGAGTTCAAGATCGAGGTCGATCTGATTGCCGATATGGCGGTGATCAACCCGTTTGACTTTTTCATCGAAGAGTACGCCGAAGCGGTTCCCTTCCAGTATGACGAGACGCTGAGGGATGATCTCGTCGCCTATTTCGATTGCGAGCCGCAAGGCCCGCTGTTCGAGGCGATGGTGGAGCGTTTTGCCAGCTATCAGGGGCGCACGATTGACTTCCTTGTCGAGGTCAATCGCGCAGTGAACGAAGCGGTCGATTACGTCATCCGCATGGAACAGGGCACGCAAACGCCTGAGGGCACGCTGGAAATCGGGCGCGGATCGTGCCGCGACAGCGCCTGGCTGCTGGTGCAGCTCTTGCGCAGGCTTGGCTTTGCCTCGCGGTTTGTCTCGGGCTATTCGATCCAGCTTGTCGCCGATGTAGAGCCGGTCGAAGGGCCCAAGGGCGTCACGCAAGACGTCGTTGACCTCCATGCCTGGGCGGAAGCCTATGTTCCCGGTGCAGGCTGGGTGGCGATGGACGCAACCTCGGGCATGTTTGCGGGCGAAGGGCACATACCGCTGGCCGCCACGCCGCATTACCGCTCGGCCGCTCCGATCGAGGGCATGGCGGAACCCGCTGAGGTGGACTTCAACTTTGGAATGTCGGTTGACCGGGTGAAGGAAGCGGTCCGGATCACCAAGCCCTTCACCGATGATCGCTGGCACGCGCTGCTCGATCTGGGAAAGCGGGTGGACGCGGATCTGAGCGCGCAGGACGTGCGCCTCACTATGGGGGGCGAGCCCACCTTCCTCGCCGAAACGGGTGGCGAGGCGCCGGAATGGAATGGCGAGGCGGTGGGCCCAACCAAGGCGGGATACGCCGACAATCTGATCCGGAAGCTGAAGGCGATCTACGCGCCCGGCGGGTTCCTGCACCATGGACAGGGTAAGTGGTATCCGGGCGAGAGCCTGCCACGCTGGGGCTTTTCGCTGTATTGGCGCAAGGACGGCAAACCCTTGTGGAACAACCCCGATCTGATCGCCTCAGACCCGGATAAGAACGCCGAGCCAAGCGTCCTCTCCGAGCACGCCGACGCCTTTCTGAAGACCACCGCGCAAGGCCTTGGCGTGGCCGAGGACTTCGTCCAGCCGGTCTATGAAGACCCGGAAAAGTGGATTGAGCGCGAAGGCGAATTGCCCGTCAATGTCAGCCCGCTCGACCCCAAGATTGAAGACCCCGAAGAACGCCAGCGCATTGTCGAAGCTTTCAGCCGGGGCCTGACAACGCCGGTGGGCTACGTGCTGCCGATCCAGCGCCAGACGCAATCGCAACTCGCGCAAACTCAGCAGGCTCGCGAGCCGGGCCGGTGGAAGAGCGAGCAATGGCGGCTGCGGCGCGGCGCGCTGTTCGCGGTGCCGGGCGACAGCGCGCTGGGATATCGGCTGCCGCTCGGCTCGCTCCCGCATGTCTCTTCGAGCGACTACCCCTATGTCCATCCGCGCGTCGAAACCGATCCACAAACCCCGCTCGCCGACTTCCGCGACCAGCGCGCCAAACGCGGCCAGCAAGACCGGGAGGAAACTGCGCCCGTTGACGCCGGTCCGAACGCCGAACGCCCGCAGGCTCATCGCAAGGTTGAAACCGCTGGCTCGAACGCTCAGCAACGGATCGAGCAGGAAATCATAGAAGGCGCGGTTCGCACCGCTTTGACGGTTGAGCCAAGGGGCAGCTACCTCTCGATCTTCGTGCCGCCGGTTGAGAGCATGGAGGACTTCCTCGAACTGATCGCCGAGATCGAAGCCACCGCCGAGGCCCTTCAGACCCCTGTCCGGATCGAAGGCTACCTGCCCCCGCCCGACCCGCGCATCAACGTCCTCAAGGTGACGCCCGATCCGGGCGTTGTTGAAGTCAACATTCACCCGACCGCGACCTTTGAAGAGATGGTGGACGTCACCACCCAGCTCTATGACGCCGCGCGCGAAGTGGGGCTGACGGCGGACAAGTTCATGGTCGATGGCCGCTCGGTCGGTACAGGCGGCGGCAACCATATGGTAATGGGCGGCGCTAGCTTCACCGAAAGCGCCTTCATCCGTAGGCCGGACCTCTTGAAGAGCTTCGTGCTCTATTGGCAGCGCCACCCTTCGCTCAGCTATCTGTTCTCCGGCCTGTTCATCGGCCCGACCAGCCAGGCCCCGCGGATCGACGAAGCGCGCCATGACAGTCTGTACGAACTCGAAGTCGCGCTGGGCCAGGTGCCGGGACCCAATGATCCAGTGCCCTTCCCCTGGGTGGTGGATCTGCTCTTTCGCAACATGCTTGTCGATGTCACCGGCAACACGCACCGCACTGAGATCTGCATCGACAAGCTCTATTCGCCCGATGGCCCGACCGGTCGGCTTGGGCTGATTGAATTTCGCGGCTTCGAGATGCCGCCCGATGCCAAGATGAGTGTCGCCGCTCAGCTCCTCTTGCGCGCGCTTCTGGCCTGGTTCTGGAACGAGCCGCAGGATGGCAATCTGGTGCGCTGGGGGACGAGCCTACACGACAAGTTCCTGCTGGGACATTTCTGCTGGAATGACTTCCTCGAAGTGCTCAGCGATCTTCGCCGCGCAGGCTACGATTTCGATCCCAACTGGTTCGAAGCCCAGCGCCAGTTCCGCTTCCCCGTCCATGGCAGCGTTCAGGCAGGCGGGGTCGAGCTTGAGATTGCCCACGCGCTCGAACCCTGGAACGTGCTGGGAGAGACCGGCGCGATCGGCGGCACCGTGCGCTATGTCGACAGCTCGACCGAGCGCTTGCAGGTGCGTGCCAAGGGCCTGACGCCGGGGCGCCATGTGATCGGATGCAACGGGCGCCGCGTGCCAATGACGCCAACTGGCCAGCCCGGATTGACAGGGGGCGAGGCGGTGGGAGGCGTGCGCTACAAGGCGTGGGCTCCGGCCTCATGCTTGCATCCGCTCTTGAAGGCCGATCCGCCGCTCACCTTCGATGTCTACGACACCTGGAACAACCGCTCGCTAGGGGGATGCGTCTACCATGTCGCGCATCCGGGCGGTCGCTCGTTCGATGATGTGCCGATCAACAATTTCGAAGCGGAATCGCGGCGCAAGGCGCGTTTTCAGGATCACGGCCATTCGCCCGGCAGTGTCACTATCCCCTCAAGCGAGGATCATGGTGAGTTCCCGCTTACCCTCGATTTGCGTCGCCCTGCGCGCGCAGTGTAAGCCCATCGGGCATGACAGAGCACGGCGACACTCCGTTTGTGGAAAGCGGCGAGGCGGATCTCTTCGGGCCAGACCCGGAGACGGACAGCCTCGCCTATTACGCTCCGCAAGCGCCCTCGGCCGATATCTACACCAATTCGCGCTCGGACATTCGCAAGGCCTGGCACGGTTTGGCCAAAGGGTTTGCAGGCCAGTGCCACGGCAATCTTCATCTTCTGCAAGATTATCTGGATCGGCATGTTGAGGATCTCGGCCTTGCTTTCCGCATTACCGGCGATGAGCAGGAACGCCCCTGGCCGCTGGGCCCGATGCCGATCCTTATCGCAGCGGACGAGTGGGAAAAGGTTACTGATGGTCTGATCCAGCGCGCCGAGCTGCTCGAGCGGGTGATCGCGGATTTGTATGGCGAACAAACGCTGGTGAGGGACGGTCATTTGCCCGCCGCGATTGTTTCGGGCAGCAACGACTTTGCCCGGCGCATGGTGGGGATCAAACCCGCCGGAGGGCACTTCCTCAACACTTACGCGGTTGATCTGGCGCGCGGCCCTACGGGCGAATGGCGGGTTCTGTCCGACCGCGCGCGCTTCCCGATCGGGATCGGCTATGCGATCGAAAACCGGCAAGCGCTGGCGCGCGCCACGGGCGGTCTGCTGGCGTCGGTGGGCACGCGTCCCCATGCCGGATTCTTCAACGCGCTGCGCCGCGGCATCGCCGAGCAGTGCCAGCGCGATGATCCGCGGGTTGCTCTGCTGACGCCGGGGCGCTTCAACCAATCCTATCCCGAACAGGCCAATCTTGCGCGCCAATTGGGCTTCTCTCTGGTTGAGGGCCGCGACCTGACCGTGCGCGATGGACGCTTGTTCGCCCGCACGATTGCTGGCCTGAAGCGGATCGATGGACTTTGGCGCTGGATCACGACGCGCGATCTGGACCCAATGAACTTCGATTCGCGCTCGCAGATCGGTGTGCCCAATCTGATCGCAGCTCTGGCGCAAGGTCTGGTTGTCACCAATTGGCCCGGCTCGGGCGTGGTGGAAAGCCGCGCCATGCCCGCCTTCCTGCCGCGCCTCGCGCGCTCGGTCCTGGGCGAACAGCTTGCCTTGCCAAACGCGGCGACCTGGTGGTGCGGCGGTGAGACAGAGCGCGAGTTCGTCCTATCCAACCTTGATGATCTGGTGGTGAGTTCGGCCTTCCGCCGACCGATCACGGGGCTTCCCGATGGTCATACGCGCCCCGGTTCGAGCTTCTCGCCTGACGAGCGGGCCGCTGTAGAGCGCGGGATGGCGATGCGACCGATGGATTACACCGCGCAGGAGATCGTCCATCTGTCGACCACGCCCGCGCTCGACAACGGCCGGTTTGAACCACGCGGCTTTACCCTGCGCGCCTATCTCGCGCGCGACGAGAACGGCGACTGGGTGCCCTTGCAAGGCGGGTTTGGCCGTGTTTCCGAGCAAGGCGACCTCAGAACCAGCCTCATGGGCCTGGGCGATATTTCGACCGATGTCTGCATCATCGAGCCCAAGCGCCCCAGCGCGCCCGAAGCGGTGCTCAAGACAACTCCGCGCGAAGTCCGCCGCGAACAGGGCCTCTTGCCCAGCCAGGCAGCGGACAACCTGTTCTGGCTTGGCCGATATGGCGAACGCGCGCAGCAGACCGCGCGGATTGTGCGAGTGCTGGTGGACCAGATCGCCATGTCGGGGCAGTCGGGTTCAGGGCAATCGGGCGACACATCGAGCACGGCGAGCCGCCTCGCCAAGCTGCTCGTCAACCTTGGCGCAATAGCGCGGCCGTCCAAAGAAGCCTCCTACGCTGAAATGGCAGGCTTGGCCTTGGGCAACGCCAAGCAATTCGGCTCGGTGCGCAGCCTGATCCAGCGCGAGCAACAGATCGCGCTGATCCTTCGCGATCGGCTTTCGCGCGATAGCTGGCGCGCTGTGCAGCGCGACATGCCCAGCTTCAATCCCGGTGACATAGACTCCATGGCGCTCGCCTGCGACCGGCTGATCGAGCGCCACGCAACGCTATCCTGGTTGCTTTCGGACGGAATGAGCCGCGGGCCGGAATGGCAATTCCTCAACATGGGCATGAGCATCGAGCGCGCTTCGATGATCCTTCAGGCCGCGCAAGCGATCATCCCAGGCAGCGCCAGCGCGGATGATCTGAGCGCGCTGCTGGAATTGGTGGACTGCCAGTCGCTCTATCGCAGCCGCTACCTCACCATGCCCTATATCGCGCGGGTGTATGACATGGTGCTGCTTGAGCCGGCGCAACCGCGCGGTCTCGCCTTCCAATTGAGCAAGATCGACAAGCACCTCACTTCGATCCCGCCGCTGCGCACCGATGGTATGCCCGAAGAGCCGCTGCGCGCTGCGCGCCAGTTGCGCGCCAAGATCGAGGGGATCGAAGCGAGCCTGATCGGACCAATGACTATCGAAGACCTTCGCAAGGATCTGGCGGATCTCTCCGAAGCGATAAGCGAGCGGTACTTCCTGCAAGCGGACCGATCCAGCGAAGTGCGCACGAAGAGGCTGTTCTGATGCGCTTTCGCGTGCGTCATGTCAGCAAGCTTGGCTACGCCGCGCCAGTGGCGCGCGCGCGGTTCAACCTGCGCTTGAAACCGCGTTTGCGCCAGGGTCAGGCGCTGGTGCGCGAGGCTTTGCGCCTGTTGCCCGAACCCAGCTCACGCAAGGATCAGCCCGGCCCCTACTGGGTCAAAACCACACAGATCGGCTTCGACACGCCGCTCAAGAAGCTGGAAGTAACGAGCGAATTCGTCGTCGACATCGATGCGCCGCAACCGCCGCAAAACGGCGAGTCGATCGCAGCGGTCCAGGCGGAGGCGCTTGGCGTAGCGGACCTGTCCGATCTTGCGCCTGCACCTTATCTGTTCGCCTCGCGCATCACGACGATGAGCGCTCGGATCACCGATTGGGCGAACCCTTTCCTGCCAGCCGAAGGAAACATCATCAATTCAGTCAGCGCGCTGATGGACGCGCTCCACACCGAATTCACCTATGCGCCCGGCGCCACAGACAGCCGGACCCCGCCTCAAGAGGCCTTCGAAGCGCGCAGCGGCGTATGCCAGGATTTCACCCATGTTATGATCATGGCCCTTCGCGCGCATGGCATCCCGGCCGCCTATGTCAGCGGATACATCCTCACACGCCCGCCTCCCGGCAAGGAGAAGCTGGTGGGCGCAGACGCCATGCACGCTTGGGTCGATGTCTGGTGCGGGCAATCCCTGGGCTGGGTGGGCTTTGATCCGACCAACAATTGCCTGGCAAGCGAAGATCACATCGCCATCGGCATGGGTCGCGACTACGCCGACATTTCACCGATCGACGGCACCTTCATCGGCAGCTCGCCGCAATCCATGTCGAGCGCAGTCGATGTTGAGCGGGTTGAGTAGAAGCCGCTTAGTCTGCAGGCGACTCTAAGGCAGCAAGAACCTCGTCCCAGCGCACCAGCTTGAAGTTCTGCGCATTAGGTGGGTTTACGCCGTCTTGGGCGATTAACAGTCCGGCGGGGAAATCTGGCCCGAATGAACGCGGATCAAGCTCGATGCCATCCGTTTCCTCGGTTGCTCCGAAGGCTCCCGCCGTTATGCGGAAACGGCCAACCGGGTCCATGCCCGGCAAGCGGTAGACCGCGTAGGCGTTGTCGCCCTGGCTCGATGCAACCAGATAGCCGCCATTCTTGCCCTCAGGTGCAAGCGCGAGGCCTTCCACATCAGCCACCGTCATGCCGGTGCCCGTGGGAGCGATCAGTTCTTTTTCACCAGTGGCGATATCGATAGCCCACACCCCGGCGACCTCCTCGCCGATATAGAGCGTGTTCGTGCGCGGATCGACCACGCAGCCTTCGGGCTGGCTGGGGACGCTGGTGAGCGTTGTCGTCACCCCTTCCACTTCGCCGTCAGTCGTCGGCACAATAGTCTGATAGATCACGCCTTCCTTGGGCGCACTGAAGATACGCACCGTGCCGTCTTCGCGCGGCGCGTCAAGGCAAATGCCATAGCCCTGTCCGGGGCCGACCGAAATACGGCTGCCCTTGATCAGCGCGCCGGTTTCCGTATCGAGACCAAGGAGCTGGATATGCGCGTTCTGGAGGTCAAACCGGTCGCTCGCGGCGAGCAACACGCGGCCATTGTCCAGTTCGACAAGGTCGACATTGTTAAGCAGGGGCGCTTCCAGAAAGCTCAGCTGCTCGCCTTTCAGATTGTAGACGTAGAGCCCGGCGCGCTTGTCGGTGCCGATGATCAGGCTCTTGTCCGGATCCACAGGGTTGCGCCAGATCGCGGGATCATCAGCGGCGTCTGCGTTGACCGTGCCAACCGGCACCGTCTCCGCGATTGCGGTGACTGTGACAGCCGGATCGCCGCTCGGGATCGAAGCGCAGGCCGCCGCAATCCCGAGCGTTATCAGTGTAAATCCGTGGAATGCCCGCATTAGAACGTCAACCTTAGGCCGCCCTTCATCGTCCAGTTGTATTCTTCGTACTGGAGGATGTTCTGGCGACCGCCCAGATTGTTGAACGCGAAGAATTCCGCGTTGTTGATGTTGATCCACTCGAAATAGACCTGGACGTTGTCCGTCGCCTGATAACGCGCGGTAAAGTCGAGCTGGAACAGGCTGTCCGTGAAACGGTCAGAGTCCGGACCGTCCGCGTTGATCTCGTCAAGGAAGCCATCGCGATACGTGCCCGCCAGACGCAGGTTCAGGCCCGATTTCTCATAGCCAAGCACCGCGTTGAACGTGTTCTCGCTGGTCGCGGGCAGCGCGATCTCGCGGAAGTCGGGCGTTGCTCCCACTTCGCTGACCTCACCATCGGCAACCAGGCCGCTTGCATCGGTGTAGGTGTAATTGAACTGCACCAGAGTGCCGTCAAGGAAACCGGGAAGGAACTCGAGC
>JBCBYM010000102.1:0-9616 GCA_039815865.1 Pseudomonadota bacterium
GAGGGGTTCTTCCAGACCGAAAAGACATCTATCGTCCCTTCAACGTCGCGGAACATCTGGGCAATCCGCTCACCGGTCGCGATCAGAACCTTTTCGTCGGGGCCACGCACCTGGAGTTGCAGGATTTCCGTGTCGCTCGGACCGAGGAACATCGAAGAAATGCGGAGCCTTGCATCAGGAAACTCGCCGGCTAGGTCCATGCGCAGCCTCTTCACATAAGCATCGCGCGTTTGCTGGTTGTCTGTGCGGATCACCATATAGCCGCGGTTGGGCGCCGGATCGACGGGCGAGAGGGACAGGACAAAGCGTGGACCGCCAAACCCCGAATACGCCGCGACGCTTTCAATCTTTGGATAGTCCTCGCTTTCGTGAAGATGCTCTGAAATCTCCTGAATAGTTCGGTCAGTCTTGGCGCTTGATGTGCCGACCGGCATATCGACGAAGACGAGGATCTCGGGTCGATCGGAAGCGGGAAAGAATTGCTGGGGAACGAAGCTCAGCCCGACAATAGCGAGTACGAAAGCTCCGACAACCGCGCTCAGAAACAGCCGGGGACGCCTGAAAATCATGCGCAGATCCGTGTCAAAGCGTTTGCGAGCTTGACGGAACGAGCGGTCCACGTAGCGCGCGCGCCAACCGTTCTGGTCCTCGTCTTGTGGAGCCTTGGCAAACCAATAGCACAAGGTCGGGGTAACCAGCATTGCAACGAGCCAGGACGCGCTTAACGAGATGATGATGACTTGTGCGATCGAGCGGGTGTATTCGCCCGAGTTATCCTGCGAGAGCATGAGCGGCAGAAAGACAAGGATCGTTGTGAGGGTCGAAGACAAAAGCGGAAGCGCAAGCTCTCGCCCGGTCTGGCCGACCGCGTCCATGCGATCCACGCCCTCGCCCAGTCGGTTCTTGAAGTCTTCGGCGATCACGATGCCATTATCAACCAGCAGGCCAAGGGCAATCACGATGGTTGCCATGCTCATGCGCTGAATCCGGATCTCAGCGAAACCCATGATGGCCAAAGTGATAAGCACGACGATCGGCACAATGGCACCGACAATGAGACCTGTCCTCAGGCCCAGAAACAGGATCACAACGGCCAGCACAATGAAGAGCGTCTGGATTACGTTGATACTGACCCCGTAGACCGCGTTCTCAACGGCGGTGGCCTGATATGTGACCGTCTTGAGTGTTACCCCAGCTGGCAGCGAAGCGCGGATCTTATCGATCTTTTCAACCGCCACTTTCGAGTAATTGAGCACGCTTTGGCTCGCTTGCATCGAAATCGAGAAAACGAGCGCGGGTTTGGCGTTGTAATAGGCTCTTTGGCGCGCAGGATCCTCCACGCCTATGCGCACATCAGCGTAGTCTCCTAGACGCACCGTACGACTGTCGGGAAGGTCGATCAGCGCGTTCTCGATCTCGGCCAGGCTTTCGAAATTGCCGGATGGAGCGATCGCCAACCGGCGGCTTTCGGTCTCGACCGATCCCCCTGGGGTTACCACGTTTTGTGATGCAAGCTGCTGAGCGACAGCCCCTAGCGAGGCCCCTAATTGAGCCTGAACCGAATTGGGCATCTCGATATAGACCCGTTCATCGGGCCGTCCTAGGATCTCGACCTTGCGTGTGCCCTTGATGGTATAGATCTGCTCGCGGATATGTTCGGCCAGATCACCCAGCTCGAACATGTCGAACTCATCCGACTGAAGCGCGAGTGTGATCACGGAGACATCGCCGAACTCGTCATTGATGATCGGCGCGCCGGCTCCGTCGGGCAATTGGGCGCGAGCCTCTTCGACCTTGTCGCGCATCTTGTCCCAGATTTGGGAAAGGTTGGGGTTCTCAAAGGCGACTTCGGCATGAATGATCGATTGCCCTTCCATAGAGGTAGAGCGCACTTCCTTCATTTCCGGTATCGACTGAATAGCTTCTGAGAGCGGCTTGGTTATCAGGTCATCCACACGGCTTGCGTTCATGCCGGGGAAGGGCGTCACGATAACCGCTTCGCGAATGGTAAGCTTGGGGTCTTCGCGGGCGGGCAGGCTGAAATAGCTCACCGCTCCAAACACCATTAGCAGCGCAATGGTCAGAAGGATCGCGGGGTGAAAGCGATAACCCAGCTGTGACAGGTTGATCATTTCGAATACCGCTCCGCGCTGACGCCAATGCGAGCGACCGGCTCGCCGTCGGTGACAAAAGCGACACCGCGTTTGACGATAATCTCGCCTTGGCTAAGGCCATTGGTGACCGCGATGAAGTCGCCTGCAACACGGCCAAGAGTTACTGGTCGGGCGCTGACGGTGCTTGTTTCGGGATCAATCACCATGACCGATCCCTTGCTGGCATCACCTGGCTTAAAGGCGGTGATCGGGATCATGATTTCAGCCACCGGATCCGAACCGCCGGGGGCTGGATCAAGGCGAACATCAACGACTGCGCCAGGGCGGAAGGTCTCGTCGACCGAAGGGATATTGGCGATGACTTCATACGCGCCGACACCCGCAGCGCGGCTCGACAGCTCGACGATGGACCCTGGCACCTCTTGGGCATCCGCGCTGCCAAGGATGACCGACACCGGGTCGCCCGGCTTTAGCTCGTCACGGATCGCTCGAGAGACCGAGAAGCTCACCTCAAGGCCCATTCCGTCGATCTCCAGCACTGGTTCTCCGGGCCGGACCTGCGCACCCGGCTCCATCATCCGCCGGGCAACCCGACCAGCGAAAGGCGCGCGTATGGCGGTGTCCGAGAGCGCATCATTAGCCAAACCGACACGGGCTTTGGCGGCGGCGGCCAGGCCCTTAAGGCTATCAGCGGTTGCCTGAGCGCGCTCATACTCAGCCCTGGAGGCGGCTTTGCGCTCGAACAGGTCCCTTTGCCGGTCGAGGTTCAAACCGGCTTCGAGCGCGCGCGCTTCGGTTTCGGCAAGCTGCGCCTGAGCCTCCGCAAGGCGCAGCCGGTAGATGTTGCGATCGACGCGAGCGAGGGGTGCGCCCCTACGAAAGGCGTCGCCAATTTCGTAAGGCATAAAGGCAACGCGCCCGTCGACTTCAAAGCTGACCAGAGTTGACTGGCGCGCCTGCACTCGGCCTGGGAAGACGTTCGACGTCTGGGCGGCGGCTGCGCTGTTTCCGACTTCAATCCAGTCAACCGGCCGGGGCTCGGTCGTAAACGCTTCCTGCCCAGAGCACGCAGCGATACCGAGGCACAGGCTTGCAAGCAGCATGGCTCTTTTGGTCATCTTAATTGGTTTCCTGCTCTGAATTGTCCAAACGCTGCCATCCGCCACCAAGCGCGCTGTAGAGCTGCGTCATGGCAACAGCGGCTTGGCGCCACGATTGCGCAGCGGTTCGGTTTGCATCGTTAAGTTGGCGCTCGGCATCGAGAAGATCGATCTCGCTGATCGCGCCGGCTTCACTGCGCATACGAGCAAAGCCTACGTTACGTTGGGCGATGTCGCTTGCAGCGCGCGAGCGCTGAAGCGCCTCGCGAGATTGGTCATAGGTTGCGACCGCAGTCTCTGATTCACGCAGCGCATCAAGGATGGCGCCTTCATAGGCTAGGGCGGCGGTGCGCGCTTCGGCTTCGGCCAGGCGGATCTCGGCACGCACACGGCCTCCTTCAAAGATTCGCCACGAAAAGAAGGGGAAGAGCGAATACCGAGTGCTGTCCCCGCTAAGCAAATCGCTAGCGCTGGTCGCAGAAAACCCACCGGCTGCGTTGAGGCTGAGCTTGGGAAACAGCTCGCCCTTGGCCACTCCAATTTCGGCTGTCTCCGCAGCGAGCGCTCGCTCGGCGATCCGAATGTCTGGGCGGCGGCGAAGGATGTCAGCGCGCAGACCCAAAGGAACCGCTCCAAGCGTGATCGGGTCCCGGCGAGCGGCTGCCAGACCGAGTTCATCTTTGGGAAGCCCTCCTGTCAGAGTGCCCAGAGCCAGAGCTTGCGCTTTCAAATCGGCCTCGAGCGTTGGCGCCTGGGCCTGGAGCGCGGCAAGCTCTGCCTCGAATGGTGTTAGATCGGCCTCAGATAGAAGACCGCTTTCCAGCTGGGTGTTGCGAAGCGCCAGGATGTCTTCTTGAGCCGCGATCGCCTTGTTCAGCGCGAACAGTTCATCTTGGAGGCCGATCAGATTGAAATAGGTTGTTGCGACTTCGCCAACGATGGCGAGGCGCGCTGCGTGCGCGGATGCAATCGCAGCATCCAGCCGTGCGTTTGCCGCCTCGTTCTGACGGCGCACCTGGCCCCAAAGATCCACCTGCCATCCAAAGCTTCCTCCCGCATCAAGCAGCTCGAACTCGCGAATGAAGCCTGGAAAATCCGCTATCCCCGGATTGCCGTTCAAGCTCTGCTGATTGCGAGTGGCTGAGGCCTCAAGCCTTGCCTGCGGGAAATAATCGGCGCGTGCGTTCATGCGCAGGGCGCGGGCTTCATCCACTCTGGAGAGGGCCTCGCGAACGGTAAGGTTTTGAACCAGAGCGGTTTCGACCAGCCGCGTAAGGGCTGGATCGTCGAGGTCTCGCCACCATGCCGAAAAGCGGTCTTCGGGCGTGGTTTGATCTTCCGCGGTGATCCAGCCGCTGTCGATCCGGCTTATCTGGGAAGGTGTGTAGTCGGGACCAACGGAGACACACCCCGCAAGGGCAACACCAAGGGCCAAAGCGGCTAGTCCATTCAGCCTTGCGGGGAGAGGTAAACGAAACTGGGGTGGCGGTTCGGAATGAAGCACGGAGCTGGCTCTTATGATATGGGAGGTGGACGAATTGGTCTATTTTGAACTTTGAAGTCGTATATGTACTGAAGAGTACAAATACCGAGAGGCCTTGAAGTTCCTGGCGCCTTCAAATTTTCTTGAGGGAAGACGCCAAATCGAATGAGCCGCGAGGGTATTGGCCACGCGCAGCGCGTCCACCATCCCGCGGCGGGGCCGGAGCTAAGAGCGGAGAAAGGCGTGCAGCTGTGGGCCGACCTTCAGCGAAGATCGGATCGAACAAGGGCAGTCGGCACGGTCAGGGGGGAGGGATTCTTCGTCCGCCCCTCTGGCCTTCACTAGGGCGAAAAAAGCGGCCTCTAGACGTTCGAGGCGGCTTTCTTGATGGCCCGCCGGATGCTCATGTAGGTCGCGCAGCGGCATAGGTTGGTCATGGCCGCATCTATGTCCGCATCGCTGGGATCGCTGTTCTCAGCCAACAGGGCGGTGGCCGCCATGATCTGCCCGGACTGGCAATACCCACATTGCGGCACATCATCTTCGATCCACGCTTCGCGGATGGCGTCCGCCGCGCGGCCCTCGACACCTTCGATCGTCGTGATCTGGGCGCCTTCGAGTGAATCATGCGGCAGCACGCAAGAACGGGTTGGAGTCCCATCGATATGGACCGTGCACGCGCCGCATTGCGCCACGCCGCAACCAAACTTGGTGCCTGTCATCTTTAGGTGATCGCGCAGGACCCAGAGCAGCGGAGTGCCAGGCGCCGCGTCAACCTCTTGTTCCTGCCCATTGATAGTCAGCTTCATGGCCATGTCGTCTCTCCCCGGGCTCAGGCGGTTTGCGTGGTTTCGGTGGTTTCCGCAGTCGGCATCGGCAGACGGCTTCCGCTCGCGCCGATCATTGGCAGGGTGCGGATGCGGTTGCCGGTCGCGGCGAAGATAGCGTTAGCCAGCGCGGGCGCCGCGGGCGGGGTGCCTGGTTCGCCAACCCCGGCCGGTGGCTTGTTCGATCGAATGATCTCTACCTCGAAGGCGCGCGGGGCTTCGGCCATCTTCATGAGCCGCCAGCTTGGAAAGTTATCCTGCACAATCGCGCCATTCTTGGCCGTGATCTCTCCATAAAGCGCGTTAGATAGGCCGTAGATCGTCCCGCCCTCCATTTGCGCGCGCACATGCTTTGGATTGATGACCGTGCCTGCATCAAGGGCAACCCAGATGCCATCAATGGTAAGCTTGCCATCATCGCTAACCGAGACTTCGACAACCGTTGCAACATAGGCGAGGAAGGAGCGATGGACAGCAATGCCGAGGCCCGACCCTTCAGGAAGATCGCGGCCCCATTTGGCCATTTCGGCCGCCTTCTCCACCACCGCTTTGAGGCGCGCGGTCTCAATCGGATATTCCTCAGCTGAACCGCCATAATTGCCGTATTCGGCGCCTTCGGACGCCGGGTCGATGATCCGGTCGGGCCCGATGAGTTCGAGCAGATAGTCTTTCTGATCCTTGCCCGCTGCGTGCGCCAGTTCGCCCGCAAAGCTCTGCACTGCGAAAGCGTGGAAGACGTTGCAAACAGAACGCAGCCAGCCGGTGCGCACATGGCCCTTCGCCTGGCCGGATTCGATGCGAAGGTTGGGCGCTACAAAGGGCACGTCGGTCGCGCCAAGGCCCAGTTCACCGGCGCTCGGACTGTCCACTCCGTTTGCGAAGGTCGACGAGATCGAAGGGAAGGTCGTGCGGTGAAGATAGCTGGTGCACTGGCCCGCTTCATCAAGGCCCGCCTCAAGCCGCTGCGCGCTAACCGCATGGTAGAAACCGTGGCGCACATCGTCTTCGCGCGTCCAGGTGACCTTGACCGGCTTGCCCACTTCCTTGGCCAGAAGCGCTGCCTCGATCATGAAATCGGGCTTGGACTTGCGCCCGAAAGCCCCGCCGAGCCAGGTCGGCTTGACCGTGATCTTCTCCTTATCGATCCCCAGCACCTGAGCGAGCGTGTCGCGTGTGGCTTGCGGATCCTGGACGCAGCCCCAGCATTCCAGTTTGTCATCGGTCCATCGCGCCGTGCCAGACGGTGGCTCCATCGGAGATTGCGTGAGGTGCGGGGCGTAGTACTCGGCGGTAACCGTCTGGGCGGCCCCGGCCATACCGCCTTCCACGTCTCCGCGCGTGCGGCGCACAGTTCCCTTGCTGCGCGAGGCGGCCTTCAGCGCTTCGCAATAGCTTTGCGAATCGTAAGACGCGTTGGGCCCATCACGCCACGCAACCTTGAGCGCTTTGCGACCCTGAATGGCTGCCCATGTGTCCTTGGCGATGACGGCCACACCGCCCATCGGCTGGAACAGGGCCGGCGGAGCGGGATCGGGAAGACGCACGGTTTGCAGCACGCCCGGCACTTCGAGCGCGGCGGCTTCATCCACTGAACCGGTGCGCCCGAAGACCTGCGGCGGGCGCGCGATCACCGCGTAGACCATGTCCGGCACATCGACATCGATGCCAAATTGCCCCTCGCCGCGCGTGATCTTGGGAATCGTGAGCGAGGACACTTCCTTGCCGATAAAACGCCAGTCATCCGGGTCTTTCAAAACGATATCATCTTCAGCGGGAACTGGAAGCTTGGCGGCAAGCTCAGCAAGGTTGCCGTAAGACAGCGTCTCGCCGCTCTTGTCGTTGCGGATAAAGCCGGCGTCCGCCGTGCATTCCGACGCGTTGACTTCCCAGAACATCGCGGCGGCCTCGGTCAGCATGTGGCGCATGGCCGCCCCGGCAACACGCAGACGGTGCAGGTTGTAGCGCACCGAACGCGAGCCATCGGTGTTCTGATCGCCGTAACGCTCGTGCCCCTCGGCCTGCACGACCTGGACCGTGTCCCAGTCGGCTTCGAGTTCATCAGCAACAATCTGCGCCATCGAGGTCCAGACCTGCTGGCCCATTTCCGAGCGGTGGCAGGTGATCTTGACCGTGCCGTCTTCCTCGATCGCGATCCAGAGGCCGGGCGTTGCATCGCCTTGGGCAAGATCAGTCAGAGGGCTGGGGCCGGCATCGCCAAGGTCAAAAGCGTCCGCATCAACCTCAGGCTCGACATAAGTGTTGCACCCGGCGAGCGAGAGCCCAAGAACGAACAGCCCTGAACCGCCGACAAAGCCGCGCCGGCTCAGATTCGTGAGAGAGGCGCCCTGATGGTTGTGTGATGAGGCGCCGTCCGCCTGTGGGATGATTCCGATATCGCGAAGAAACATGCTGCCCCTCTCTCAGATTGAATTGCGCCTGCGGCTTATTCCGTCTCAGCGTCGACCTTAGCAGGTGTCCACCAATTGATCGACTCCACATCGTGAGCTGAGGTCCAGATGCCCTTGGGCGAATAGCGGATTGCGCCGCTGCCTTCGGGCCGGCCCACGCGGGCGAGAATTTCTGTCGTTTCGGCGTCGATCACGACGAACGTCTGATCATCGGTTGTGCGCAGCCAAACCTTGCCATCGGCGGCGTCAATGTCGCCGTAGAGCAAACTCTCGCCAACCTTGGTGCGCGCCAGGATCTCAAGGCTTTCCGGATCGACCTTGGCGACGGTCCCATCGCCTTGCTCCTGAACCCAGACCGCGCCTTCGCCCGCCGTCAGAAAGCCGGGCTGCTCGCCCAGCTTGACGGTGCCAGTCACTTCATTGGTTTCAGGGTCGATGCGCTGCATCAGGTTTTCACCGCTTGCCACGGCCCAGAGCGCGCCTTCGCCAAAGGCGAGGAAAAACGTGCCGGCAACCACGTCGATCTGCGCGATCACTTCGTTAGTCTGGGGGTCAATGCGCGAGATTTTGCCCTCGGCATCGGTGGGCACCCAAACCGAGCCTGCACCAGCCACGACGTTGGTCTCTCCGCGCGGCTCCGCAAGACCGGTGTCGAGGATCGCGTCGATCTCAGCGGTCTCAGCGTTGATTTTGTAGACTTTCAATTCAGGACAGCTGGCCTGCCAGATAAAGCCCTCAGTGAGCGCCATAGTCCCGCAGGGGCGAGGCATCTTGACGCTGGCCACCAGGCCTTCGGTAGACCATTGCTCGACCATGCCTTCTTCGCGCGATGTCGCGTTGGTGGCCCACACGGTGTCGCCATCGATCACCAGAAAGTCGACAAAGCCAGGCACCGCGATGACCTTTTCATCAAAGGCAAGCTTGCCCGGATCGGGTGGCGGTGGCTCGGATGAGCAAGCGCCGAGCACGCCAAGAGTGGTCACTAGAGGCAGGGCGAAAAGTCTGTTCATTGATACACTCCCGGCTTGGCCAGCGCCGCAGCGGCGCAGTTCGCCCTTCGCTAGCACGCCCTCCCAGACGTCGTCTTTTTCCGGTTCGCGGCCGGTTTGTTCGCCCACGCAACATATGGATAATACCAACGATGACAACGGTAATAATTTTGCGATGGACATGACGACCGAATACGGCAATGTTGCAAGTGCGAAAGGAAATGATTCATGGTCACTGGACTGCGCCGCCTCTCAAATCTCGCCGCCATGGCGTTCGCGCTGGTTCTTGCGTCATGCTTTGGCGCTCCCGAAGAGACCGCCGCTGAGCGTACGAGCTTTAACATTGGATGGTCGATCTATGCTGGTTGGATGCCTTGGCCTTACGCGGATCAGACCGGCATCGTCGACAAGTGGAAGAAAAGTATGGGATCGAAATCAACTTCGTTCAGGTGAACGACTATGTGGAATCGGTGAACCAATACACAGCCGGTCAGCTGGACGGCGTGACGGTGGCCAACATGGACGCGCTCACGATCCCGGCAGCCGGCGGCAAGGACACCAGCGCGATTATCGTTGGCGATTACTCCAACGGGAATGATGGCATTTTGCTGAAGGGCGCAGACAGCATCGCCGCGCTCAAGGGCAAGCAGGTCAATCTGGTGGAGCTCTCGGTTTCTCACTACCTTTTGGCTCGC
>JBCBYM010000103.1:0-9596 GCA_039815865.1 Pseudomonadota bacterium
GTCGGTGTCTTCGAGCACATCGGAGACAACCACGGTCTCACACTTGGCAAGCGCTTCGCGCACGCGCCCGGCGTTGGTCGCAAAATTGAACGCCTCGCCATGCCCCATCGCGCATCCGACATCCGCCAGGATACGCCAATCAGCGCGCGCCTCGCCAGGGCCGGGGAAAAGCGCGCGCTGACGGCTGACGATGCGGTCGGAATTGGTGACGGTGCCATCCTTTTCCCCCCACGCAAGCGCCGGCAGTCGAATATGGGCAAGGCGCCCGGTGTCGGTGTCTTCGAGCACATCGGAGACAACCACGGTCTCACACTTGGCAAGCGCTTCGCGCACGCGCCCGGCGTTGGGCATGGAGACCGCCGGATTGGTCGCCATCACCCAGAGGAATTTCACATCCCCGCTGTGCACCGCCTCGAAGAGGTCCACCGCCTTAAGGCCGGGGCCCTGCGTCAGGCGATCGGTGTTCCAAAAGCCGGATACGGCGGCGCGCTCATCGTCCGAAAAGCCCAGATGGCACGCCAGCGTGTTGGCCAGCCCGCCCACTTCGCGCCCGCCCATCGCGTTGGGCTGGCCGGTGATACTGAAGGGACCAGCGCCGCGCCGGTTGATCTGCCCGGTCGCCAGATGCAGGTTTATGATCGCGTTGCCCTTGTCGGTGCCGCTGCGCGATTGGTTGGCGCCCTGGCTGAACAGAGTGATCATCCGCTCAGAGCCCGCGACCAGCCCCGCCAGATCGGCAAACAGGGAAGGCTCAATCCCATGGTTAGCGCTCGGCCGGTCCCAAAAGCCTTCGGGCACTTCGCACGTCCGCTCCACAGCGGCCGTGTCGATGTCCTGCGTCGCTAGAATCGCGTCGAACAAAGCCACATCGCCATCGGGCGCGACAGGCACATGCAGATCCGCGCGTTCGGCCGTTTCGGTGCGGCGCGGATCGATCACAACGAGCGTTGCACCGTGGTCTTCGCGCGCGCGCTCCAGCCGTTGCCAGATCACCGGGTGGCACCAGGCGGTGTTGGAGCCGACCAGCAGGATCAGATCGGCGTGATCGAGATCCTCATAGGTGCACGGAACAATATCCTCGCCAAAGGCGCGGTTGTGCGCGGCCACCGCGCTTGCCATGCAAAGCCTTGAATTGGTGTCGATATTCCCCGATCCGATAAACCCCTTCATGAGCTTGTTGGCGACGTAGTAATCTTCGGTCAGAAGCTGGCCCGAGACATAGAAAGCGACGCTGTCGGGGCCATGCTTTTCGATGCAGTCGCCCATCGCTTGCGCAACTTCGCTGATCGCGCGGTCCCAACTGACGCGCTCGGCCCCAATCATGGGGTGGAGCAAGCGCCCATCGAGCCCAACCGTCTCGCCCAGATGCGTGCCCTTGGAACACAAGGCGCCCGCGTTCGCCGGGTGGGCTTTATCGCCGGCTATCTCAGCCGAGCGCTCGCCGGTGACGCGCGCCGTTACGCCGCAGCCGACACCGCAATAGGCGCAAGTGGTGTTGATGGATCCCATGACGGCGCGCTCTACATCCTGGCCCTCAGACCGCTTGCCGCGCGAGGATCGCCGCCCGGTCGAGCCAGATGAGATCGGTTTCAACCTTGAGCGGGATGGTGGGCGTGCAGCCCTCATCCTCGCCCAAGGCCTCTCCCGACTTTAAGGAGATGCGCCAATTGTGGAGCGGGCACGACACGCTGTCGCCATGGACGATGCCCTGCGAAAGCGGGCCGCCCTTGTGCGGACACTTGTTGACGAGCGCGTAGAATTCGCCGCCGATTGTGTGGAAGATCGCGATCTCATCAGCGCCTTCGACCGGCACGGTTCCCGCCATGCCCGGCTCAATTGCGCTCGCAGAGCAGATGCTGACCCAGTCCTGATTCGCCGCGCCGCTCATTCCGCGGGCTCCACCGCCTTGATCGCGCCATCGGCCGGAGGGCCAGCGCCGATTGATCCGACATGGCTGTGCAGATCGGCCCGGTCGCCGTCGGCGCGCTGGGCCCAGGGATCGTCCTGGCTGAAGCTTTGCGAATAGCGGAACCGCTCAGCCAACGCAGGCACAGTCGCGGGGTCATCGAAGAGCTGAGCCTTGACCCATTCCAGACCCTTGCGCTCCACCCAGGGGGCGGTGCGTTCGAGATACCAGGCGTCTTCGCGGTAGAGCTGGATAAAGGCGGCGGAAAGCTCCAGCGCCTCTTCCTCGGTGTCAACGCGGGTGAGCAGGTCGGTGACGCGCACCTTGATCCCGCCATTGCCGCCAATGTGCAGCTCATAGCCTGAATCGACGCACACAACGCCAAAGTCCTTGATCGTCGCCTCAGCGCAATTGCGCGGGCAGCCGCTGACCGCCATCTTGAACTTGTGCGGCATCCAGCTGCCCCAGCTCATCTGTTCAAGCTTGACGCCCAGCCCTGTGGAATCCTGCGTGCCGAACCGGCACCATTCGCTGCCGACACAGGTCTTCACCGTGCGCAAAGCCTTGCCGTAAGCGTGGCCAGAGACCATTCCGGCGGCGTTGAGATCGGCCCAGACCGCGGGCAGGTCTTCTTTCTTGATGCCAAAGATGTCGAGCCGCTGCCCGCCGGTGACCTTGACCATGCGCGCTTCGTATTTCTCGACCACATCGGCAATGGCGCGCAGCTCGCGCGGATTGGTGATGCCGCCCCACATGCGCGGGACGACCGAATAGGTGCCGTCCTTCTGGATGTTGGCGTGGAGGCGCTCGTTGACGAAACGGCTCTTTTGATCGTCGATGTATTCGCCCGGCCGCGCGCACAGCAGGTAATAGTTGAGCGCCGGACGGCATTTCGAGCAGCCGTCGGGCGTCGACCAGTGCAGCTCCTGCATAACCTGAGGGATCGACAAGAACCCGTGTTCAACGATGGCCTTGCGCACATGATCATGGCCAAAGCTGGTGCAGCCGCACATGGTCTGCGCGCTTTCCTCAACCGCATCGCCCAGTGTGATGGCCAGAAGGCTCTCCACCAGATCGGTGCACGATCCGCAGCTGGCCGAGGCCTTGCAGGTGGAACGCACCGCATCGACGCTGGCCGCGCCTTCCTTGATGCAGCCGATAACCTCGCCCTTGGACACACCGTTGCAGCCGCAGATTTCTGCGTTGTCCGAAAGCGCTGCAACGGCGGCGTTAGGGTCCAGCGCGGACCCTCCCGAGGCGAAGGCTTGCCCAAAGATCAGCGCCTCTCGGATGTCAGAGACGTCTTCCTGGGTCTTCAGAAGGTCAAAGTACCAATTGCCGTCCTGCGTATCGCCGTAGAGCACCGCGCCCACGACCTTGTCATCCTTGACGACAACGCGCTTGTAGATGCCGCGCGAAGCGTCGCGCATGACGATGTCTTCGCAATCCTCGCCGCCCGAAAAGTCTCCGGCTGAGAACAGGTCCACGCCCGACACCTTAAGCTTGGTGGACGTGACCGAGCCTTCATAGGGTTTGGGGGTCGCGGCCAAACCCGCGGCGAGCGCGCGGCACATATCCCACAAGGGCGCGACCAGGCCATAGCATTGCCCGCGGTGCTGCACGCACTCGCCCACAGCAAGGATCTTGGGGTCGGAGGTGACCATGTCATCATCGACCACTATGCCGCGCTCAACCAAAACGCCGGACGCCTTGGCGAGTGTGCCGTTGGGCCGGATGCCGACCGCCATGACGACAAGGTCCGCGTCTATCTCGGTGCCATCCTTCAACCGCACCGCGCCCACGCGCCCGTCTTTTTCGATGATCTCGCCCGTGTCCGCGCCGGTGAGGATGGTCATCCCCCGCCCTTCCAGTTCGGACTTCAAGAGATAGCCCGCCGCTTCATCAAGCTGACGCTCCATAAGCGTGGGCATGAGGTGCAGGACGGTCACCTCCATCCCGCGCAAGGATAGGCCGTGCGCCGCCTCCAGCCCCAACAGACCGCCGCCGATGACAACAGCCTTGGTGCTGGTCTTGGCCGCTTCCAACATCGTTTCCACATCGTCGAGATCGCGGAAGGTGACGACGCCGGGCAAGTCCTTGCCCGGCACCGGGATCACGAACGGGTCCGAGCCCGTCGCGATCAGCAGCTTGTCATAGCTTTCAATCCGGCCTGCGCGCGAGACGACCTGACCCGCCTCCCGGTCGATGTGGATCACGGGATCGCCGGAGACCAGCGTGATCGCGTTCTCCTCATACCATTCGGCGGAGTTGATCACGATTTCATCAAAGCTCTTCTCGCCCGCCAGAACGGGGGAAAGCATGATGCGATTGTAGTTCACGCGCGGTTCGGCGCCGAAGATCGTGATGGCGTAGCGGCCGGGGGCTGCACTGAGGATTTCCTCCACCGCGCGGCAGCCCGCCATGCCATTGCCAATCACGACAAGCCGTTCCTGAGTGGTCTCTTCGGACCCTTTCTCAAAAGCCGTTTGCGCGTTCACTTTTCATCTCCGTCAGGGGTGTGAGGGCCTTCGATCAGAAGCTGATGCCAGCCTGGATCGTGAAGCGGGTGGTGTCGGGGCCAAAGCCGTCGCTGGTGTAATCGCCATACTTGGCGAGCAGCGCGATATTGCCGACCTTGAAGGCGACGACCGCGTCAATCTCGGTGCCGTAATCCTGGCTGCCAAAATCGCTCTGGAAGTCGTGATAGGTCAGCTGGACGTTGACGCCGCTGGGCAGGCCTTCAAACTTGAACTTCTTGCTGAGCCGGACATTGGTGTCTTGCAGACCCGTTGCTGGCGTGACGAGGAACAGGTCCGCATAGCCGTTGAACTTGTGCGCAGTGGCGAGCGGGGTCTGGAAGCCTTGGATGCCGTCATCGCTGCCCAGCACCTCGTGCTGCCCGCGCAAAGTGAAGCCGGCAAAGGTGACGCTGCCTTCGGCGAGGTAGTAGTTAGCGGAGTAATCGGTGGTGTTGGCGCCGGTGTCGGACTGCGTTGCGTAGCTGCCTTTGAGACCGAACTTCACCCCGCCAGCGGGAAGCGTCGCGGTCACGGTGCCGCCATAAGTCTCGCTCGAAAAGGCGATGCGGTCATCGTAATCCAGGTCATAGCGGAAGGCGACGATGCGCACGTTGTCGAGCGGCAGAGCGATCTTGTTGAACATGAAATCGCCGTCAAAACTCGAATTCGGGCTTTCGGAACCAAAGATCGTGCGCTGCGATATGACATAGCTGTTGTCGAGCTCAACAGGGCCGATCTTACCTTGCCCGCGGATCGCGTCGTAGGTCTGCTCGTTCTGGCGCCAGCCGACATTGCCGACAAAGCGCGCGTCTTCATGAATGATCCGCTGGCGGCCAATCGTCACGCCGAGATTCTTGCCCTTATAGCCCACCTGCAGCCGGTTGAGCTCAAAGCTTTCCGGGTCCGCGATTACCGGAAACGGCTCAACCCCATCGCTGGCGATGGTGTCGTTGAAATCGTCGTCGATGTGGAAGGTGCCTTCGCCCTCGACCAGGAACGAGAATTTCTCCGCCCATTTCAGTTCAGCCCCGGCGCGGGTGCGCACCGTCATTGATGATGCGTCTTCGGCGAAGGTGTCCTGATCCGCGGTTTCGACGCGGAAACGCATGTCGAGGATAGGATCAATCGTGACCCCGTCGCCGATCTCAACAGGGCCGAGCGGCTTTTCTTCAGCCATGGCCGGCGCGGCGGTGGCAAGACAGGTAAGGACAGCAAGAGTGCTAACAGTATGACGCATTAAGACCCCCTATTGGCCGGACGTTTGCCGGCGCTTTTTTGGTTGGGAAGCCGAGCTACATTGCTCGTGATGATACGGCGCGTACGCCGCAGGAGAGGTGTGACCTTTGCGAGCCGGGCGCCATTGCCCAGCTTCTGGCCACGGGCATTCGATCAAGCCGCTTTCGCGTCCGGACCGTGATCGTATTCGGCAAGGAAATGCAGCACCTCCTGCCGGTATTGATAGAACTTGGGATGCTCGAGCAGCTCCTTGCGGTCGCGCGGGCGCGGCAGGTCCACTTCAAGAACCTTGCCAATCGTGGCGCGCGGGCCGTTGGTCATCATCACCACCCGGTCAGCCAAAAGGATCGCTTCGTCGACATCGTGGGTGACCATGATCGCAGTGACCTTGGTGCGGTTCCACGTTTCAACCAGCACGTCCTGCAAATCCCAGCGTGTCAGGCTGTCGAGCATGCCGAAGGGCTCATCAAGCAGCAGCAGCCGCGGGCTGAGCGCAAAGGCGCGCGCGATGCCGACGCGCTGGCGCATGCCGTTCGACATTTCCGCGGCCAGCTTGTCCTTCGCATCCGCAAGACCCACCCGCTCTAGGTAATAGTCAACAATGTCGCCGCGCTCGGCCTTGGCCGCGTGCGGGTACACCCGCTCAACTCCAAGAGCGACGTTCTGGCGAGCCGTCAGCCACGGCATCAGGCTGGGCGCCTGGAACACCACCGCCTTGTCCGGCCCCGCCGTCTCGATCTCACGATTGTCGAGAACGATGCCGCCGCCTGTGATCTCGTTGAGGCCCGCCGCCATGGTGAGCACCGTCGACTTGCCGCAGCCTGAGTGGCCGATGAGCGAGATGAATTCACCCTTGTCCATCAACAGGTTGAAGTTCTCGACGACCTTGAGCGGACCCTTGGGCGTGGGATAGACCTTGTCGAGTTTGAAAAACTCCAGATAGCGCTTTTCGACCGCGCTCTTGGCCGCGTCGAGATAGGCCTGCGGGGGCGCTTCTTTCTCTTTCTTCTTCGCCAGAAGATCGAGCGGCGTCACATTGGGCAGGTCGATATCGCTTTCGCCCACGGTCCCGCTCTCCGCGTTGAGGGAGCCGAGATAGCCGACAATGTCCTTGCGCAGGCGCTGGTAATTCACATCGTCGTTGACGCCTTCCCGGTCGCGCGGGCGCGCCACATCGACATCGTAGATCTTGCCGATCTTGGCCGAGGGCGCCGGCGTCAGAACCGCGATGCGATCCGCCAGAAGCAGCGCTTCATCGACATCGTTGGTGACGAGCAGGATCGTGCGCCCTTCTTCCTTGCGGATACGCTCAATCTCGTCCTGAAGCTTGGCTCGGGTCAGCGCGTCGAGCGCGGAAAGCGGCTCATCCAGCAGCAGAATCTCCGGCTCCATCGACAGAGCGCGGGCCACCGCCACGCGCTGACGCATCCCGCCCGACAATTGCGCGGGCTTGCGATCCATCGCGTGGCCAAGGCCAACCAGCTCGACCTTCTGCTTCACCAGCGCGGCGCGCTCGGCCTTGCTGCGATCCTTGTGCACCGCGTCGACCGCGAGGGCGACGTTCTGCTCCACCGAAAGCCAGGGGAACAGCGAATAGGACTGGAACACAAGGCCGCGTTCGCGGTCCGGCCCGTCAATCGGCTTGCCGCGCAGCGTCATCGCGCCGCTATCGGGTTTCACCAGCCCGGCGATCGAGTTGATCAGCGTCGTCTTGCCCGCCCCCGAAAAGCCCAGGATCGCGACAAACTCGCCCTCCTGCATTTCGAGATCGATCCCGCCCAGCACATGGGTCACTTCGCCGGTCTTGGCTGCGTAGTCCTTGCGGACATCCTTGAGCGAGAGAAAGGGTGTGTCGGTCATCGCGCGCCTCCCCCTCAAACCGTGCGGTTCTTGGAGGCGAGCGCCTGCAAGCTCATCATGCCCCGGTCGAGCAGGAAGCCGATGAGACCGATAACGATCACAGCGAACATGATGCGCGACAGGCTTTGCGAAGAGCCGTTCTGGAACTCATCCCAGACAAACTTGCCCAGCCCCGGGTTCTGCGCGAGCATCTCGGCTGCGATCAGCACCATCCAGCCCACACCCAGCGACAGGCGCATGCCGGTGAAGATGTAAGGCAGCGAGGCGGGCAGGACGAGCTTGGTCAGCTTGTCGAACCACCCCAACCGCAAAACCTTGCCGACATTCAAAAGGTCCTTGTCGATAGAGCTTGTACCAACGGCGGTGTTGATGAGCGTGGGCCAAAGCGAGCACAGCATCACCACCAGCGCCGAAATCACAAACGCCTTGGGCAAAAGCGGGTCCGTGCTCGTAATCATCGCCGAGATGACCATGGTGACAATCGGCAGCCAGGCGAGCGGGCTGACCGGCTTCATGATCTGCACCAGCGGGTTGATCGCGGCGTTGAAACGGGTGCTGAGCCCCGCCATCAGACCGATCGGCACGGCAAAAATGGTGGCGAGGAAGAAACCCAGCGCGACCGTTTCAAGGCTTGTGATGATCTGATCGAGGAAGGTCGGCGGGCCAGCGTAGGAAAAGTCGCGCACCGCACCCGGATTGCCCGCGGCAATCGCCGCTTGGTTGCGGGCCTCCTGTTCGGCATAGAAGGTGGCTTCCGCGTCTTTGGCCGCGGAGTACTCCTCATAGAGACCAAAGCCGGCGTCGGTCACCTCCGCAGGGCCGGGCAGCGTGCCGAGCGAGGTATCGACCTGCGGGGCGAGCACCGCCCACAGGCCGATAAAGGCCACGATCCCGATAATTGGCCAGACCAGCCCGGTCGCAACAGACCGGATCTTGAGCACGAGCGCGCTCGGTTCGCTGGACGGGTTCTCTTCCACAGGAGCCTCCACCTTGTCCCCCGGCGCGGTGGCGGGGCTGGACGCCTCGCTCACCGGGCTGGACGTCTGTGCGGTTGGGTTCGTATCGGCAAAGGCGGTAGCCATGTCTGGCGCTCCTGTGGAAGAGAGGTCTGGTTGCGATCCCATGCGGAACGTGCGTTAGCTTCCGCCGACACCGGCAGCGGTGACCGTGTCACCCGCTTTCAGGCCAATCGGAAACTTGGCGAGGTAATCGTTGGGCTTGGAACCATCATAGGTGATGCCATCGATAAAGCCGGCTTGCTCACCGCGATATCCGTCTGTTTCCGGAACGCTCTCTTCAGGGATTACACCGTCTTCGACGAGCTTGTTGGCGGCAGCCAGGTAAAGGTCCGGGCGATACACGGCCTTGGCGGTGTCAAAGTACCACTGGTCGTCCTTGTCGTCGGCGATCTGACCCCAACGGCGCATCTGAGTGAGATACCAGATGGCGTCCGAGTAATAGGGATAACCGGCGTATTTCTCGAAGAAGATGTTGAAGCCTTCGGCCTCACGCGTGTCGCCTGGTTCATAGGTGAACACACCGGTCATCGAAGCCGCGATCACTTCCGCGTCCGCGCCGACATAGTTGGGCCGCGACAGGATTTCGACCGCCTCTTGACGGTTCGCACCGCCATCAGCGTCCAGCCATTGCTGCGCCTTGATGATCGCGCGCAGCATCGCGGCGGTGGTAGCGGGAAACTTCTCGGCGAAGTCTTCGCGCAGGCCGAAGACTTTCTCCGGGTTGTCGTTCCAGATCTGATCGTCGGTGATTACCGGCACGCCGATCTTCTTGAAGACCGCCGCCTGGTTCCACGGCTCGCCCACGCAATAGCCCTCAATCGTGCCCGCTTCGAGCGTGGCGGGCATTTGCGGCGGCGGAGTAACGGAGAGCTTGACGTCCGCATCGATCACGCCCTGCACGTCGCCATCCGAGTAATAGCCAGGCTTAAGCCCGCCTGCAGCCAGCCAGTAACGCAGCTCGTAATTGTGCGTCGAAACCGGGAAGACCATGCCCATGTTGAAGGGCTTGCCTTGCTGTTCAAAGCTTTCGACAACAGGCTTCAGAACTTCCGCGCT
>JBCBYM010000104.1:0-9596 GCA_039815865.1 Pseudomonadota bacterium
TGATTTTGCGGGCGTGCTGATGATTGTCAGCGTTGTTTGGGTGATCGCGGCCATTGTGTAAGCCGCCCTTGCGCGCTGAGGGAAACAGGGAACCAAATGGCATTTTCCTACACGCCGCCAGCTTCGTATGATGCGCGCAGTGAGTGGTGATTCCCGAAGGGTCTGAGTGAGCCGGAGCGCATTTTTTTTACGCAATGGAGGCAGGCGCCGGGAAAACTGCGCTTTGAACCTTTGGACTGTGTAACCAGTGTCTCCTACATTCGGGCGTCCAACAGGGCGCCGCGCAAAGGGAACCGGCGAGCGGTTGCGTAGAATCGAGCGGCGCGATAGCGCTGGTGACGGGCGAGCGATGGGATCAGCGCCTGCCTTGTCGGGAGTGTCTTCCTGGGGGCGCTTTAACAGGAGGGAGGGCTCTTATGGCCGACGCGCATGATGCAACCACCACACCCACGCCGCGGCGAAAGCCAAAGCCGGAGAAGACCACAATCGGCGGGCGCGCCTTGAAGCCCTCGACACTGATGATGGGCCACGGCTTTGACCCGGCGCTGTCGGAAGGCTCGTTAAAAGCACCGATCTTCCTGACCTCAACCTTCGCCTTCGAGAACGCGGCGGCGGGAAAGCGGCACTTCGAAGGGATCACCGGCAAACGCGAAGGCGGCGCTGAAGGCCTAGTCTACTCGCGCTTCAACGGGCCCAATCAGGAGATCCTGGAGGACCGGCTGGCGATCTGGGACGGGGCCGAGGATGCGCTCACCTTCTCAAGCGGGATGACCGCGATCTGCATCCTGATGATGGCCTATGCAAGCGCGGGGGACGTGATCGTCCATTCCGGCCCGCTCTACGCCGCGTCCGAAGGCTTCGTAGCCAAAGTGCTCTCGAAGTTCGGGGTGAGCTATGTCGACTTCCCCGCTGGTGCCAGCGCGCAAGAGATCACCGATGTGCTGAGCAAGGCGAAGTGTCAGGCGGGCGAGACCGGGGGCAAGGTGGCGATGATCTATCTGGAAAGCCCCGCCAACCCCACCAACGCTCTGGTCGATATCGAAGCGGTGCGCGACGCGCGCGACAATGCGCTCAAGAAACCCTGCCCGATCGCGATCGACAACACCTTCCTGGGGCCCTTGTGGCAGCGCCCGCTCGATCACGGCGCGGACATCGTCGCCTATTCGCTGACCAAGTATGTCGGTGGCCATTCAGACCTTGTTGCGGGCTCGATTGCCGGCGCGAAGCACTGGATGGACCCGGTGCGCGCGCTGCGCAACACGATGGGCGGGATTGTCGATCCCAACACGGCCTGGATGCTGCTGCGCTCTTTGGAAACGGTGGAGCTGCGCATGCAGCGCGCGGGCGAGAACGCGGCCAAGGTCTGCGCATTCCTGCGCGATCATCCCAAGGTTGCAGGGCTCGGCTACCTCGGCTTCATCGACGATCCCTCGCAAAAGGACATCTACAACCGCCACTGCAAGGGCGCAGGCTCCACCTTCAGCGTGTTCCTGAAAGGCGGCGAGGCGGAGTGCTTCCGCTTCCTCGACCACCTCCAGATCGCCAAGCTCGCCGTCAGCCTTGGCGGGACCGAGACACTGGCGAGCCACCCGGCCTCGATGACGCACCTCTCCGTCCCGCCCGAACGCCGCGCGGCGCTGGGCATCACCGACGCTCTGGTGCGGATCAGCATCGGGATAGAGGACGCCGATGATCTAATCGCGGATTTCGAACAGGCGCTTGAGTACGTCTGAAAAACAGACTACTCCCGATCCAGAGAGGGAGAACAGCCATGAGTGACACGCGCAAACCCGTTTGCCTGGTGCTCGGCGCAGGCGCCGGCATTGGCGGCAACACCGCGGCGCGCTTTGCCAAAGGCGGCTATCACGTCGTGCTGGCCCGCCGCTCGGATGAAGAGGGCCTCAACCGCCTTATCGCCGGGATCGAGGCCGAAGGCGGCAGCGCCAGCGGCGCGCTGATCAACGCTGTCGATGACGGCACAATCGAAGAGCTGGTCGAGGCGACCGAGCGCGACATCGGGCCGATCGAAGTCGCCGTGTTCAATCTGGGCGCGCAGATCGGCAACCGCCCCTTCTTTGACACCCCGCACAAAACCTTTGAGCTGGGCTGGAGGATGACGACCTACGCGCTCTTCCGCCTCGCGCAGGCCATGCTGCCCGCGATGGTGGAGCGCGCCAAAAACGGACGGAACGGGACGCTCCTCGTTACCTCAGCCACCTCGGCTGTGCGCGGCAATTCGGGCCAGCACAGCCACGCCGCCGCCATTGGCGGGCGCCGGATGCTGTGCCAGACCCTCAACGCCGAGTTCGCGTCCCAAGGCATCCATGTCGCTCACGTTGTTGTGGACGGGCCAGTCGATGCGCCCGACACTCTGGGTAAGCTGCTGGGCGACAAGTTCGAGGCTTACAAGGCGATGAAAGGCGAGGACGGCGTGCTCGACCCCGCGCGCATCGCCGAGACCTATTGGCACCTTGCGCATCAGCACCGCAGTTGCTGGAGTTTTGAAGTCGATGTGCGCCCATGGACCGATACGCCGTGGTGGAACGACAACCCGCCGCCAGCCACCAACACCAGTTCAGCCAAGCCCGGCTTTAAGAAGACCTGAGCGCCCGGCGGTTCGGCTCGCAGGCGTCTAGATCTTGGCGCGCGCGGCGAAGGCGAACCAGCCGAAGGAGACCACCGTGCTCAGCCGCTGGGTCAGCCCGCGATAATCGGGCGGGTCGAGGCCGATGAACAGCGGCCACATGTAGATCAGCCCAAGAAACGAAGCGGCGAGCGAGACCTGCCGCATAGTCTTGGAAACGGGGAACTCGGCCACAAAGAAGGCCGGCACAAAGATCGAGAAGACCGCCATACCGTATAGGCCATGCAACGGGCTGCCGGTTGGCACGATCCCGGCGGAGATCATCGCCGCGCCGAACAGGATCGCGGCAAGCCCGGTCCAGGACCACCCCCGACCCTTGCCGATACAGCCAAAGCCAAACAGGACGATGCTCGCTCCCATCACGCAAGGCAGGATGCGGATCGCTATGGCGGACCACCAAGAGGCTGCGATGCTCTCGCTCATGTGCTGACCGATCGAATCGTGAAGCGGGTCAAACAGCAGCAGGGTGATCAGCAGCGCCATCGCGGTGGGGGCAATCCAGCCTTGGCGCACAAGGCGGGTCGATAGAGCAGTCTTTTGCATAAGCGCTCAGGGTGCCCGCAATAAAGCCGCGCGCAAAGCCCTGATCTACGAAACGACTAACTGGCGAGCTTGGCTGCCAATTCGCGCAATTGCGCATCGAGATCAGCATCCTTGAGTTCCCCGGCGCGCGCATCGAAGCTCTCGCCAAAGCTGGGCACGCTGAGAGTCCCGATCACCTCGCCGCCAAAGCGCGGGGCGGCGCCGCTGGCGATTTCGAGCACGCCTTTGCCTCCGCGACCGCCCGGCGACGTAGAGAGCAAGACCATCGGCTTGGACTGCCACACATCGCGGCCCAGGCGGCTGCACCAGTCAAACAGGTTCTTGAAAGCGGCGGTGTAATTGCCGTTGTGCTCGGCAAAGGAGATGATAATCGCGTCGGCTTGGCCAATGCGCGCGAGGAATTCATGCGCCAATTGCGGGATGCCGCTCTCCTCCTCGCGGTCGGAGCGGTAGATCGGCATCTCGAAATCGTGGATGTCGAGATCATCAATCTCAGCCCCCTCGACAAGGCTGGCGGCGTAGCGGACCAGTTGGCGGTTGATCGACTTGGAGGAATTGCTGGCAGCGAACGCAAGAAGACGCATCGGATGATCCTTGGCTCAATAGGGTGGGCGAAACGCTAGCCGCGCCACTCGCGGCGTTCCTCGGCTGCTCTGAGAACGTCGTAGGCGACCTGGAGTTTCTGGAATTCCTTGGCCGCGTCTTCATCGCCGGGCTTGACGTCGGGGTGAACCTCTTTCGCGCGGGCACGATAGGCCTTCTTGATCGTGGCAAAATCGACATCGGCTTCTAGATCGAGCACTTCGAGAGCGCGCATCTCATCGGCGCTGCGCGACCCATCGCCGGAGCCCGCCCAGCTGTAATGCGCGCTTTCGCTGTAGCCTGCGCTCGATTGGCGTTCCGCTTTGGCGCGCTCTTCTTTCTCGGCCTTGTCGAGGCCTTCGAAATAGTCCCACTTGCCGTTGTATTCAGCGGCGTGGCGTTGGCAGAAATACCAGCGCTCGGGGCTGTTGGGAGCTTTGGGAGCGGGGCAATCGCCCGGCTCGTTACAGCCCGCGCGATCGCAGAGCCGCACATTGGTCGCCTCACGCGTCGCTTCATAGCCGCGCCAGCGGGGGAAGCCCCAATCGTTGGATCGACGCGCGCGGCTCACGCTCGTTCCGGGATTGTGGCGAGAATGGCGGGGAGAGAGTGCATCCCCCCATCCTAGGGTCACACAAAGCGATTGGAAAGGCGTGTGATCGCTCATTCGCTTTTGGGAACCAATCGGGCCGTCCAAGGGTTGAAGATGAGCGCGCCGGACCCTCTCCCCGGCGCGCAAACTAGGACCCAGTCACGTGAGCTATCAGCTAACCTTGTCGAGCCTCGTCTGCGCCAGCGCCCTGACATGGCTGTGCCTTGCCAGCCGCAGCGGGCTGCTCTTCGCGCTCAGCGTTTGAGCAAGCCAGAGCGCGCGCCAGGCGCCACCCGTCAGTTGATGACCACGCTCGCCGCGCGCCGGTTCTGCGCCCAGGCCGACTGGTTCGATGCGAGCGCCACAGGGCGCTCCTTGCCAAAGCTCACCGTTGTGATCCGGCTTGCTGCAATGCCGAGGCTGACAAGGTAGTTCTTGGCCGCGTTCGCGCGCCGCTCACCCAGCGCCAGATTGTACTCGCGCGTGCCGCGTTCATCGCAGTGCCCTTCAATCGTGAAGGTGAGCGCGGGGTATTGCGCAAAGTACTGCGCCTGAGCTTGCAACGCGGCGGCATCGGCGCTGTCGATATTGAACCGGTCGGTGTCAAAATAGACCACGGTCGAATTGCCAACCGCGTTCTGGAAATGCTCTTGCGTGCCAATGATCGGCCCCGATGGACGCGGAGCTGGCGGTGTGGGCGACGTTTGAGCGGGACGGCTGGTATCGACCGGCGGCGGCGGCAGCTCCTCGGGCGCCTTCTTCGAGCAAGCGGCCATTACGCTGACACTGGCCAGCAGTATGGCAATCTTAGCAGGCTTGTTCATGGCTTATCCTTTCAGTCGGGTCGTCGTCTTGTCCTGTGCCGGATCATTATGGCTGGTGTTTGGCGCAGGCGTTTCAAAAGGTTTCAATCGAGCGGGCTTTGCAAATGCGATCGCATCACGGGCGGATCGGACCCCATGCTGGATCAGAGGCGTCAACAGGCGTGGGCAAGCGGCGTTCGTTGCGGCCGGTAAGGTCAACCTGCCACAACCCCGAACGCCCCGAATTGCGCGCCGTGCGGAAGAACTGGATGATGCGGCCATTGGGCGCCCAAGTGGGCGCTTCGTCTTGCCAGCCGCTGGTCAGAACTTTGAGGCCGCGCCCCGAAGGCGTCATCACCGCCACGTTGAAATCGCCGGCAATGCGCGTGAAAGCGATCTGGTCGCCGCGCGGGCTCCATTCCGGGGTTGCGCAGCGCCCACCAAAGAAGGTGATACGCCGCTGATTTTTGCCATCGGCATCCATCACATAGCATTGCTGCGTGCCCGACCGGTCGCTCTCAAAAACGATCTTGGAGCCATCAGGCGAATAACTGCCGCCGATATCGATCCCCGGCGTGTTGGTGAGCCGAACGCTGCGCCCCCCCGTCGCCGGCACGCGGTAGATATCGGTGTTGCCCGCCACGGCCATGGAATACAGGATCGACTGGCCATCGGGCGACCAGCGCGGCGCCAGTGTGGGGTTCGAATTCTGCGTAACCAACGTCTGCTTGCCCGTCCCGATATCGTAGACATAGATGCGCGGATTGCCATCGACGTACGAAAGGTAGAGGATCTTGGAATAGTCCGGCGAATAGCGCGGGGTGAGCGCGGTCGCGCTGCCCAAAGTCAGAAAGCGGTGATTGGCGCCGTCGGAATCCATCACCGCCAGGCGCTTGACGCGATTATCCTTGGGGCCGGTCTCCGCGATATAGGCGATCCGGCTGTCAAAGAACGGGTCCTCACCCGTCAGGCGGGCATAGATCAGGTCCGAACATTTGTGCGCCGCCCGGCGCCAGTCGGCGGGCCGCACAACATAACCTTCGCGGATCAGCTCATCGCGAAGCGCGACATCATAGAGGTAACAGCCAACCACGATCCGATCATCGCTGCGCGCGCGCACATAGCCATGAACCAGCATCTCCGCGCCGCGACCACTCCAGCTGTTCCAGCTCGGCGCGGTGACCTGCTGGAATTGCGGGCTTGGAAGCGCATCGGGTCCAGTCGGTTTGAACAGGCCGTTATTGCGCAGATTGGCCGTGATCACCCTTGCAATCTCGCGTCCCAGCGCCGCTGTGCCATCGGCGTTCGCGGGGGTAGGCTGGTCGCGATCGGTCGCGAAAGCGGGAATGGCGATGCCCAGATCCTGCCAGTCGCTGGTGGCGGTGACCGTGCCCCTCAGTGGGCCTTCGTCCTCAAGCTCCTCGCCTTCGATCGCCAGCGCTTCCACCGCACCGCCTTCGGCAAGCGGTTCTCCCACGTCCTGGTTCTGCGCCCAGACAGGAGCGGCAAAGGCCATGGAAAAGGCACAAAGGATGCGTGCAGTGTGTTTCATTTACAGCCTTATGTTGAATTCCCACTCGAGCTCTTTCCAGCGATTATAGAAGGGCTCGGGTAAGTTGAAAGACGCCGCGCGACGAACCGCGCGAATGGCCCGTTCACAGTGCAACGCGGCTTGGGGCCGGTTGCTGGCGGTAACGCTGCTGGGAATGTTGCGACACCTCGGAGTGCCGCTTAGCGAACCATCGGGGTTGAGGCGCCAGGTCACAATCGAGCGCAAGCGTTCTGCATCGACTCCGCTTGGCGGTGACCAGTGCGGGCGAAGCTGGCGCGTGATGGCCGAGGCCAGCGCGGCGCGCTCAGCCCGGCCAAAGGTAGCCGCGGGCGCCGCGGTTTCGTCCGTGTCGCTCGAACTGCCAGAGCCTGCGAGAAAGTCATCGCCAATGCGAGAGCCTTCGGCCTCTTTGGCGGGCTGAGAGGCGGCTGGGCTGGGTGTTGGCGCAGGCGTGCGATCAGGGCGGCTGCGGTCGCGATCGGGCGCCGAGGCCTGCGTGGCCGAGCGGCGCGTGACCGTCGGCGGTGGCGGCGTGTCTTGCACTTGGGGTGCCGCTTCCTCGGGCTGCGTCTCCTCCACTGGAGGGGACACCGCATCGGACAAAACCGGCGCAATCGCCTCTCGGCTTTCGAGCACGATGTCCGGAGCGGTGGCTTCAAGGCTCACCTCAGTGGCGAGGCTAACCGTCATGCGTTGCTCAAACTCAGGGATAGGCGGCAGCGGCGGTTGCAGCACAAACAGCGCCACAACGCCCGCGTGCAGCGCGACCGCGACCACCAGACCCGTGGTGTCTTCCTGGCGAAGGTTTAGTGCCTCTCCCATGCGCTCGCTATCGCTATGGCGCGTTAACTGAACCGCTGGTGACCAGCGAGATCGAGGTGAAGCCCGCGCGGTTCAACTCACCGAGCACAGCCATCGTCCGACCGTAATCGAGATCCTTGTCGCCGCGGAAAACAACGATCGGCAATTCGCCATCCGCCCGCCGGTTGATCTGTGCCAGCGCTTCGGGAAACGCGTCATCGGCGACCGCTTCGTTTTCAATATAGATCACGCCATCGCCATCGACCGAGATCGTGACCTGTTCGGGCGTCTGATCAACCGCGTTGGCGCGGCTGTCGGGCAGTTCAATCGGCACGCCCACCGCCAACAGCGGAGCGGTGACCATGAAGATGATGAGCAGCACCAGCATGACATCGACGAACGGCGTCACGTTGATCTCCGCCATCGGCGCGCGCTTCGAGAGGCGCCCGGATTGGCGGGAAGAGAGCGAGGCGCCCATTACGCTTTATCCAATTCACGGCTGAGGCCAGCGTGCACCTTATCAGCAAAGCGTTGCAGCTTGGCCTCATAGCGGTTCACCCGCGCGGAAAAGCGGTTGTAGGCGATGACAGCCGGAATCGCGGCGAACAGGCCAATTGCGGTCGCAAACAGAGCCTCGGAAATACCCGGTGCAACGACGGCGAGGCTTGAGCTTTCCTGCGCGCCGATCTGGAAGAAGCTGTTCATGATGCCCCACACTGTTCCGAACAGACCCACAAACGGCGCGACGGATCCGGTGGTGGCAAGGAAATTGAGCTTGCCCGCAAGTTCGTCCGCTTCCTCTGCGATCTGGCTGTCCATCGCCGCCGCGATCCGATCGCGCGCGGCGGTCCTGTCAACCGGGCGCCCATTGGCTGTTGAACGCTTCCACTCATCCAGCCCCGCGCTCGCCACGCGGGCCGAAGGCACCTCGTCGCGCATTTGCCGGGTCAGCAGGCTTTCGCGATCCTTGGTCTCCCAGAATTCGCCCTCATAGCCGCGCGAGCGCTTTTCCAGAGCGCTCGCGCGAAGCGAGAAAGCGACGATAATCGTCCACACCCACACGCTTGCCAGGATCAGGCCGACCATGACGATCTGAACCACGATATCGGCATCAAGGAACAGGGAAAGCGGGTCGAGCCGGGCCGAGCTCGCCAGCACAGAGGGCAGGTTGGATGTCATTGGGGCTTTTCGTCCATGAATTGCTTGAATGCAGTGCGCCATTCTGCGGGCTGGCGACGGGGGCGTCCTTCGAGCGAAATGAAACCAACGCGCAGGGTCGCCTCGCAGAGCAGGTCGCTCTCCCGGCGCGCGATCTGATGCATCCGGCAACTCGCCGCGCCAAGTTCGGTGCAACGGGTCTCGATCATCACGTCATCGTCAAGCCGGGCCGGAAGGCGGTAATTGAGGTTCACCTCGGACAAGGCATAGGCGCCCTCCCCACTTTCAATCGCGGCGCGCTGATCAATGCCAAGCCGGCGCAAGAGGTCGGAACGCGCGCGCTCAAACCAGCGCAGATAATTGGCGTGATAGGTGATCCCGGAAAGGTCGGTGTCCTCATAATAGACACGCACCGCATAAAGGTGACGCGGGCCATCCAGAACGCCGTCGGGGGGATTGGGCTTAACCATTGCGAGGCGTGTTAACGGAAGCGGGAATCGCATGCCACCCGCTTTGCGTTTCAAATTGTGAACGAGGCTCGAATGACGCTTTATCGGCGCATCACCATGGGGCCGATAAACTGGCCGCCCAGGATGTGGACATGCAGATGCGGCACTTCCTGACCGCCATGCGCGCCAATATTGGCAAGCAAGCGATAGCCCGGTTCCACCAGCCCCTTTTCGCGCGCCACGTGGCCAACCGCGCGAATGAAGCCCGCGATCTCCTCTGCCGATGCCTTGGCCGAGAAATCGTCCCAGCTCACATACGGCCCCTTGGGGATCACCAGGGTGTGGACTGGCGCCTGCGGGTTGATATCCTCGAACGCGTAGGCCCATTCATCGTCATACACGGGTTTGGACGGGATCTCCCCGCGCAAGATCTTCGCAAAGATGTTGTTGTCGTCATAGGCAAGCGTCGCAT
>JBCBYM010000105.1:0-9550 GCA_039815865.1 Pseudomonadota bacterium
GCTTCAAGTTCCGCGTGTCGACCCACGGTCTGCGCTCGGTTGAGCACAATGGCGGTCTCGACGCCTGGCTCTTGAAGACCAAGGATGACAAGCTGTCTGCGCGCGCTCTAAAAGTGAAGCGTGAGCTTAAGAAAGCCGCGGCGGCCTAAGCCTTCACAGGCGTTACAAGCCGGCATCAAAAGGGCGTGCTGGGTTACTCGCGCGCCTTTTGCTTTGCGTCGGCAGGCGGATCATCGAGCGGCCGCAACAGCGCCGGATCCAGCCGAAGTTTGAGCAATAGCGTGCGCTGGAGGGATGAAAAATTGTCATCCGAAATCACCCAGACACGGACCGCGCCATCGTCCCGCTCGGTTATGGCCAACCCCTCGTAATTGTCGCGCGGGGCAACTGCGGTGAGATCGAGAACGAATTGCGGGCGCAGTTCCTGAGGCTCGCCGCTCATGGGCAGCTTGGCCACCGCGATACGGCCTTCAAAAGGCGGCACATTCCATAGAACCCGGCGCAAGAGGATCAGGAGCCGCCCATCGGGAAGCTCGGCCGCGTCGGTAATTCCAAAACCGGATTGCGGCGAGACATAGGTCAGGCGCTCGGGCTGCGCGCCTTCGATCGGGTCTTGGGGATAGACCAGAACCTCGCGGCCGCTTTCCGGGATGGCGACAAATCGGCCATCGCGCAAGCGAACCATCGCCTCGAGGCCGGAATTGCTGGACCAGCTCACTTCGTCTTCAAGAATCCGCAGGCCTGTCGGGCGGCTAGCCACATCATACCGCTGGATAGCGTGGAAAAATTCGTGCCCAAGCCAGTATTGCCCGCTTATCGGATCGCGCGTCGCCGATTCAATGTCCCACAATTGGGCGCCATAGCCCTTGTATGAGGCCTGGTAGGCAAGCCGCCCGACCGCGCTTGTGGCGCTGGCCTTGGCAAGGGGGGGCTCCAGCGTATCAGGCGCTGCAATCGTCAGCCGCGCGCCGCGATCGGAAAAGGCCCTCAGTCGGCTGTCCGCCAGCGCGAGAAGCGCGGAAAAGCCACCAAAGTGCTGACCCGTGCCGGAATACTCCCACACCCCTTCAAGCGCCCACCCCTCGGGCAGCGGCGCCCCCGGCTCGTTGACCGCGCGCACGGACACAGGCACGTTGTGACGAAGCGGCACTTCGGTGCGCAGCCACGTGCCAGGAGCCAGGCACAGCGCAACGGCAAGAAGAGGAAGAAGGCGATGCGGCACGCAGGCGGTCTTCTGTCACCCACCCTCCGGCGTCAACCGCGCGGGGGGGGCTAATTCATCGGTCCTGTGAACAGCAGCGGGTCAAGCCGCGCGCTGTTCCATTTGAGGCTCCAGTGCAGATGCGGCCCCGTGGCGCGCCCTGTTGCCCCGACATTGCCGATACACTCACCCTGCGCGACGCTCTGCCCCTCTTCCACCGCGATTTTGGAGGCGTGCAAAAAGGCGCTGTTGAGCCCGGCCCCATGGTCGATGATGATGAGCCCGCCTTCGAGGCTGAAACCGGTGCGCGCCAGCACCACAACTCCATCCGCCGGAGCGACAAACGGCACCCCATTGCCCGGCGCGATATCGATGCCCGAATGGTAGGAACCCGGCTCGCCGTTATAGATGCGCTGCCGGCCAAAGCGCCCGGAAATCCGCCCCTTTACCGGCCAGATGAAATCCTGCTGCCAGCCATTGGCGTCGGTTTCCTTGGCGCGCGCGGCGGTGATCGCTTCCCATTCGGGTTTGCGCCTTTTCCACCAGGCTTCGCTGGTGCCGCCGCTGCGCTTGGGAACATTGACCCGGCTGATCTGCCATTGGCGCGGCGAAATCGGGATCGTCTCGCTTTCCACCGAGCCGTCGGCGAGCGTCGCTCTTAAGGCCAACGTTGGCGGAGCGTCGCGGTCGAAGGCGGCGAAGAATTGTCCATCGGCGCTCAGGGCAAGCTCCTGCTCACCCAGCGTCACCTTCTGAGCCGAGCGCGGCGCCCACCCCCGGATAAAGCCGCCCTGGGTGAGCTCGCCATCATAGGTGACCGTCTGCTGCGTCGGGGAAGCCCGCGGGCCAGCCTCCTTCGCGGCCGGATCGGCGAGCGCGCTCTGCGCTGTGTCCGCTTCGCTGGCCGAACAGGCAAAGAGGCTGGCAAAGCCAAGCGCGAGGAGGCCCTTGGGCGCCACTCTCACCGCTCTGACTTAGTCCTGACCAAGCAAGCGCCGCGTCGCGATCTCGGCGCTGGCGTAGGCTTCCTGGAATTCCGCGCTCCAATAACGCAGCTCTTCGAGCGGGATAAGCTCACCCGAAACCGCGCACACGACATGCTGACCGGGGCGCAGCACGCGAAAGGTCGAGGGGCCGTAATAGAGCTTGGCCGGTTTTTCCGAGGAATTCATGAGCATGGGTTCGATTATAGCAGCAAGGGCTTAACCGAACAAATCCTCTTGCGCTGAAGATGAGCTGGAAGGGCGTGGCTTGGTTTTGGCGGGTGGCTTGCGACGGGGCGCGGCGTCTTGAGCGCTTTGCGCCGACGGCGGGCGGGCGGGCGGCACACCATCCGCGCCAAGCGGCGTGACATCGAGCGCGCCATCCTTGAAGTGCAGCGCCAGATGCGCCTCGCCCGCGGCTTGCTCCCGGCTTGTGAGAGCGCTCCCATCAGGCCGTTTCACGATGGCGTAACCGCGCTCCAACGGCCTTTCGGGATGCAGTTGGCTCGCCAGGCGGGCCAGGGCGGAGAGACGCGCGTTCGCATCCTCGAGCGGGCGCTGAACCAGAGCGGGGGTAAGGCGCCCCCGCCCCAGGCGCTGCTCAGCGTCTCGGTGGGCGCGGCGCAGGAGAGCGGGCGAGAGGCGCGCGGCGGCCCCGGCAAGCTCCTCACGCCCCTGGCCTGCGCGCAAGGTGAGGCCTCGGCGCAACCGGTCCGCAAGATCGTCCAGCCGCTGAACCTGAGGCTGCAAGAGCGCTTCAGGGCGCGGCATCCGACGGGTGCGCGCCTCCAGCCGTTCACGGCCCAACTCAACCGGGCGATGCACCGCGCGGCGCTGGCGCGCGGCAAAGTCCGAAAGCGTCGCATCAAGGTCAACCCGCACCGGAACCGCCATCTCAGCCGCCGCTGTGGGCGTAGGCGCGCGGCGGTCAGCCGCGTAGTCCGCCAGCGTCGTATCGGTCTCATGCCCCACGGCCGAGATAACCGGAATGGTACAATCCGCAATTGCGCGAACCACGATCTCTTCGTTGAAGCTCCACAGGTCCTCGATCGATCCGCCCCCGCGCGCCACGATCACGACGTCTGGCCGCGCCACCGCTGCGCCCGGCTCCAGCGCGGAAAACCCACGCACGGCCGAGGCCACCTGATCCGCCGCGCCCTGCCCCTGAACCAGAACCGGCCAGACGACGACATGGCTGGGGAAGCGATCGCTGAGCCGGTGGAGGATGTCGCGAATAACCGATCCGGTGGGCGAAGTGACCACGCCGATCACGCGCGGCAGATAGGGCAGACGCCGCTTGCGCCGCTCATCAAACAGCCCCTCGCCCGCTAGCCGCGCGCGGGTTTTCTCCAGCAGCGCCAACAGCGCGCCCTCGCCCGCAATTTCGAGGCTGTCGATCACGATCTGATATTTTGACCGCCCCGCATAAGTCGTCAGCTTGCCCGTCGCGACGACTTCGAGGCCATCTTCGGGCGCAAAGGCGAGGCGCTGCGCGTTGCCGCGCCACATCACCCCGTCGAGCACCGCCTTGTCATCCTTGAGCGCGCAATAAAGGTGCCCCGATGCCGCCCGTTTCACGCCCGACAATTCCCCGCGCAAACGCACATGACCAAAGCGGTCCTCAACTGTGCGCTTCAAGGCTTGCGAAATTTCGGTGATCGAGAGCGGCTCAGCGTTGTCGCCTGGCCCCGAGCGGGCTACCAGCCGGTCATCGATAGAGTTTGAGCCGGAAGAGGGAGCGCGCGCCATGAATGTCCTGTTGCTGGGATCGGGTGGACGCGAACATGCGCTGAGCTGGAAGCTAGCGCAATCCCCCTCCGTCACCCGCCTCTACGCCGCCCCCGGAAATCCGGGTATCGCTGAGGAAGCGGAGCGGATCACGCTTGATGTGAGCGATCACACAAGCGTCGTGGAGCGGTGCCAGGCGCTGTCCATCACCCTCGTTGTGATCGGGCCGGAAGCCCCGCTGGTCGATGGCCTTGCCGACAGTCTGCGCGCCGCAGATATCGCCACATTCGGCCCGTCCAAGGCCGCCGCGCAATTGGAGGGCAGCAAGGGCTTCACCAAGGATCTGTGCGAGCGCGCCGGCATCCCGACCGGCGGCTATGTGCGCGCTCACACGCTCGAAGCCGCGCGCGCTGCGCTCCCCCATTTTGACCCGCCCTACGTGCTCAAGGCCGACGGCTTGGCGGCGGGCAAGGGCGTGGTGATCGCCGACACGATTGAGGGCGCGGAGTTTGCGCTGGCTGACATGTTCGGCGGTGGCTTTGGCGAGGCGGGCGCGCAGGTCGTGATCGAGGAATTCCTGGAGGGCGAGGAAGCGAGCTTCTTCGCGCTCACCGATGGCACCGCGATTCTGCCCTTTGGCACGGCGCAGGATCACAAGCAGGTGGGCGAAGGCGATGTCGGCCCCAACACCGGCGGCATGGGCGCCTATTCGCCCGCGCCCGTGCTTGACGCAGAATTGCAGGCTCGCGTGATCGCGGAGATCATCCAGCCCACGGTGGACACGATGCGCGCGGAGGGCATGCCCTATTCCGGCGTGCTCTACGCCGGTCTGATGCTGACGAGGCAAGGCCCCAAGCTGATCGAATACAATTGCCGCTTTGGCGATCCGGAATGCCAGGTGCTGATGATGCGCCTTGAGAGCGATCTTGCCACGATCATGATGGCCTGCGCGCGCGGGGAACTGGCGGGCACCGAGGCCGAATTCGCCAAGGAGACCGCGCTCACCGTGGTGATGGCGGCCAAGGGTTATCCCGGGACGCCCGAAAAAGGCGGCGCGATTGCGTTGGGCGATGCCGAGGCTGACGGCGCCAAGGTCTTCCATGCCGGCACAGCTTTGAAGGACGGCGCGCTGGTGGCAAATGGCGGCCGCGTCCTCAACGTCACGGCCAGCGGCACGAATGTGACCGAGGCGCAAAAGGCGGCCTATGCGGCGGTCGAAAAAATCGCCTTCCCATCGGGCTTCTACCGCAGCGATATCGGGTGGAAAGAAGTCGCGCGCGAAGCTGAGGGTTGATTTCGATCATGGCGTGCGCGTGAAAGCGGCATCAAAGAAAGGGTATGATCATGCGCAATTTACTTGTTCTTCCCCTTGCGGCGAGCGCGCTCACCCTCGCCGCGTGCCAGCTCGCTGGGCCCGAGACTGCCTCGAGCCGAGCGAACCGCGTGCCCACTCTCGTGCAAGGCGTGTGCGGGGATTGCCATGCGGTGCAGCGCCCGTTTCTCTCGCCCAATCCGGACGCGCCGGGCTTTGAGAGAATCGCCAACAGCGCCGGGCTGACGGGCGAGAGCCTGACCGAGTGGCTGATCGACGCGCACAATTATCCTGAACTGATGGATTTTGAACTGAGCGAGGCTGAAGCGCGCGAAGTGGCGGACTATATGGTGACCTTGCAGAGCGAGAATTACGAGCCCACGCCCTGAGCGCACCGATCATTTTCCTACACGATAGCAAAGCGCTATGGGTGCGGTTCAAGGCTCTTTGAACCCGTCCAGATACCCGGCCCGCCGCGCCCAAAGTGATGCGCTTTTTTCGCGCTTCGGACGTCTTGATGGGGGCCCAGATTTCCAGTCTTTGGACTGTGTAACCTGTGTCTCCTACAAGCGGCTTCTACAGCTGAGCCGCCATCAGGGCCTTCATGTCCGTCTCGGGGCGTGGGCCGTAATGCGCGATCACTTCGGCCGCCGCGATGGCGCCGCGTTTGAGGCACTCCTCCAAAGGCGCGCCCTTGGCGTAGCCCGAGAGGAAGCCCGCGGCGAACTGGTCGCCCGCGCCGGTTGTGTCGATGACTGTGTCAACCGGCTGCGCGCTCACCTCCGCGCGTTCCCCATTAGCCTGGGCCACCGCGCCCTTCTCGCTGCGAGTCGCCACTAGCACCGGCACCTTGGCCGCGACCCTATCAAAGCCGGTCTCGAAATCGTCATCGCCGGTCAGCGTCGCAAGCTCGCTTTCGTTGACGAAGAGGATGTCGATCATGCCGCGCTCGATGAGGTCCCGAAAGTCATCGCCGTGGCGTTCGATCACGAAGCTTTCGGAAGCGGTGAAGGCGATCTTGCGGCCCGCGCCCCGCGCGACTTCGATGGCCCGGCGCATGGCGCTGCGCGGTTCTTCGGGGTCCCACAGATAGCCTTCGAGATAGAGGATCGCCGCCGAGGCGATGAGATCTTCATCCAGAGCCGTCGCCGGAAGGTACTGCCCAGCGCCAAGGAAGGTGTTCATCGTGCGCTCGCCATCGGGGGTGACGAAGATGAGTACGCGGCCGGTGGCGGGTTCGCCTTCCCGAACGGGGGTGTCAAAATCGATGCCGGTGGCACGCATGTCGTGCGTAAAGACCTTGCCCAGCTGGTCGTCTGCAACCTGGCCGATAAAGGCGCATTGCAGGCCCAGCGTCGAGAGGCCCGCCAGCGTGTTGGCCGCAGACCCGCCGGAAACCTCGCGCGCTGGCGGCATGGCTTCGTAAAGCTCGTCAGCGCGGGCTTCGTCGATCAGCGTCATGCCGCCCCGGTTAAGCTGGAGCTCGTCGATCAGTTCTTCGGGGCACGAGGCGATCACATCGACGACAGCGTTACCGATGGCGATGACGTCGTAGCGTGGGTCTGTCACTTGGGCGGTGTCCTGATTGGCAAAGGAGGTGAATATGTGTGGGCAAGCGCCTAGCGCCGCGCGGGGCCGAGGCCAAGCGGTTTGACACCGGCCCGGCGCCTCGCGCATTCGCAAAGGGTCATGCGATCCGTTCTCACCGCTCTTGTCTTTGCTGTCGGCCAGCTCACCGATCCTGCGGTGCTGCGTGTCCTGGCGAAGACGGTTATGGTGACCGTCTTGATCTTCGCGGCGCTGGGCTGGGCGCTGTGGCTGGCCATCAGTGCGGGGCTGCAAGGGGCCACGCTGCCCTTCCTGCCCGAGGATTTTGAGGGGCCCGCGGCCGCGGCCTTTGCCTTGTTCCTGGGCTTGGTGCTGTTCTGGCTGCTGTTCCGGGTGGTTGCGCTCGCGGTGTTGCAACTGTTCGCGGATGAGATCGTGATCGCGGTTGAGCAGCGGCACTACCCTGAGGCCGCCGCCAGGGCCAAGCCGCTGCCCTTCCACCGCGATCTGGCCAACTCGCTTCGCAGCGCCGGGCGCGCGCTGCTCTACAACGCGCTGGCGGCTCCGGTGGCGGCGATCCTGTTCTTCACGGTGATCGGAGCGCCGGCGGTTTTCCTACTCGTCAACGCGGTGCTATTGGGGCGCGAACTGACGGACATGGCCTGGCTTCGGCATTGCGAATTGGCCTCAGGAGGAGAAGCGGCGGGAAATCCGGTTTCCGCTCTCAGCCGGGTTCTTTTGGGAGCCGTCACCGCGGGCTTGATGCTGGTGCCTTTCGTTAACCTGGTCGCGCCGGTCATCGGAGCGGCGGCGGGAACCCATTTGACGCTCGGTGCGCTGGGGCGCCGTGAAGAGGAGAGACAATCGATTGCGTGAATTCTTGCTCATCCCCCTCTCGCTTGCCCTTGCCGCCTGCGCCAGCGGTGGCGGCGTCAGCGGTGGCTCTGGCGCGCCCTATTCCACGCCGCGTAACGCCAGCCCCGCGCCGCCTCCACCGGGCAGCTTTCGCGGCCCTCCCATGCCGAGCCAGAGCGGCTTGGATGGCGTCATCGGGGCCTCGGCCAGCGCGCTGGCTCAGCGCTTTGGGCCCGCCCGCATTGACTTGGTCGAAGGCGATGCGCGCAAGCTCCAATTCCTGGGTCGGGGCTGCGTCCTCGACGTCTTCCTCTATCCCGCCAGCGCGGGGGCAGAGCCGGTAGCAACCTATGTCGAAGCGCGGCGGCGCACAGACGGCGCCAGCGCCGATGCGCGACAATGCATCCGCGAGGCCGAAGCGCAGCGATAAAACGGCGCGGTAACGCGGCTTTAAGCACAGTCATGGCATGACCACGGGCAATTACGGAAGGGGGCCTGCGCCCCTCACACAGTGAGACGGACACGAGTAAAGCCCATGACCACGCATTTCATCGATCTCGCCCAGCGCGCCGCCGAAGATGGCCGGGTAACTTCCGAAGAGCTGCTTGCCCTGCGCCGGCAAGGCTGGGGCGACGGCGAGATTCACCGCGACGAGGCCGAAGCGCTGTTCGCGCTCAACGATGCGCTGGAAGAGCGCAGCGAGGAATGGAGCGACTTCTTCGTTGAGGCGATCGGCGAATATGTCCTCAACTCCACCCCGCCGCGCCTGCAATGCAACGCGGAAGAGGCCTCGTGGCTGATCGCGCAGGTTGATCACGATGGTATCTTGGAAAGCTACGCCGAGCTTGAAGCGATCGTGCGCATCCTTGAGCGCGCGGAGAACACGCCGGTGCACCTCAAGAACTACGTTCTGCGCCAGGTCGAACGCGAAGTGCTGACCGGTGTCGGCCCCACACGCTGCGGCGGATCGCTCAGCGCGACGCATATCACCGCCGCGGAATGCCGCATCATCCGCCGCGTGATCTTTGCCAGCGGAGGCCACGGACCGGCAGCCGTCTCACGCTATGACGCCGAAACGCTGTTCCGCCTGAAGGATGAAACGCTGGCTGAAGAGAACGCGCCCGAATGGGACGAGCTCTTCCTCGATGGCGTGTCGAACTATCTCAAAGGCTTCACGCTGCAAAACGCGCAGGTCAGCCATGAGCGCAAGGTGGAAATGGAAGCCTTCATCGCCGACAACGAGGCCAATGTCGGGCGCTTCATGGCCCGCATGGTGCGCGAGGCTCCGCAAGCCGCAAACGCGATGGGCGTGGTGTTTGGCAAGAAGAAGCCGAAGCCGGATTACGCCTCTCTCGAAGCCGCTGGCAACGTGGTCACCGATGAAGAGCAGAAGTGGCTTGAGGCGATGATCGATCAGGACGGCGAAGTGGACGAGCTGGAAAGCCGCCTCATCGCACGGATCGCAGCCGAGGGCTGACGGGCTGGCAATTAAGGGGCGAGAGCAGCAAACCCGCTCCGCGCCAAAGCCCGCCAACGCCGCTGTCGGTGGGCATAGAAGACACGGGCAAACCCGGCGATGATCGGGGTGATGAGCCCGGCTTCAATGGTGACACGGTCGGTGTAGCGGGTGGTACCCGGTGCCTCTCCGGGAGCGGCCTCGATCCAGTGGTCCCAGCGCTTGATCAGCGGGCTGTAGCCATTGTCTCGGACAAAACGCGTGTCGCCGTAGGCTGGCGGGAGGGTGATCACGATCGCCTGCCATCCCAGCGGTATGATGCCGAAAAGAAACATCCAAGCGCGATATTCGCCCGGCTGCCAGTAGTGCGGAAAGCTCTGACCCTTGAGCGGTAAAAAGCGGATGAGCGGCCACGCAATATGCTCGAGCAATGGGGCAGTCAAAACATGCGCCCAGGCCGTATCAGC
>JBCBYM010000106.1:0-9495 GCA_039815865.1 Pseudomonadota bacterium
ATCGCCGGGTCTGGTGCGGGACCTTCCAGATCCAGCTGTTCGGCAAGGCTGGGCTCCCCCACCTCTTGCGCTGCCAGAGATGGCGCAAGCCCGAGCAAAGCGGTTACGGCGATGGTCCAGGAAGGCAGGCGAAACGCGTGTTGCATCATCAAGCGTGGTCCCGATAAAGGCTGAGTGGGCAAGGAGATTTGCATCGTGGCGCCAAATGATACCGCAGCCGCTCTGATCGAGCAATTGGGCCTCGCGCCGCACCCCGAAGGCGGCTGGTACCGCGAGACGTGGCGCGGCGAGCCGCGAGGGGACGGACGCGCCGGTGGGACCGCAATTCTCTTCCTGCTGAAAGCGGGCGAGCGCTCGCACTGGCACACGGTTGATGCCGAGGAGATGTGGCTGTGGCAGGGCGGTGATCCTTTTACCTTGCGCGTGGCGCTCAGCGATGCAGGACCGGTCGACACTATCAGGCTCGGCAGCGATGTGAGCGCGGGCCAGCAGCTTCAGGGCCTTGTCCCGACCGGCGCGTGGCAAGCGGCCGAAGCGCTGGCACCGTCCGAAGGCACGCATGGCTACAGCCTTGTCTCCTGCACCGTGGTGCCCGGGTTTGATTTTGCCGGATTTGCGCTGGCTGAACCGGGTTGGGAGCCGGGCGCCTGACTGTTATCAAACCAGTCCTGCGCGTTCTGCTCGCCGTCGCCAACGCCTTTGCAGGTTACGCGCATCTGGTGCGGCCCGACCCTTTTCTGACGATCACGCCAGACTGGGTCCCTTTCCCGCAAGAGGTCGTGTTCTGGACCGGAATTGCCGAGATTGCGGGAGCAATCGGCCTGATCCAGCCGGTGTCAAAGCCGCTACGCCAGGCCGCCGGAATAGGCTTGGCGCTCTACGCGCTGTTGGTGTGGCCGGCCAACATCAACCATTTTGCCATGGACATGGCGCGCGAAGATAGCGGGCTGGGTCTTGGCTATCACATCCCGCGCATGATTCTTCAGCCGATCCTGATCTGGCTCGCCTTGTGGGTCGCTGATGCGCCGATGCCGTGGGAGCGCAAGAAGCCGCCGACGCGCTAAACGCCGCGGGTCATATCCGTTTGTCTTGGAAGGGGGTAGAGCTCGATCAGCGGCGCGGTGCCTATCGAGTTGCGCGCCGCTGATCGTCTCCGGTGGGCTTGGAAAGCGCCTTTAGGTCAGGTGCTTCGAGATCTTGCCCGTCATCTTCATCATGTTGATCTCATCATTGCCGATCACCGCGCCAAGCTTGGCGTCGGGCACGATCGTGCGCTTGTCGGTAGGCTTCTGAAGGTCATTGGCCTTGATGTAAGCCCAAACCTTCGAGGTCACCTCTGTACGGGGCATCGGGCCTTTGCCGACCACCGCTTCAAGTTCGCTCGAAAGCTGCACCGGTTTTTGAAGTGCGTTTGCCATTTTATTTCTCCCTTATGGTTATGGCAGGTTATTCCACGTCCTCATCGTCGAATTCGAAATCCTCATCCGCCGAGCCGGTGAACGGTGCATAGAGCACCGCGCACGCGGTCACGAACCCCTTGATAGAGGCGATGAGCTCTTCTCGTTTGGCCCCTGGCATAAGCGTCAAAGGCAGTTCGGTCGCGAAGATCTGGAAGACATAATGTCGGGTGTCGCCCTCAGGCGGATCGGGCAAAAGCCATTTGAATTGCCCGCTGCATTCTTGCCGGTCCGTGGCGGCACCTCCCCTTCCAGCAGCTTTCCGCGCTGCCCGGCGAGCCCCCAGACAAGCCATTGCGCGCGCGGCGGGGCAGCAAGGTCAGTGACGTCTTCGACGATCACCACCAGCTCCTGGCTACCCGGGGGCGGCGCGAGCCACTCCAGCGGCGGGGCAACCGCGTCTTCTTCCTGGGCGCTGAAACACGGATCAAGCTCCTCGCCCGCGTCAAACGCCGGGCTTGTCAGTTTGAACCCGCCACGATCCAGCGCGCGCTTGTCACCCAGCTCTGCAATCGCAAGGCCGGGGTGGCGCGCGGGCGCGGGAAGCGTCGAGGCCAGCCAGTCGGGAAAATCAGTCATGGTTTGAGTCGTTCCATTTGGGTCAAAGCTAAAGGGATCGCCGGGCAAGGACGAGACGGAGCGGCTGATTTTACCCCTTTTCCTGAGGAAAAGCGCGAAAACAGGGTCTAATTGTGTTCATTCGGGGCATTTTTTGAACTCTCACCGGACATAATGCGTTTGAAAAGTGGGCCGCATTGCATCCGGTTGCGCTTTGTTGCAGGTCTTAGTTTGCAGTTTTCCTTCGGAGTTTCTCTTACATGTCGCTTGGCCGCACCGCGCTCTCAACCACCCTCGCCTTTGCTCTTGTTGCCTGCGGAGGAGGCGGATCGAGCACGCCGCCGCCGTCTTCGTCCGCGCCCACACCAACCCCTTCACCGACACCTACGCCTACAAGCGGCTGCGAAGTGTCCGATCAGATCGACTTTGCTGATGCGGTTCTCAACGAATGGTACCTGTTCCCCGATCTGCTCGACAATTCAGTCAACCCGAACGCGTTTAGCGACGTGCAATCCTATCTGGATGCCCGTGTGGCACCAGCGCGTGCGCAGGATGTTGATCGCAGCTTCACCTTTGCCACCTCGATTGCCGACGAGAACGCGCTGATCGATTCCGGCTCAAGCGCGGGCTTTGGCATTGTCCTCGCCTACGACACGGTGAACAACCGGGTGTTCCTGTTCGAAGCCTATGAAGCGGGCAATGGCTTTGGCGCCGGGATGGATCGCGGGACCGAGCTTTTGGGAATCGGGACCACTTCGACCAACATCGTATCGGTCTCATCGCTTATGGCGACCGGCGGCCCTCAAGCCGTGATCGATGCGCTTGGACCGAACAACGCTGGCGTCTCGCGCTTCCTTGAATTCTCACCTGCAACCGGCGGGACGACCACGCGCAGCGTCACCAAGACGGATTACGCGCTTGATCCGGTGTCGGATCGCTATGGGGCCCTGGTGCTCGACGATGGCGGCAAGAAGGTCGCTTATATCAATCTGCGCACTTTCATTGTTGCGGACGCCGCTGATCAATTGCGCGATGCGTTTGATACCTTCCGGGCGCAGGGCATCTCGGAGTTCATCATCGACTTTCGCTATAATGGCGGCGGTCTGGTCAGCGTTGCGGACACCTTCGGCGATCTGCTGAACGGTGGCCGCGTCGGACAGATCTGGAGCGAGACGGTCCTGCGCGCGTCCAAATCTTTCGAGAACGAGACCCGCCTGATCGAGAACGAAACCAACGCGATCACACCAACCAAGATCGCCTTTATCGGGCGCGGCGGGACGGCTTCGGCGAGCGAGCTCGTGATCAATTCGATGATCCCGTATCTGGGTGGGGCCGACATTGCGCTGATCGGCGACAACACTTTTGGAAAGCCGGTTGGGCAGTTCGGTTTTGACCTCGCCGATTGCGACCTGCGTATCCGCGCCGTCACATTCCAGACCAACAACGCGCTTGGCGGTGGCGAGTATTATTCGGGTCTTGCCGGTGTCATTCCCAACACCTGCCGCGCGAATGACGATATCTTCACCCCGCTGGGCGATCCGACCGAAGATTCCATTGCCACAGCGCTCGATTTCCTATCCGGGCGGGCCTGCACACCGATCACTGGCGGGGGTATTCAGAGCCAGAGCGTGGGCGGTATGGAAGTCCTCCAGCCGCAAAAGCCCAACGCGACGCAATTCCAGGTGCCGGGCGTCTTTTAGGACGGCGTTGGCGCGAGAAGCCAAACGCTCCTCTCCTCGCTCTAAGTCCTATTCGGCGGCGAAGCGCAGATTGTCTCGGCTCTCACCCAGCGCGTAGGCGATCGCGGCGGCGATGACCTTGTCCGCAGGCGCGGGCTTGGCGATCAACTCGGCGTCCAGTTCGCGCACCTGCTCGTCATGGCGATCCAGATCACCGGAGTGCAGGATAAAAGGAATGCCGAGCCGATCCAGCTCTTCCGCCACCGGGTAACAATTGCGCCCGTCGCCGAGGGAAACATCGAGGACGGCGACCGTTAGCGTGTCCTTGTGATCGGCGAGACTATGGAGCGCTTCCTCTACGCTCGACGCGAGAAGAGCCGTGCACCCCAAGTCTTGCGCAGCATACTCGAGATCCATCAGGATCAGCGGCTCGTCTTCGAGCAGAAGGATTTGACGCTCCACCGCCGTTAGCCCACCGTCCGCGCTGGAACCGTTATGGTGGCGGTCAGGCCCTTGTGCGACCATTCACGCTCAATTGTGCCGCGTCCGGTGGCCAGCAATCGATCAACAATCGCGGTGCCTGTGCCCGGAACAATCTCGCCAGTATCCACCGCCGGACCGCCTTCCTCTCGCCAGACGATCACCAGCGCTGAGGCGTCTTGCGAGGGGCGCCAGTCAACGCTCACCCGGCCGCCCTCGCTGGCCCAGGCGCCGTGCTTGGTCGCGTTGGCGGCCAGTTCATGGAGGACCAGTCCGACGATCGAGATGATGGTGAAAGGCATGCGCGCGCCGGTCCCGGTCAGCGCCAGACGCTCTGCGTCGCGATCATAGGGCAGCAGCACCGCCCGGATGGCCTCGCCTATATCAATGCTGCCCGAAGACGCGTCATCAAGCGTGGTCTCATAAGCGCGGCCCAGGGCTTGAATGCGCGAGTTGATCTCCGCCGCCTCGCCCTGAATGCCGCGCACACGGCCCGTGACGTTAACGATGCCAGAGATCACCGCGAACATGTTCTTCATCCGGTGCGACAGCTCGCGCGCCATCTCTTTGGCGTGGCGCTCCTCGGCGCGCGCGGCGCGCACGTCAGAGACATCCCACTGACTGCCGAAGAAATACACCAGCTCGCCCTTGTCGTTGTAGATCGGGCCCAGATGCAGCGCGTTCCAGAACGTTGTGCCGTTCTTGCGGTAGTTGAGCAGCTCAACCACCACGACATCTTCATTGGCGATTGCGTCGCGAATGCGGGCTATGGGTTCAGGATCGGTCTTGGGCCCTTGCAGGAAGCGGCAATTGCGCCCGACAGTTTCTTCTTCGGAATAGCCGGTCAACCGCCGGAAGGCACGGTTGGCAAAGACGATGGGAATGTCGGGCAGATGCGGATCACACAGACAGATCGCCATGCGGGTCTGCGCCATGGCCTGTTCGAACAGGACACCCGACGCCCCGGAGAAGCGATCCGCGGTGTGCCCCAAGCGAAAGCGCTCGGGCGCATCGTCAAAGCGCATATTCGCCTGGTCAGAGCGACCCGGAGGGCTTTCGTCGTCAGTGTTCACGATGCCGCCCCCATGCCAATGCCACACAGGAGATACGAGCCATAGGCGCAGCGCCAGGAGCCATAGAAGCGCTGATCGCGCGCGCGACCATCAAGGGCCGCCGTCATAGGCTTCAGCCCGGAGGCTGACAAAAGCGCCATGGTGATCCCTTCCAATTTGCGCCTGAAATGTATCGATAATGTACCGCGCGATCGCTCGGCTTGGCAAGAGCAGGAAGCCCCTGTTGAGTATTACTCACGGTTCCTCTGGACCGGTGAACGGCGCCTCGCTCGTATAGGCGCAACCGCGCAGCACCGCATCACCCAGCGCAACGGTTGCAGCGAAGGGATAACTCCGGTCGCTCATACCATCGCTGCATTGGCCCGGCGTGATCGCCACCTGCACCGGCTTGCCGTCCAGCTCGCCCGAAAAGCCAAGCCCATTGTTCCCCGCAAAGCGCGCAACAGTGAAGGCGCTGCCATCAATATCTTCCGGGCTGGTGAAGCGCGCGGCGTGCTGGCCCGCGCTTTCGGGTTCGATGTCGAGACCCCAGAACGGCTCAGTGCCCAGCGCCATGATCGTGGCGTCGGTGGAAACGCCGTCATAGACCGCGCCAGAGCTGTCGATGCCATCGCCCTGCGCGCAGGCGTTGAGCGGCAAAAGCGCAAGGAGCGCAAACGAGGCGATAAAGAAAGGGCGCTGGGTCATGCTCGATCCATCACGCAAAAGGCGGGCCCGATCAAGAGCCCGCCTTTCCCGGTTTTCAGTATGCGTAAGGCGCAAGTTACTTCGGCATCACGACCGTATCGATCACGTGGATCAGGCCGTTTGACGCTTCGACATCGGTGGTGACGACCGTCGAAGTGCCGCCAGTCGCATCGGTCAGGACAACCGCGCCATCGACCACGGCCGCGGTGAAAGTGCCGCCGCCAACGGTGGTGACGGTGTAGCCTTCTTCACCCGCCGCCGCGATGGCGTCAGTCAGAGTGGCTGCATCAACCGCGCCTTCGACCACGTGGTACTGGAGGATGGCTGCGAGCATCTCTGTTTGTTCGGTGGTCAGCTTTTCGACCGTGCCTTTCGGCAGCTTGGCAAAGGCATCGTTGGTTGGAGCGAAGACCGTGAACGGGCCCTCGCCGCTGAGCACGCCGCCCAGATCCGCTGCAGTCACCGCTGCGACCAGCGTCGAGAAGCTCTCATCGCCTGCGGCGACTTCGACGATCGTGCCCGCCGCTGTGGCTTCTTCAGCGACAGAGGTTTCATCGGCGGTGGTTTCGTCGACGGCTTCGCCAGCGCAAGCGACGAGCGAAAGGGCCGCGACCGAAGCGAGAGTAAGGGTCAGGGTTTTCATCTGGGGGGATCCTTGATTGTGCAAGTGTGGGTTTAAGAGACACGGTCGCCTTTCAGCGCCTGTCGGTACCATATACGCCAGCTACGCGCGTTTGGTTGTGACAGGGCCTGGATATTTTTGCAGCGCTGCGGGCGCGCGCAGGGCAAGGCAGGGAAAAGGGATGGCGCCGGAAAGGGAACCGCTGCGCGCTTCTCCCATTGGAGCGACATGCTTTTTGAACCGACACGCAGCGCCGGCCTCGCGCGCCTCGCTGACTTTCTTCCGCGCGCCGGACGCGCCTACGCCAACTCGCGCAATTTCGACGATGGCGTGCAAAGGGATAGCCGCGCCCGCTCGAACGTGTCGCAATTGTCCCCGTGGCTCCACGCCGGGCTGTTGAGCGAGGGCGAAGTGATCGAGGCCGTGCTCTCCCAGCACTCCCCCAGCGCCGCGGAAAAGTTCATCGCCGAGGTCTTCTGGCGCGTGTACTTCAAAGGCTATCTCGAACAGCGTCCCAGCGTCTGGCGCGCTTATTGCGACGCGCGCGACCTGGCCTACGCCCGGCTTGAGCGCAACGCGGGCCTGCGCACAGCCTACGCCGAGGCCATTCAGGGGCGCACGGGGATCGCAGCGTTCGACCATTGGGCGCACGAGCTGAGCGAGACCGGTTACCTCCACAACCACGCGCGCATGTGGTTTGCCAGCATCTGGATTTTCACGCTCAAACTCGACTGGGAGCTGGGCGCCGACTTCTTCCTGCATCACCTGATCGATGGCGATGCGGCGTCGAACACGCTGAGCTGGCGCTGGGTCGCGGGTCTTCACACCAAGGGCAAGACCTATCTCGCTAGGGCGGACAACATCGCTCAGTACACGCAGAACCAGCCGGGCGGAGCGCTGGACGCGCAAGGCCTGGCTATCGAGGCGCCCGCTCTGGAAGAGGCCGAAGAGCACACGCGCGCCAAGCTCGAGCTGCCTGGTCCCCTGCGCACCGCCGCCTTCGATCATCCCTACGCGCTCATCCTGCACGAGGAAGCGGCCAGCCATGCGCCGCTTGACCTGCCCTGCCCGCCCGCGCTTGTGCTCTACGCCGACCGCGCGGCGGCGCGCTCACCGGGCACGGCGGCGCCAGCGGTCATGGCCTTTGCCCAAGAGGCCACCGCTAAGGGCGCGGCGCAGGCGGGCGCGGCCTTCAACTGCCCGGTCAAGCGCTGGGATGAGTGCGCGGCTTTGCCGCAGCTGCTCCGCGAGGCCGGGATCGAGCGCGCGGTAATCCCCTATCTGCCCGTGGGCTGGACCCGCGATGCCCTGATGCCCGAGATCGCCCCTTTGATCGACACCGGCTGTGTTGAGGTCAGCCTAAGCGAGCTGGAGCGCGCCACCTGGCCACACGCCAAGGCTGGCTTCTTCGGCGTCAAGAAACAGGTTGATCGCATTCTGCGCGAGCTCGGCATTCCTGGCCCCAGCGCGCAAGGCGAGCTCGCTCTCACCTGATTGCGTATCTGGTTCGGAAACATGGGTTAACCGCATCCTTACCCTTTCCGATCTACCTCGTCATTCGCGGTTAACCGGGGCGTCCAAGATGAAGTATCCCAATCGGATCCAGGCGGCTGTGCTGCTTGATGCGCGTTTCGAGGATCTCGACGCGGTCGCGCACGGCTTTGCCCGTCTGTGCGAGATGAAGTCGGACGCCGCGTACACCATCGCCGAGCATCACCCCAACCGCTTCATCCGGCTGACCGGCGGCTCCGACAACCTGACCGCCAGCTTTGAGTATGTGAACGCGCCGCCCGCGCCCGGTGCGCTTGAGACCGCGCTCAGTTCCCCGGTCACCGAGCTTTTGTCGCCCGGCCTGCGCGAGCGCGTGGCCGCTTCGCCCACGCATATTCTGCTGGAGGTCTCGCCCAGTGTCATTGGCGCAGAGGAGGATCCCCAAGCGCTGCTCGCCGTGGCCGCCCCCCTCACCGCCCCCCTCGGCGCGGATGCCTTCCAGCAGCGGCTCGAGACGCTCAGCCTGATGGTGCGCATGACGGTCGATCACGTCCCCGCTTGCGCAATCCACTGGACCCAGTCCGACCAGCTGCTCGATACCGAGACCTTTGAAGGCATGGCCACTTTTGGCTTTCCCGGTCCGCTCGGCATCCACCCGCGCTTGTTCGGCGTTCTGAGCGCGGAGGAGGAGCACCCTGAAGAGGGCGCCGCTGACGCCGCCGCACCCGAGATTGGCATCCTCACCTTTGGCGCCGTCCACTGGCTGGAGCGCGAGCTGCGCGTGCCTCCAAGCCCGCTTCCCTGGACCGCCGCCTATGAGACCCTGCTCGCCTTTTGCGAACTCGCCACCATGGAGGGCGGCTACATCATCCCTGATGGCGACACGTTCGGCCCCGAGGATGGCAGCGAGGTCTGGCGCGTCTATCACTGTGACCCTGAGGTTGAGGCCGATGGCGAACCCGCCGCCAGCCCCGCGCTCTACGAGCTTGTGCCGCTGCGCCACGATGCCTGCCAGTTCATCGCCGAGGACTTTGCACGCGCATCCAGCGTCCTGAGCGTGCGCCAACCCAAACCCAAGCCCAAGCCCAAGCCCGCAACCGTCTCCGAGGCCGAGGCCGAGGCCGATGGGGACAACAGCGATCCCGCCTCATCCGACGCTGCGTTCGAGCTCGAAGAAGCCAGCTTGCTCGCCGAGCTTCAGGCTGCCCTCGCCGAGGGCCGCGCCGAAGCCGCGGCCAACCCGCCCGCGCCGCTTGCGCCTGTCACCGCTGGTGGCACTCCCAGCCTCGCTGGCGCCGCCACCGTGTCGGGCCGTTCGCTGCGCGCGCGGGTGTTTGGCAGCAAGGAAGCCTGAGCGTCGTCTAAGCGCACCGGCGCACCCACGCGCTGTGGTTATATCACCTTGTCAGGGCGCGGTTCGTGGCGGTGCTTGTCGCCCTTGCCAAAGT
>JBCBYM010000107.1:0-9479 GCA_039815865.1 Pseudomonadota bacterium
GTGCTGCGCGGGCGATGACATCGCCGATGCGCGCGCCGTGTGCGATCGTCTTGGCATTGCGCACTATGTCTTCGACCATGAAAACGCCTTTCGCGAGGACGTGGTCGATCAGTTCGCGGATGAGTACCTCGCGGGGCGCACGCCAGTGCCCTGCATCCGCTGCAATATGGGGCCCAAATTTACCGATCTGTTCCGCATGGCGCGCGAGCTGGGTGCGGATTGCCTTGCGACCGGCCATTATGTTGAGCGGGTTGAGACGGATGAGGGCGGACCCCACCTCCACCGCGCGCATGATCCGGCGCGCGACCAGTCCTATTTCCTCTACGCCACCACGCAGGCGCAGCTCGACTACATCCGCTTTCCCCTTGGAGGGCTGCCCAAGACGAAGGTGCGCGAGCTGGCGGAAGCCGCCGGCCTTCGCAACGCGGCCAAGCCGGACAGCCAGGACATCTGCTTCGTGCCCGACGGGAACTACGCGAAGATCGTCACCAAGCTGCGGCCCGAAGGCGCGGTGCCGGGCCCGATTGTGCACGCATCCACGGGCGAAGTGCTGGGCCAGCACAAGGGCATCATCCACTTCACGGTTGGCCAACGCAAAGGCCTTGAGATCGGCGGCCAGCCCGAACCGCTCTATGTCATCGGCCTCGACGCTGAGGCGCGCGCGGTGCGCGTCGGCCCCAAGCGTATGCTGGCGGTTGAAAGCGCGGATTTGATCGAGACCAATGGCATTGGCTCTGTCCCCGATGCGCCGCTGACGGCGAAGGTGCGCAGCCTAGCAAAGCCGGTGCCGGTCGCGCTTGAAGGGCCGCTGGGGGATGGCGCGGCGACGCGTATCCGCTTTGAAACCCCGGAATTTGGCGTCGCGCCAGGACAGGCAGCTGTCATCTACGCTGGCGAGCGGGTTGTGGGCGGCGGATGGATCGACACGACCACCTCAGTCGCTTCCTGACGCGCTTGGCGCGCGCTCACCCCTCCCACGGCTCCAACACGCAGCCATAGCCTTCGCGCAAGGTCGCGGTGTCTGAGGTGATCAGGGGGAAGCGCGCGGTGACGCTCTTCGTTTCCGCATCGTCGACCAGCGTCACCAGCTCCATCCCGCCCAGCTTGTCCTTCGCACAATCCTCGATTGAGCGTCCGGCGACGAAGCGGCACGAGCATGCAACCCGCGCCGAGTACGACGTCGCGGTGCGCGCGTAGCCATTGATCGGCTCGCGATAGACATAGGCCGCGATGCCCGCGGCCAGCGCAACAAGCAGCACCAACCAGCCCAGCAGACGGACCGCGCTAAAGGGTTTCGATTGTGCCGCGCTCGCTTTTGACATTGCCAACCTTGCTCGATTGAGGAATTGAGGCGCAGTGATGAGACACCGCTCGAACCGCTCTATCGCCGCTCTGGCTTGCTTGCCAGCCCTTGCTGGTCTGGCCGCTTGTGGGCCGACCACCGCGACGCCGCCCGCCGAGCTGACGGACACCGCGCGCGCCGCGGTCACCGCCGATGCAGGCGCGCCGGTGGAGGAGCTGGCGCGCGAAGTGGACGATCTGTTCTCCAAGGAAGGGCTGGGCGAGACGCGCGCGGTCCTGGTCCTGCGTGACGGCAAGGTCGCGGCGGAACGCTATGCGCCAGGCTACGACGCTGATACGCGCTTTATCAGCTGGTCGATGGCGAAGACGGTCACCGCCGTGCTGGTCGGCATGCTGGTTGCCGACGGGCGGCTTAGCCTCGACAAGCCCGCGCCCGTTCCCATGTGGCAGCGTCCGGGCGATGCGCGCTCGGAGATCACGCTTGAGCACTTGCTGCAGATGCGTGCTGGATTGGACCACACCGAGGCGGGCGAGATCCCGTATGAAAGCTCGGAGGTGCGCATGCTGTTCCTCGATGGGCGCGATGACATGGCGCGCTGGGCCAAGGAACAGCCACTGGAGGCCGAGCCGGGTGAGCGGTTTGAGTATTCCTCCAACACCACCGTGATCCTGGCCGACATCGTCGCGCGCGCGCTGACCGACAGCGAAGACCCCGATGCCCGGCGCGAGGCGGTCACGACCTTTATGCAAGAGCGCCTGTTCGGCCCGCTCGCCATGCGATCGATGGTCCCCGAATTCGACGCCAGCGGCACGCTGATCGGAGGCAGCCTGATGCACGCCACCGCGCGCGACTACGCCGCGTTTGGCGAGTTCCTGCGCGCCGGTGGCCAGAGCCCGGACGGCCAGCAATTGGTGCCGAGCCAGTGGGTCGCCAAGATGATCACCTCCAGCCCAACAGCTGCGCATTACGGCTTCCAGACCTGGATGAACCGGCCTGAGCCGCGGCTTGAATACGGCCACCCGCTGTTCCCCGATCGCGCGCCCCACAGCCTGTTCGCGATGATCGGGCATATGGGCCAGTATGTTCTCGTCTCGCCCGAGCAGAAGGTGACCATGGTGCGCCTTGGCCATTCCACCAGCGCCGAGCGACCGCCCATGCTCCAGGAAGCGGCCGATGTGATCGCGCTCTATCCGTAGCCTTAGTTTTCGCGCACCCATCCGGGCGCGCGTCCTCGCTAGACGTTCTCCGCGATGCTACGAACCCGCTGCGGGCGGGCGGTCGCCCTTGCAGCCGCCCTTGAAACAGACGTGCGGCTGATGCCTCAAAGCGCAAAGACACCCTCCACCACCGTCACGCACGGGCCGCCCAGCCAGGCTCGGTCTCCATCAAGCCGCAGCGCCAGATCGCCGCCGCGCGCGCTCGCCTGATGCGCGGTAAACTCTACCCGCCCCAGCCTCTCGGCCCAGAAGGGCGCGAGCGCCGCATGAGCCGAACCGGTCACGCTGTCTTCATCGACGCCCCAGGCCGGCACGAAGACCCGGCTGACAATATCGGTCGTCTCACCCGGGGCGGTGCAAATCGCCATCAAGTCAATGCTCCGCAGCGCCTCCATATCGGGCACGAGCGCGCGCAAGGCGGCTTCGCTTTCCAAAAGGATGATCGCGGTCTGCTCCGCGCCGGTGTGGGACAGGAATGTCTCTCCCGTGCACCCAAGCGCGCCAACAACATCGGGCAAGGGCTTGGGTTCGACCAGCGTCAAGGGAAGCGACAGCTCGTAGCCCTTATCGGTGTTGTCGGCGCTGTCGGCGCGCACCACTTCGAGGATGCCAGCCTTGCGCGTGCGGAAGGTCACACGCTCGCCGCCATCGCGCGTGAGCAAGACGTGCCCGCTGGCCAAGGTCGCGTGCCCGCACAAAGCCACTTCATCGGTGGGCGTGAACCACCTGAGTTCCCAGTCCGACGCGCCCGTCTCATCGCGCACGACAAAGGCGGTTTCCGCAAAGTTGTTCTCTTCGCCGATGCTCTGCAGCGTTGCATCGGGCAGCCATTCATCGAGCACCATGACCGCCGCCTGGTTGCCGCCAAAGGGCTGCGCGCTGAAGGCATCGACGTGCCAATAGGGGATGGAGTTTGTCATAGTGTCCTCGTCGTTATTCCCTTCCCCCGAATCAAGTCCGGGGTACGGGGCGACTGCGGGCGGGCAGTCGCCCTTGCGAACCCTTGGGGTTCGAGCTGATGCGCTTGTCACTTCTCACGGATAGAGCAGCGTATCAGACCAGTCCGTCCCGCCCGTATCACGAGTGAACAGGCGGCGATCGTGCAGGCGGTTGTCGCGGTCGATCCAGAACTCCATCCGGCGCGGCGACAGGGTGAAGCCGGTCCAATGGTCGGGCCGAGGGACCTCGCCGGCCTCCTCATGGCGCTCCCACAGCTCTTTCACCCGCTCCATATAGGCGCGGCGTTCGGGCAGCGGGCGCGATTGATCGCTCGCCGCTGAGCCGACCTGGCTCTTGTAAGGGCGCGAGTGGAAGTAGGCGTCGGCGCGCGTCGGCGAGACCTGGGTCAACTCACCCTCAATCCGGATCTGGCGGCGCAGGCTCTTCCAGTGGAACAGGATCGCGGCCTGCTGATTGGCGGCGAGATCGGTGCCCTTCCGGCTGCCCATATTGGTGAAGAAGGTGAAGCCCCCGCCTTCAACGCCGTACTCCGCGCCCTCTTCGCGGCCATGCCCCTTGAGCAGCACCATGCGCACCGAAGGCGCCGCGCCCGCATCCGCGGTGGCGAGCGCCATGGCGTTGGGATCGTTTGGCTCGCTTTGCTGCGCCTCAGCAAACCAGGCGTCAAACAGCGCGAAAGGATCCGCGCCTGTTGGGATCTGGCTGTCGCCAAGCTGGGCGGCGTTAAGCGTATCTGGGAGCGAATCGGGGGCGTTCACGGCGATGAGGGTCCTTTTGATGGGGCACAGGCCCGGGCGAAGCACTCATTTCGAGGCGCTGTAGGAGACACGGGTTACACAGTCCAAAACAACAAAACACACCCCTGCCCAAGCCGTGCCCGAGGCTTTGAAAAAATTACACCGCTTGCCAAACGCATCACCATGCCAACGAACATAAAGAGCGCCTTGTGTGTAGGAAAGCGCGGATACCGGTGATCCGCGCAATCCTTTGCGTCGCCCGCGCTTTCCTGCACCCCCGATGAACACTCGCCGCTTGCACGGCCCCGGCGTCTCACCTAGCTAACACGCCATGGCTGATCCGTACCGTACCCTTGGCGTCGCGCGCACCGCGTCCGAAAAGGACATCAAGAGCGCCTATCGCAAGCTCGCCAAGCAGCTTCACCCCGATCGCAACAAGGACGAACCGGGCGCGGCGGAAAAGTTTTCGGACGTGACCAAGGCCTACGATCTGCTCTCCGACAAGGACAAGCGCGCGCAGTTCGACCGCGGAGAGATCGACGCCGAAGGCAATCCCCTCAATCCGTTTGCGGGTATGGCCGGCGCGCGCGGCTTTGGGCGTGGACCGGGTGGTATGGGGCCTGGTGGAATGGGAGGCGCGCCGCGCGGCGGCTTTCGCGATCCCGAGTTTGGTGGTTTCTCGGCGGACGACATGGATCTGGGCGATCTGTTCGAAGGTCTGTTTGGCGGCGGGCGAGCGCGCGCCGGTGCTCAGGCGAACGGGCCGCAGAACGGCGGCCGGCGGGGCTTTGGAGGGCGCAGCGCGCCTCCACCAAAGCGCGGCGCCGACATCCAGTATCGGCTTGCCGTCCCGTTCGTGGACGCAGCCGCCGGGCGCGATCAGCGCATCACGCTGGCCGATGGCAAGGCCATCAGTCTGAAACTACCGGGCGGCGTCGAAGACGGCACGCAAATGCGGCTCAAGGGCAAGGGCCACGCTGGCCCTGGCGGTAATGGCGACGGGATTGTCGTTGTCGAGATCGGCCCTCACCCTTTCTTTATGCGCGATGGCGATAATGTGCGCATGGACTTCCCCATTACGCTTGATGAGGCCCTTCGCGGCGGCCAGATCAAGTGCCCCACGGTCGATGGCCCTGTCATGCTGACGATAAAGCCGGGCACGCATGGCGGCACCATCATGCGGCTGGCGGGCAAAGGTTGGACCAAGGCTGGCACCACCGGCAAGGACGAACGGCCCGCGCGCGGGGACCAATTGGTGACGCTCGAGATCCAGTTGCCCGAGGACGACACGGATCTTGCCGAGCGGCTGGAGGGGTGGAGCGATCCCGGCAACCCGCGCGAGAGATTTGGCCTGTGATGAGCGGCGTCGATAGGACTGGTGCGGCGCGCCTGCGAGGTGTGCGACGAAAGCCTCGTTCCGGCGCGGTGCGCGCCTGAGGTTGGTTGAATGGACGAGCCGCGCACCCCCGGCGCTGTGCCCGACCCAGAGCCTTTTGAGAGCCGGGAGATCCGCTCGCTTTCGCCCGAAGCGCGGCGCCACGCGCGCAAGGCGATGTTCTCAGGCCGTACAGGCCCGCTTACGCAGAGCGAGCCGAACGCAGAGGCAACTTGGCGCGAACGCTGTGTCGAAGCGGTCCAGCCGGGATCGCGGGCGTTCGAAGTGGTGCGGCGCACGGTCGTTGGCACCTACAACGATGGCTTCATTCACGCCGGCAACCTCGCCTATCTTTCGCTGCTGGCGATCTTTCCATTCTTCATTCTGGCGGGCGCGTTGTTCCAGCTTCTGGGCGAATTGGAAGAGCGCCGGATGATCGTCGAAACTGTCGTTTTGTCCATGCCGCCGACCGTGCAGAGCGTGATCGCGCCGGTTGCGGAAAGCGTGATCGATGCGCGCAGCGGATGGTTCTTGTGGTTCGGAGCGGCGGCGGGCTTGTGGTCGGTCTCCAGCCTGATCGAGACCATTCGGGACGTTCTTCGCCGCGCTTATGGCACGCGCGCTGTGCTGGCCTTCTGGCGCTATCGGTTGGCGTCGGCCGGGCTGATCATTGGCGCGGTTGTGCTGCTTTTGCTCTCGCTGTTCGCGCAGGTTGCCATCGGCGCGGCGCAGCAGTTTATCCAGGCCTGGTTGCCCGAACTGGGCCCGGAACTGGGTAAGGCAACAGGCTCGTTGACCGGGTCTTTGGGCCTGTCGCGGTTTGTGCCCGCGCTTGGCCTGTTCGGATCGCTTTACCTTCTGTTCTGGGCGCTCGCGCCGGTTGAGTATCGCTCGAGCATCTACCCCAAATGGCCGGGCGCTGTTTTCACGACCGCGTGGTGGCTCGCGGTCAGCACCGCCATGCCGCCGATCCTAAGTGGCTTCTTCGCCTATGACCTCACCTATGGCAGCATGGCCGGGATCATCATTGCCTTGTTGTTTTTCTGGCTCGTTGGGCTTGGCGTCGTTATCGGAGCGGAATTGAACGCCGCGCTGGCTGAACCGGAATGGGCTGAGACGGAGGGGGATCCCTCGGGCGAGCTTATCGGCGCAAGCGCGAAACAGGACGAGTGAAGGAGGAAGAGCGCATGAGCTCTCTGATGAAAGGCAAACGCGGTCTGATCATGGGGCTGGCCAACGACAAGTCGCTGGCCTGGGGGATTGCCAAGCAACTGGCTGAACACGGCGCGCAGCTGGCCTTTTCCTATCAGGGCGACGCTTTGGCCAAACGCGTCAAACCCCTGGCCGAGCAATTGGGCAGCGATTTCACGTTTGAATGCGACGTCTCGGACATGGACGCGCTCGACGCGGCCTTCGCAACGCTGAAAGAGCGCTGGGACACGCTCGACTTCGTGGTCCACGCGATCGGGTTTTCCGACAAGTCCGAACTGCGCGGCAAGTATGTCGACACCAGCCTTGAAAACTTCCTGATGACGATGAACATCTCGGCCTATTCGCTGGTCGCGGTGGCGAAGCGTGCGGCGGAAATGATGCCCCCGTGCCGCGAAGATGGGACCGGCGGCGGCTCGATCCTCACGCTCACCTATTACGGCGCGGAAAAGGTGATGCCGCATTACAACGTCATGGGCGTGGCCAAAGCGGCGCTGGAGACCTCAGTGCGCTATCTCGCCAACGATCTGGGGCCCGATGGCATTCGCGTAAACGCGATCAGCGCAGGCCCTGTGAAAACGCTGGCGGCGAGCGGGATTGGCGATTTCCGCTATATCCTGAAATGGAATGAATTGAACGCGCCCTTGCGCCGGACGATCACGATTGACGATGTCGGCGGATCGGGCCTCTATTTCCTCTCCGACCTGTCCTCAGGCGTGACGGGCGAAGTGCACCATGTTGACGCGGGCTATCACACGGTCGGCATGAAACAGGCCGATGCGCCCGATATCGCGCTTGAGAAGTAATTTGGCGAACCGCGCGTTGGAGGGCCGGGCGCTCTTGCGGCTCAATTTGAGGCGGAGTGCGTCACCGGAGCGAGTTCCATCTGGTCGATCGTTCCGGTCAACGTGCTGCGCGCGTTGCGTACGCTGACGCGAACTCGGATGCTGACATATTCGCAACCCTCGGGAAGCCGTGCCACTGTTAGGCCCGATCCGATACCCGCAAGTGTCGCTTGAGCGAGCGGCGTCGACGTCTGAGGGCACGTCAGTGTGACCTCAATATCCTCGCGCCGAAGGTCGATCACGTCATAGCTGATCGCCAGCCTGAAGGGCGCTTTGGGCGCGCGCACAAGACGCTGCGCTGCGACGCCGCCCTGCCCAGGCCTTGCAAACAGCTCAAGCTGAGTGCCGTCGCGACTGGACTGCGCTCGGAAACCGGCCGTGTCGGCGAATTCCCACTCAAAAGGCCAGTATTGCGCATCCCAGTCGATCAGCCCGGGTTCCTCGTCTTGCGTCGGTTGCGCGGGCAACAGCGCGTAGGCCTCTTCAGCCTGCGCAATGCGCCCTGTTCGGCCAAAGCGCTCAATCAAACGGCGGTCAAAGCGCTCGCTTCGAATCGAAAGCCTTGCGCGCAGCTGCAAGAGGTTATCGAGCGAGGGCACATCGCCCGCCGCTTCAAACAGGAAACGGGCATGCCATCCGGTTGAACCGTCCAAAATCCGTGCAAAAGCGGGCACACTGCGCTCATCGCGCATCGCCCCGATAAGGACGCCGAAGAATTCTTCCTCATATTCCGGGTTTACGCGAAGAATTTGGTCAAGGGTCTCAATGACCACGTCAGGGTCGTTGGCTTGCAAAGCTTCCTGAAGCACTTGCCCCTGCAAGGAGAGGTTGCGCCGGTGGAGGGCCGAAGCGCTCGACAGGAACGCTGATCGCTGCGACGGGTCAAGCGAGGCCGCCAGCACGGCGTGCGCGCGCGGCAGCAAGGGATCGGTCGAAATGGCGCGCAGCGCGATGGGCGCCGCCGCGGTGGCGGCCTGGGTTTCGGACGCGCCGTCCGCTGCGGCATCCGCAAAGCTCTTGTAAGCAAGGCGCGCGTGAGCGGGGGCGTTGGAAGGCAGGATCGACACAGACTGAGCGGGCGCGCGACGCGTCGATGCCATGCCAAGCGCCTGCACCGTCAAAGCACCGGCGAGACCCAGAACGACGAGCGCGCTGACAAGGAAACGAGCGTTGAGCATGTCAGATCAGTCTCTAGCGACAGGCGCAAAAACGACAACCATCCGCCAATCACGCCTCAGCCGGAGCGTTGCCATAACCATAGCCGTATCCGTAACCATAGCCATATCCGTAGCCGGCGCTGCTGGGCGGAACCTTAGTGACAATCGCGCCGAACACCTTGGCGCCCGCGCCTTCAAGCCGGTTGAGCGAATTCTCAATCGCGCGCAGCTTGATGCGGTTCGCTTCAATCACATAGACGATCCCACTGACTGAGCGAGACAGTTCGACGGCGTCCGAAAGCAGCAGCATGGGCGGGCCGTCGACGACGATCTGGTCGTAGTGCTGCAAAGCCTGGTCCGCCAACTGCCCGAAGCGCGCGCTCGCCAAGAGTTCGACGGGGTTAGGCGGCGTGTGGCCGATCGGAAGAAAATCAAACCCGAACTGCTCGACCTGCGTCGTCTCCGCGTCGATCGAGTCGCTTTGGCCGCTCAACAGCCCGGCGAGCCCAGCCCCATTATACCGAGGCAAATCAAGCGTCGTCAGCAGCCTCGAATTGCGCAAGTCCGCGTCGATCAGCAGCGTCTTTTGCCCCAGCTTTGCAAAGCTCGTTGCAAGCGCGACTGCGGACATGCTCTTGCCTTCGGCCGGGACAGAGGATGTCAGCATAAGGACTTT
>JBCBYM010000108.1:0-9255 GCA_039815865.1 Pseudomonadota bacterium
ACCGCCACGCGCGTCCGAAGACAGAGCCGCGCGCCACAATTGGTTGTGCCCCTGAGCCAAGAAGACGTCGCGCTCATCGACAAGCGGACCGGGGCCAGTGTCTTGAGCCAGGAACGGTCCGCCTTCCCAAAAGCGCGCCGGGTTCTGAGCAAGGGCCGGGCCGCTCGCTTCTCCATCAGCGCCGGGCGTGACCGGATCAGGCCCCGCCTGCGCCGACAAAGGAGCCGCGTCCGGATCCACCTCGGCCAGCAATTGCGCGGCTTCGCTGATGAAGTTGACGCTGGGGAACGGGTTCTCCCATAAGACCATGCGCCCCGACACCCACGCCGCGAGCACGAGCCCGAGCATGGCCAACGGCCCGCCGTAACGCGGGGGCGGGTCGTCGTTTGTGATCTGATCGATCAGGGCCTCGCGCTCCGAGCCGATCATGAGGCGCCTTGCGCAACGGACGTTGACGGATCGCGCATCCCCGCCGGGCTCAGGATCGCTGCGCTCGCCGGGTGGCTGAGATGCGGGGTTTTGTCCCACTCCACAGCGCGGCCCATCAAGGTGCGCGCGTAAGCGGTCACCGCGCGCCGACCGGCAAGGATCGAGACCACATTGGCCAGCGGGATACGCAGCACCGCGCGCAAGCCTTCAAGCAGGCCATAGGTCTGCGCGGTAAAGCCAAAACGCCAGATCGCGCGCCAGGCAAAGGCGGCGAAATTGGCGCCGACAAGAAACACGAGCAGCGGCGAAAGCGGCAATTCGGGAGCCAGGCCCGCGCTTGCTGCGGCCCAAAGGAGCAAGGTGAGCGTCAAAAGGCTGTAGCCCACCAGAAGCACCAGCGCGGTCAGAGGACCACGCCGGTCACGCGCGCGCATCCAGGTTTCAATCCCGCCACCATTCCAGCCGATCCGGTCCCAGCCCTGCAACGCGATGCCATGGATCCAACGGGTCTTCTGGCGCACAACATGCGCAAGCTTGGTCGGGAAGAAGGCGCGCGTTGACACAAACGTACCGTCCTCGGCGCGCGCGCGCACAAAGCGAGACGCGCCACCCATCGCGGCCACCGCAAGGCCCAGTTCGTAATCCTCTGTCAGCGAATGCGCATCAAACGGTGTGCCATCGATCCGGCGACGCGAGAGCTGATGCAGAGCCCGGCGCGAGATCGCGCAGCCAACGCCCGCGGCTGGCAACGCCGCGCCCAGCGCGCTGCGCACCACCATCGCCTTGCCGTGCGCCTCCGCGAATTCCTCGCAGTAGTGGCTGCCCAGCCAGCGGCTGTGGCTTTGCGCCACCGGTTCCACCGGCAATTGCGCGAAGTCGGCGCCGTCGGCCAAGGCGCGATCCAAAAGGCTCAAACCGGCCGGATCGACCATGTCCTCAGCATCGTGGAACACGACCCCGCTGAACAAGCGCCCGTAGCGCCGTTCTTCATCACGCAAAGCCTGATGCAGGCGGTTGAGGCAATCGGCCTTGGTGCTGGGGCCAGCGCGATCGTGAATAACGATCCGCAATCGGTGATCGCCTCGCTTGGCCAGCGCCGACGCCGCCTGCATGGCGGCGGCTATCGTATCGGGATCGTTGCGGTAGCAACCGACGTAAACCCGCAGCCCCGTTTGCGGCCAGACGCTAAGCGCGTGAATAAGAGTGTGGCCGATGACCGAGGCTTCCTGCCAGGCCGGAACGAACACAGCGATTGGTCCGTTAAGGGGCTGGCGGCGCAACTGCTCGCGATTGACGCTGGGCGTTTTTGCTTGACCTGTCAGCTTGAGCCACACCCAAAGGCCGTCAATAAGGATGTCATCAAGCGCGCCGATAAGGAAGAAAACCCCGGCGAATAGCAGCAGTTCAAGCTGGAAAAGCGCCAGCCACTGCCAAAAGTCGTAATGCCCGAACTCCAAGCTGATCCCTTGTTTGCCCCAAAAGTAACTTATCCGCCTCCGATTCGACTTGCAACCCAGTCAACAATTCTCAATGGAGTCGTTTGATATGCCCGAAACACATCCCAAGCCACGCGCTCCTCGCAAATCCTTCCTAGCGCCTGTCAAAGCGCTGTTTGTCAGCGATGCGTCGGCTGGCGTATTGTTGATAATCGTCGCCGCAGCGGCGATGATCGCCGCCAATTCCGCGTTTGCAGCCGAATACAAACAGCTTTTCTACGGCCATCTGCCCTGGACTCCGATCAAGAAGCTCGATGATCTGCACTTGTGGATCAACGATGCGCTGATGGCGGTCTTCTTCTTTGTGGTCGGGCTGGAAGTGAAGCGCGAGATCGTGAGCGGGAGTCTGTCCGATCCGCTCGCGCGGCGTCTGCCCATGGTCGCCGCGCTGGCGGGCATGCTGACCCCGGCGGTTGTCTACATGCTGGTGTCGGGCGGAGGCGAATACACGCGTGGCTGGGCGATCCCGGCGGCAACTGACATCGCGTTTGCTATGGGTGTGCTGGGTATTCTGGGAAGCCGGGTTCCCGCCTCCTTGCGCCTGTTCCTGCTGACCGTTGCTATTGTCGATGACATTGGTGCGATCCTCGTCATTGCGCTGTTTTACACCGAGATTGAATCGCTCACCTACTTCCTGACCTGGCTGGGCGCGAGCGCGGTGGTGTTGGGGCTTATGTTCACCCTGAACCGCTTCCGGGTAAGCGTGTTCTGGCCGTATATCCTTCTCGCTGTGGTGCTGTGGTACTGCGTCCTCAACACCGGGGTTCACGCAACGATTGCCGGCGTGCTGGCCGCGTTCACGATCCCTCTGAAGCGCCGCGATGGCAATTCGATGCTTGAGAAGCTGGAACATGGGCTTGCGCCCTGGAGCTCCTACTTGATCGTGCCCATCTTCGGCTTTGCCAATGCGGGTGTGTCGTTTGAAGGCATGGGGATCGAAGCGCTGCTCGATCCGCTGCCGATCGCGGTGGCCGCAGGGCTTGTGGTGGGCAAGCAGCTGGGCGTGTTCACCACCGTCTTCGTCGCTGACAGGACCGGTTTTGCTCCACGCCCGGCCCATGCGAGTTGGTCGGAAATCTGGGGGGTGTCGATCCTGTGCGGCATTGGCTTCACGATGAGCCTGTTCATCGGCGAGCTGGCCTTCCCCGCCTTTCCGATCCTGAAGGAAGAGGCCAAAATCGGCATCCTGATGGGATCGCTGATTTCAGCGGTGCTGGGCTATACCGTGCTGCGCCTGACGACAAAGCACCCCGATGCGGTGTGCGATGATCAAGGCCGGATGCCAAGCGGCGCGTGAGCTCGCCCTAATGGCGGGCACAAGCGCCGGGCCGTCCCGTCGCTGACCCGATTCCGCCGCTGGCCCGCTTACCAGGTGCCGACGCTTTCCATGCTGGCCCACGGCTCTTTCGGCTCAAGCTTGCCTTCCTGAAGCAGCTCCACCGAAATGCCGTCAGGCGACTTCACGAACGCCATACGACCATCGCGCGGCGGACGGTGGATCGTATGGCCCGCATCCGCCAGGCGCTGGCAAGTCTCGTAGATATCGTCGACCCGGTAAGCGAGGTGACCAAAATTGCGCCCGCCTTCATAGGCCTCGGGCTCTGAGCCGTCTTCAGGCGGCCAGTTGTACGTCAGCTCAAGCTCAGCGACGCCCTGCTCTCCCGGAGCGGCGAGGAAGATCAGCGTAAAGCGCCCATCCTCGATCTCGAACCGGCCAATTTCTTCAAGCCCGATGAGGTTGAAGAACGCAACGCTCGCGTCCGGATCGGTGATGCGGATCATGGTGTGGAGGTATTTGGGCATGAAGAGGCGCGCCTTGATGGTTGGGATTGAGGAGGTCTTGGCGATCACCTTGCACATATCGCGTTCCGTTCAAAAACGGTTCATCGCTCATATTGCACAGCTTATCGCATCAACAAGCAGGAGGACCCGATGAGCGAGACCGAAACCCAAGCCGCCAGCCCCACTGGCGCACCCTCTAACAAAGCCATTGTGAACGAGAGCCCAACCCTGCGCTGGTTCGGCACCGCCGCCATCGCCGCCATCGGGTTGACGCTCGGAGGCTATCTGCTGGGCGATGGCCTTTTGCGCGCCAAGGAAGCGGATCGCGCCGTGACCGTGCGCGGCCTCGCGGAGCGCGATGTGACCGCCGATCTGGCGACCTGGACGATCTCCTACTCCGCCAATTCCACCGATCTTGCCGGCGCGCAGGCCAAGGTCCGCCGCGACACCGCCGCCATTCGCGCTTTCTTCGATGATCTGGGCTTTCCCGAAGACGCGCTCCAGCCCACGGGCGCAAACGTATCCAGCTACACCAATCGCAGCGTTACGACCTACACCGTGCGCCAGCGGCTCGCTTTGCGCACGCAGGATATCGAGCGCGCGCAAAAGGCGGTGGCGCAGCAGTTTGACCTTGTAGGGCGCGGTGTGCTGCTCGAGGAAGGGTCGGGCATGAGCTACGCCTTTACCGGGCTCAACGACATCAAGCCTGAAATGGTCGCCGAAGCCACGCGCGATGCGCGCGCCGCCGCGCAGCAGTTCGCGCAGGATTCCGGCGCCAGCGTGGGTCTGATCAAGAGCGCCACGCAAGGCTATTTCTCGATCGAAGCGCGCGATGGCTCCAGCGGCGGATGGGGCCAGGCCGACAGCCCGTTCAAGAAGGTGCGCGTTGTCACCACGGTGAACTTCTCGCTCGACTAAGCGCGCTTAAGGTTTCGCGGCCATTCCGGAGGTAATATCCCAGCGCGGCTTGCCCAGAGGCGGTAGGGAGGGCGCGCGCCCGCAGCCCTCCCGGATGGCGCGCTGATAAACGCCGTCCGGTTGCTGTTCCACTCCATCAGGCTTATGCCCTCGCATCCCTATTGGACGATTCGAAAAACGCGTCTCACCGCCCCATGTTCGAAGCTCTTCGCAACCTCTTAAGCGCCCGGCCGAAAGGCGAGGATCGCCAGCCGCAGGTGCCAGATGGCACGCGTTTTTATGTGATTGGCGATATTCACGGGCGACTTGATCTGTATGACGCGCTGATCGAGGCGATCGAAGCGGACGAAGCCGCCCGTCCCGACGCGCACACGCACATCATCTTGCTGGGGGATCTGGTGGACCGGGGGCCCGCCAGCGCCGGCGTGCTCGATCGCACGCGCCAATGGCAGTGTGAGCGCGATGTCCGCATTCTGGCGGGCAATCACGAAGAGATGTTTCTCACCTCGTTCAACAAGCCGGAAATCCTGCGCCACTTCCTCAAGCATGGCGGGCGCGAGACGGTGTTGTCCTATGGCCTTTCGAAGAAGCAGTTCGCCGACATGACGCTGGACGAATTGTTTGAGGCTCTGCCGCAGATCGTCCCGCAGGACGATATCGACTACATGGCCGGGTTTGAGGAATACATCGTCGCTGGCGATTACCTGTTCGTGCACGCCGGTATCGACCCGTCCGTCCCGATTGAAGAGCAATCACGCAAGGACATGCTGTGGATCCGCGACCGCTTCCTCAATCATGAAGGTCCGCTGGAGAAAGTGGTTGTCCACGGCCACACGATTTTCGACACAGTGATGGATTGCGGCAACCGGATCGGGATTGACACTGGCGCTTTTCGCTCAGGTGTGCTTACGGCACTGGTTCTGGAAGGCGATCAGCGACGGATCCTGCAAGCCATCAGCGATACAGATGGCGTGGTGGAAATCTTCCACGGTGATCGCGCTCGAAGCTGACGAACGATATGATTTCGGAAGGCCAGCGGCCCCACGGACCTGTCAAGGAACCGCGCGAGACCGCTAGACCTTCCCGGTAAAGACCAGGGGCGGGTGAGCCAATGAAGATTGCAATGGTGGGTTCGGGCTATGTCGGCCTGGTGTCAGGCGCATGCTTTGCCGATTTCGGACACGACGTGGTGTGTATCGACAAGGATGAGCGCAAGATCGAAGCGCTGCACCAGGGCGTGATGCCGATTTACGAACCGGGCCTCGAAGCGCTGGTTGCCAACAATGTGAGCGCGGGCCGCCTGTCCTTTACCACGGATCTGGCCGAGGGGATTCAAGGCGCCTCAGCGATCTTCATCGCGGTCGGCACGCCCAGTCGCCGGGGTGATGGCCATGCGGACCTTACCTTTGTCAACGCGGTCGCCAATGAGGTGGGTGAGAACCTGTCGGGCGACGCGGTGATCGTCACCAAGTCGACCGTGCCCGTGGGCACCGGAGACGAGGTTGAGCGCATCATCCGCGACACCGGCGCGCACAGCGAAAGGGAGCACCGTTTCTCGGTCGTCTCCAACCCCGAATTCCTGCGCGAGGGCGCCGCGATCGGCGATTTCAAGCGCCCCGATCGGATCGTCATCGGCGCCGAGGACGAGTTCGGGCAAGAGATCATGCGCGAGGTGTACCGCCCGCTCTTCCTCAACGAATCCCCGATCCTGTTCACTTCGCGGCGCACCAGCGAGCTGATCAAATACGCCGCCAACGCTTTCCTCGCGACCAAGATCACCTTCATCAACGAGATAGCGGATCTGTGCGAGAAGGTGGGCGCCAACGTACAGGACGTGGCGCGCGGCATCGGCATGGACAATCGGATCGGCTCCAAATTCCTGCACGCCGGGCCCGGCTATGGCGGATCGTGCTTTCCCAAGGACACCCTCGCCCTGCTCAAGACCGCTGAGGACTATGACAGTCCGACGCGCATCGTCGAGGCGGTGGTGAAGGTGAACGACAGCCGCAAGCGCGCAATGGGCCGCAAGGTTCTCGACGCGTTGGCCAAAGCCAATGGTGGCAGCGTGGAAGCCGCGCGCGGAAAGAAGGCGGCGCTTCTGGGCCTCACCTTCAAGCCCAACACCGATGACATGCGCGATAGCCCCTCGATCGCGATCGCGCAGACGCTGGCGGATGCCGGCGTGCGGGTCTCGGCCTATGATCCCGAAGGGATGGAGCTTGCCAAGCCGCTGATGCCCGAGGTTGAGATGTGCGCGGACCCTTACGAAGCGATCTCGGGCGCGGATGCCGTTGTGATCGTGACAGAGTGGGACGCCTTTCGCGCGCTTGATCTGGGACGGGTTATGGAACTGGCCAACCAGCCCATCCTGGTTGACCTCAGGAACATCTACACGCCCGAAGATGTGCGCAGCCGCGGCTTTGAATACGCAAGCGTGGGCCGCGTTTAAGCTAGGCGTTGCGCCGCGCACGGTGTAACCAAGCCTTCAGGCGTTCCGAAGCTCGCTCGGTCCGCTCAAGGGGAGGCTTTGCCCATGCATTTCGCGCTCGATCTCATCACCAGCCTGTTTGTGCTCTCGCTCGGCTTTGTCGCGCTTTCGCTGGTGGTTCTGTTCTTCATCGACCGGTTCCAGACCACCGATACGGTGCGCCGCAACTATCCGGTGATCGGCCGGATGCGTTACATTCTATCGGAGCTGGGCGAGTTCTTCCGCCAGTACTTCTTCGCGATGGACCGCGAGGAAATGCCCTTCAACCGCGCTCAACGCGAATGGGTGAGCGAGGCAAGTCAGGGCATCTCGACCAATGTCGCCTTTGGTTCCACCCGCAATCTGGAACCCGTGGGCACGCCGATCTTTGTGAACTGCCCCTGGCCGCTGCTTGATCGCGACACCGCGCCCTCGCGCCCGATGCGGATCGGCGGGCCAGAACACGGGGGAGCTGCGCGCATTCCTTATGACGCGCCCTCCTTCTTCAACATTTCAGGCATGAGCTATGGCGCGCTCTCGCGTCCGGCGATCACCGCGCTTTCGCATGGCGCGGCGAAAGCGGGGTGCTGGATGAACACCGGCGAAGGCGCGCTCTCGCCGTTCCACCTTGAGGGGGGCTGCGACGTGGTCTTCCAGATCGGCACCGCGAAATACGGCGTGCGCGATGAGGACGGCAACCTGTCGGAAGACAAGCTGCGCGAAATCGCCGCTCATGAACAGGTGCGCCTATTCGAGATCAAGCTCAGCCAGGGCGCCAAGCCCGGCAAAGGCGGCATCCTTCCCGCCGAGAAGGTCAGCGCCGAGATTGCAGCGATCCGCGGCATTCGCGAGGGCGAAGCCTCGATCTCGCCCAACCGTCACGTCGATATCGGCAGCAATGACGACCTGCTCGCCATGATCGCGCGCATTCGTGACGTCACGGGCAAGCCGGTGGGCTTCAAGACAGTGATCGGCGCCTATGGCTGGCTTGAGGACCTCTTCGCCGAGATCAACCGCCGAGGCCCCGAGAGCGCGCCCGACTTCATCACCGTTGACAGCGGCGATGGCGGCACCGGTGCAGCGCCGCTGCCGCTGATCGACAATGTCGGCCTGACCTTGCGCGAGGCGCTGCCTATGGTGGTCGACCTGCGCAACAAGGCTGGCCTGAAGGACCGCATCCGGATCGTTGCCAGCGGCAAGCTGGTGACGCCTAGCGAGGTTGCCTGGGCGCTGTGCGCGGGCGCCGACTTCACCATTTCCGCGCGCGGCTTCATGTTTGCGCTGGGCTGCATCCAGGCGATGAAGTGCGACAAGAACACCTGCCCCACCGGCATCACCACGCACGATCCGCACCTCCAGCGCGGGCTGGACCCGGCGAACAAGGCGGTGCGGGTGGCCAACTTCGTTGAGGCGATGCGCAAGGAAGTCGGCGTGATCGCGCACAGCGTCGGCGTGCCCGGGCCGCGCCGGATGAACCGGCACCATGTGCGCCTGGTCTGCCCCGATGGCCGCTCGCGCGCCTTTGACGAGCTCTACCCGCCGGTGGAACCGCTCCAGCCCGAGCTGGCCTAGGACCCGTCCTAAGGCAGCGCAGCGGTAGGACACACAAACCGTCCTAAAGCAGCGCAGCGGTAGGACAGACAAAACGCATCAGGGGGCTTCATAAGCCGGGTTCTGTCTCCCTCGCGCGGTATCCGCCGAAACGGACCAGCCGCAAGGGCGGCAGCCATTCATCTGGGCCGCCCATTGCTGGACGGCTCTAGCAGCCAACCCGGGTCTCTCGGCGCGAAACTCGCCTGCCGTGTCCAAGGACCGGCGCGAGACCCCTATTTGGCCTTGCTCCGGGTGGGGTTTGCCATGCGGGCCGTGTTGCCAAGACCCCGGTGCGCTCTTGCCGCACCCTTTCACCCTTGCCTGTGCCCTTTAGGGGCCATCGGCGGTATACTCTCTGTGGCACTTTCCCTGAACGCCAGCCCGAAAGCCAGCGCCCGGCGGGCGTTACCCGCCACCCTTGCTTCGTGGAGCCCGGACTTTCCTCGGTATCTTGCGATAACGCGGCTGCCTCAGCCCCCTGACATGCGCTGACATATGGATTTGCTGCGAGTTTGTGAAGAGAGACACCTAGGCTGCTACCTTTTTGTCGGGTTCTATCCAGAGCATCAT
>JBCBYM010000109.1:0-9213 GCA_039815865.1 Pseudomonadota bacterium
GACGGGCCGACAGACACGCCCGCAGACACGCCCACAAGCCAGCCGGGCAAGAGCGTTCCAGAGGCCCCTGCGCGCTCCTCACCGCCTGGGGTTCTGGTGATCCTGGCGCATCCCGATGATGAGATCACGATCGCACCAGTCCTCACCCGGATCGCGCGCGACGGCGGCAAGGTGACGCTGATCTTCGCAACCAGCGGGAGCGCAGGTCCCGGGATCAGCGGCATGGCGCCCGGCGAGGACCTCGCCCGCCTGCGCGAGGATGAGGGGCGCTGCGCGGCCTTTGCCTTGGGTCTGGACGAGCCGATTTTCTGGCAGCTTGGCGATGGCGAGCTCGCAACCCTCGCGCGCGTGCCAGACAGCGCCGCACGCCGCGCGCTGGCCCTTACCAGCGAAGCGATCGCGCAGACCAAGCCGGATGTGGTTATGACCTGGGGGCCCGATGGAGGCTATGGCCACGCCGATCACCGCATGATCAGCGCGATTGTCACGCAAGTGGTGGCCGGCATGGGAACCGGTCGGCCCGATCTGCTCTACACCGCGTTTCCGCAGCTCGAAGAGGGGGCCTTGCCGCAATTCGAAAGCTGGGCGGGCACACATCCCTCACTGCTGACTGACCGGATCCGCTACCGGTCTGAAGACCTTGCGCCCGCCAGCGCCGCGCTCGATTGCTACACGAGCCAGTTCCCGCCAGCCGCGCGCCAAGGGCTCATCGAATTGCTGCATGAGAGCGTGTGGCAAGGCGTGGTGCACTTTCGCCTCGCCTTTGAGGGCCCGGCTGCGGGTGAGTGAGGGAGCCGATCAGCCCTCGGCCAGCGGCGCCTCTTCTTCCTTCTTGGCCGCATCAAGGCGCGTTTTGCGGAAATAGCCATATCCGCCCAGCAAAGCCGCGAGCACAAGAGCGAAGATAAGCAGGCCCGTGCCCGCGTTGAGCGGTTTAAGCCCTTCCTCGCGCCCCTCCAGGAACGGGCGGACGGTGTAGAACGGCCCATCGGAAACCGGTTTGATCCCCTCAAAGGCCTTGGGAACATCGAGGTTGCTGGTGCCATCCAGAACGCCGTTGATCGTGAAGATCGGCCCAGCCGGTCCATCTTCGACATACATCTGGAACAGGGCCTCATCGCTGACGCTGCCATCGATCTCCATCACAGCGGCGACCGGAGCGGAAAAGTCAGCGGCGTCGGTCGCGTAGAGCGGGATAAATGTCTCACTGCTGCGCGTGCGGCCGCGCTTGGTGCGCTCAAGCACCATGGCGTTATCGAAATCGGCCTGCGCGACGAGCACGATTTCGTTCATTTCGCTGCCCGTTTCCCCTGAGGTCACATCCTGCAACGCAACCGGCTCAGGCGCGGCGTGCGACAAGGCCGCCGCGCGCTCGGCGTCTTCGCTGTTGCCCTGGATGAAAAGCGCAATTCCGAGCAGAACGAAAATGGGTGCGAGCACAAAGTAAACCACCGGCGGAAGCCGGAAAAGACGCCACAACATGTTGGAAACCCCCTGAGAATAAACCCCGGAGGATGTTGAATCCTGTGTTGCACCACGTCAAGCCATTTTCCCCAGAGAAGCGCCCGATCAAGAGGCCCTCACAAGCGAGGCGCAGCATCGTGGAAAAGCTGATCCGGATCGGTCGGGGCATTTGGGAATCCGGCGGATCGCGCCTATATAATGGGCATGGATGAACGCAGTACCCAAACACCCGAAACAACCAACGAAGCCAAGCCCCTTGGCGGCGAATACGGCGCGGATTCGATCAAGGTTCTCAAGGGCCTGGACGCGGTGCGCAAACGCCCAGGCATGTATATCGGCGACACGGACGATGGATCGGGCCTGCACCACATGGTTTTCGAGGTATCGGACAACGCGATCGACGAAGCGTTAGCGGGTCATTGTGACCTCGTTCTGATTGAATTGAACCCCGATGGCTCAGTATCGGTTGAAGACAATGGCCGCGGCATTCCAGTCGGCATGCACTCCGAAGAGGGCGTCTCGGCGGCCGAAGTCATCATGACCCAGCTGCACGCGGGTGGTAAGTTCGAAAACACCTCGGAAGACAACGCCTACAAGGTTTCAGGCGGCCTGCACGGCGTGGGTGTGTCGGTTGTGAACGCTCTGAGCGAATGGCTCGAACTCACCATCTGGCGCGATGGCAAAGAGCACTGGATGCGCTTTGAGCATGGCGACAGCGTCGGCCCGCTTGAAGAGAAGGGCGATGCCCCGCGCGTAGAGCAAAACCCCGACGAAAACGGCTTCAAGAAGGGCACGCGCGTCACCTTCCACCACTCGAACGACACCTTCAAGAACGTCACCGAATACGATTTCGACAAGCTTGAGCACCGCTATCGCGAGCTTGCCTTTCTCAATTCGGGTGTGCGCATCCTGCTACGCGACAAGCGCCACGAAGAGGTGCTTGAGCATGATCTGTACTACGAGGGTGGCATCGCGGCCTTCGTCAAATATCTTGACCGCAACAAGCAGCCGCTGGTTGCCGAGCCGATCGCGGTGTCGGCGAACAAGGACGGCATCGGGATCGACGTCTCCTTGCAGTGGAATGACAGCTATTACGAGAACGTCCTGTGCTTCACCAACAACATCCCGCAGCGCGATGGCGGCACGCACCTGGCTGCCTTCCGCGCGGCGTTGACGCGCACCCTCAACACGTATGCTGAGCGTGCCGGACTGTTGAAGAAGGAGAAGGTCTCTCTGACGGGTGAGGACATGCGCGAGGGGCTGTCAGCGATTGTCAGCGTCAAACTGCCCGATCCCAAATTCTCGAGCCAGACCAAGGACAAATTGGTCTCCTCCGAAGTGCGCCAGCCGCTTGAATCGCTGATGAGCGAGAAGATGAACGACTGGCTGGAAGAAAACCCCAATGATGCGCGCTCCATCGTCCAGAAGATCATCGACGCCGCCGCCGCGCGTGAAGCGGCGAAGCGTGCGCGCGAGATGAGCCGCAAGGGCGCGATGAGCGTCGCCTCGCTGCCCGGCAAGCTCGCCGATTGTCAGGAACGCGACGCGACCAAGGCTGAACTGTTCCTGGTTGAGGGCGATTCCGCCGGTGGGTCAGCCAAGCAGGGCCGCGATCGCAAGACGCAAGCGATCCTGCCGCTGAAGGGCAAGATCCTCAACGTTGAGCGCGCCCGGTTTGATCGGATCATCAGCTCCAAGGAAGTCGGCACGCTGATCCAGGCGATGGGCACCGGCATTCGCGATGAATTCGATCTGGAAAAGCTGCGTTATCACAAGATCGTGATCATGACCGACGCTGACGTGGACGGCGCGCATATCCGCACGCTGCTGCTCACCTTCTTCCATCGCCAGATGCCTGAGATTCTGAAAGCCGGGCACCTCTACATCGCCCAGCCGCCTTTGTTCAAAGTCGCCAAGGGGCGCAGCGAGGTCTATCTCAAGGATCAGGGCGCGCTGGATCGCTATCTGGTCGATGCGGGGCTTCAGGGCCGGCTGCTGGAAGGCCAAGGCGGCGCGCGCTCGGGCGAGGACCTGCGCGCGCTGGTTGACCATGCCTTGCGGATAAAGAACCTGCTCGCTTTCGTGCCCCGGCGCTATGACAGCGCGATTGTGGAGCAGATGGCGCTTTCGGGCGCGCTTGACCCGGCGCTGAGCGATGACACCCGCGCCGCAGCGCTCGATTTCACCGCACAGCGCATCCAGATGGGCGATCCCGAGGCGAAATGGAGCGCGCGTCTCCTTGATGATGGCTCGGTGCAGTTCTCGCGGCTGTGGCGCGGCGTAACCGATGTGCACGATATTGAAGCGCGCTTCCTCGCCAGCACCGAAGCGCTCAAGCTCCACAGCCTCGCCGGGCCGCAGGCCGAAGCCTACGCCGCTCCGGTGCGGCTCATCAAGGCCAGCGACGCACCGCAAGAGCCTGAAATGGTGTCATCTGATGACGCCGAGGCCGATGAACCAGCCCCAGTCAGCGACGATGCGATCATGCGTCCCACGCAGCTTCTGGAAGCGGTGTTTGCCGCCGGGCGTAAGGGTCTCTCAATCCAGCGCTACAAGGGATTGGGCGAAATGAACGCCGAACAGCTGTGGGAGACCACGCTCGATCCGGAGAACCGCGCGCTGCTTCAGGTGAAGGTCGAAGACGCGGACGTGACCGACGAAATCTTTACTCGCCTGATGGGCGATGTGGTCGAACCGCGGCGCGAATTCATCCAGGAAAACGCGCTCAACGTGGCCAATCTCGATGTCTAGAAGCCATTTGTCCCCAATGCGGATATTTCGGGGCTGCGCGTTCAGGAACCCAAAAGGAGGAATGCCGTAATCGTGGATGATATGACCGGCGAACATCATCACACGACCGAACTCAAGCAGATCAGCTTCCTGCTGATTCTGGCCGCAGTCACGCTGATGCTGATCGTCATCGTGTGGCCCTTTGCGACGACAATCCTCTGGTCAGCGCTTGCCGCGATCATGTTCCAGCCGCTCTACGCCTGGTCCCTCAAACTGTGCCGCGGACGGCGCAACCCCGCGGCGGCTCTGGCGCTTACGATCATCCTGTTTGCGGTGCTGCTGCCGGCCATGTGGGTGGGCACAATGGTGGTGCGCGAGATCCTCGAGGTCGTGAACTCGGTGCGCGCTGAGCCGATCGACCTCGCCGCCTGGGTGGAAACGATTTACACGAGCCTGCCCGAACCCTTGCGCAAATTTGTGGATGATCGCGAACTGACCGATGTCTCCGTAGTTCAGGGTCGTGTGCAGGAATTCATCGCAGAAAGCGCCGGGATCATCGCCAATCAGGCGATCTCGATCGGAGGCGGGGCCTTCAGCTTCTTCCTGAGCTTTGGCCTCGGGCTTTATGTCACCTACTTCCTGCTGCGCGATGGCAAGAGGATCGGCGAGACGATCCTCCACTCTGCACCGGTTGAGCGCCAAATCGCTGATCGCCTCGCCGAGCGCTTTCTGGGCATCGTGCGCGCGACGATAAAGGGGTCCTTCGTCGTGGGGATAGTGCAGGGCGCGCTGGGAGCGATCACCTTCCTGATCATCGGCATGCCATCGGCGCTTTTGCTGGGCGTGATCATGGGCTTCTTCTCGTTGATCCCGGCCGTGGGCACCGGCATTGTCTGGGTTCCTGTAGGCGCGTGGCTGATCATCTCCGGCGATATCTGGCAGGGCGTGTTTGTGCTGGTAGCCGGCTTCTTCATCATCAGCTCAGCCGACAATATCCTGCGTCCGATCCTGGTGGGCCGCGACACCGGCATTCCCGACTGGATCATCATGGTGACGACCTTTGGCGGCCTGTCGCTTTTCGGCTTTTCCGGCATCGTGATCGGACCGCTGGTCGCGGGGCTGTTCCTTGCGTCCTGGTCGATCCTGCAAGAGCAGCGCGCCGAAGACGAAGAGGCCGCCGCGCTTTACCGAACAAAGGTGGGCGCGGACGGCAAGGCTCGGCCGGAATCCCCGCCAGAGGCGCTCAAGACGTCCAACCCCAGGCCCGCCCCGACCCAAGCGCCTGAAGCGCCCGCATCTGCGCCCAGCGCGCAAGCCAAGCAGGCCTAGAGGCGCGGGCCATGCAATCCATGGTCGAACCGGGAAGCCAGGCAGAGCAGGTCGGGCGTCTGATCCTTGCCGTGATTGTTGTGCTGGCACTTCCGGCGCTGCCGCTGGGCAATTACCTGACTTATCCCTTCATGATCCTGACAACCTGGTTCCACGAAATGGGCCACGGAATGACGGCGCTGATGCTGGGACAGGATTTCCAGCAGCTTCAGATCTTCGCCAACGGCTCAGGCGTCGCGCAGAGCCGGGTTGCGTCCGATATCTCGCCGCTCGCAAGCGCAGCCATAGCGGCGGGAGGGCCATTGGCGCCGTGCTTCTTTGGCTCGCTGCTCATTGTGGCCAGCGCCCATCCGCGCCTTTGGCGCCCGACCTTGTGGGCGGTCGCCTTCATCCTGTTTGCATCGGTCATTGTGTATGTTCGCTCGCCCGTCGGCTATTTCGTGCTGCCTCTGGTGGCCGCCAGCGTTGCGCTCATCGCCTGGCGCGCGCCTGATGCTCTGGCGCGGTTCTCGCTGCAATTTCTGGGCGTGCTCGGCGCGCTTAGCATGCTGCGCGACTTCAACTATCTTTTCACCGAGCAAGCGGTGATTGGCGGCAAACGGATGCTGTCGGACACCGGTCAGATCGAAGCGGCCTTGTGGCTTCCGCACTGGTTCTGGGCGGCGCTTATCCTGGTGGTTTGCGCTGTGATGGTCGGGGCCAGCCTCAAATACGCGCTCTCTGAGGAGCGCCTGCGCCCGCGGCCCAAGAAGCTTCCCGCCAATGTCCTGCAGTTCAAACGCCCCAAGCGCTGAACGCGCCTAGTTCAGCACCTTCAGCGTGTTCACGCCGCGCGCGCTTTCGCCCATTTCGCCGCTGAGCCCGGCAAAAATCGTATCGATGATCCGCGCCAGCTTTTCCTCGGTCAGCTTGTCGCCCAAGTAGATGATCGCATCGGGCATAGAGTAGGTCGCGATCATCTGATTGACGAGCGAGAGGGCCTCATCGATCTCGAGCCCCGCAAGATAGCCATCGGCCTGCGACTGGACGATGAGTTCAGCCAGATAGTGATCAGCCAGGTCCACATAGCTGCGCACCTTTTCAAAGTTTGCCGCGCCCATCTCGCTGATCATCGTGTAATATTCGGGGTCATCGCGAAAGCGATCGCGGGAGATCACAAAGCGGCGGCGGAAAAACTCGTACATCTTGCGCGGCGGGGGAAGATCGCTTGTCAGCACCTCTTCCATCACGGCCATGTGCGGAGCGAGCCAGATCTGCGCGATGGCATCGAACAGGTCGTCGTAATCGGGGAAGATCAGTTCAAACCGGCTGCGCGACAGGCCGCTTTCGGTCATTGCGACGCTGTAAGAAACCTCGGTCCCGCGCTCTTTCACGAGTTCCAGCACCATCTGCGCGATGCGCTTGCGTTCGCTGTCCCGGGCTTCGGGTGAGAGTGCCATGACCGTGTCGTCTCCCTGACTTTGCCCCAAAATAGGGCGGGTCGGACCGTTCTTAAAGACGTACCGGTAAAAATGGTGCGCTGCAACATAAACTCGCTGCAGGCTGTCGCGTTCCCTCGGGAGAGCTCTTGCGATGGCTCAGATGTCGTTGCGGCCCTCTATGATAGCTTTGGCCTGCGCTTCCAAGACCTTGTAGCGCTCATAATCTGGGATTTTGGAGCGGAACCACTCTGCAATCTTGAGCAGATCCTCGCCGTAATTGCCGGTCGGCACCATGGGCGGGCTGAAGCCAATCGTGCGCTTTTCATTGTCGGCATAGGCGAGAACGATGGGGACGCCGGCGGCCTTGGCGATATTGTAAAAGCCCGATTTCCACTTGCCATCCGTCTTGCGCGTGCCTTCAGCGGCGATGACGAGCGCCAGTTCCTTGCGGCGTTCGAACTCCGCCTTCATCTGCTCGATCGTGCCGCCCGCTTTGCTGCGATCCACCGGGATACCGCCCATATCGAGCATGAAGTTCTTCATGACGCCTTCGAAGAGCGTGTGCTTGCCCATGAAATTGGGCTGGACCTTTTCGGCCTTGGTGGCGCCGGCAAAGAAGACGAAGTCCCAATTCGAGGTGTGCGGCGCGCCGGCGATAACGCACTTTTTCACCTCGGTGGGATACCGCTCAACGATGCGCCAGCCCTTGAGCCAGTAGAAGAACAGGATGAGCCGGTTGACCAGCCGCGAAAGCAGCGTGACGTTGCGGGTTTCGTTATGGCGCAAAAGTGTGTCTCCCTGCCGCTTTTGTGGGCGCGATGGGCGATTTACGCAAGGGGAAGGGTGGGGGCTTCAGTCGAGCTTTTTCAGTTCTTCCCTCGCCTCTTGCCACTCTTCCCAGACATTCTCAGGATCGATGTCGTAATAGCCCCGCTTCTCGATCATTTGCTGATGCACATCACGCGGCAAGGCCATGCAGGCTGCCGTGTCCCGGATCTGGAGCACTTCCGCTTCGATTAGAGGCTCACCTTTCTCGCGCTCTTGTGCGTGGAGGATCGCAACAAGTGCTGGGATCGGAACGATGTCGAGTGGTTCATCAGTCATCCTGCTCACATCCTAAATACACCAAACGCAGGCCGCTCGGCGATCGGGGCTTCCAAGGTCGCAGCAAAAGCCAATCCCAACACATCGCGCGTCTGCACCGGGTCGATAACGCCGTCATCCCACAGCCGCGCGGTGGCGTAGTAGGGGTTGCCTTCGTCTTCGTATTTCTGGCGGATCGGGGCTTTGAACGCCTCGACCTCTTCTTCGGTCCACGTGTCCGCGTCGCGGTGGACGGTGGCGAGGACGCTGGCGGCCTGCTCTCCGCCCATCACGCTGATGCGCGCATTGGGCCAGGTGAACAGGAAACGCGGCGAATAGGCGCGGCCCGCCATGCCGTAATTGCCCGCTCCGAATGAGCCGCCGATCACCACGGTGATCTTGGGCACGGTGGCGGTCGCGACGGCGGTCACCAGTTTTGCGCCGTGCTTGGCGATCCCCTCCGCCTCATACTTGCCGCCGACCATGAAACCGCTGATATTCTGCAGGAAGAGCAGCGGAATACGCCGCTGGCAGGCCAATTCGATAAAGTGCGCGCCCTTCTGAGCGCTCTCGGAAAACAGCACGCCGTTATTGGCGATAATCCCCACCGGCATCCCCCAGATATGCGCAAAACCGCACACTAGTGTGTTTCCGTAATGCGCTTTGAATTCATGGAATTCCGATCCGTCGACCAGGCGCGCAATCACTTCATGCACGTCATAGGGCGCGCGCACATCCTCGGGCACGATGGCGTAGAGATCGTCCGCGTCGTACTTGGGCGGGCGCGGATCTTTGAGGTCGATATCCTTGGCCGTCCCCGTGTTCGCGCCGAGCTGTGACACGATATCGCGCACAATGGTGAGCGCGTGTTCGTCATTCTCGGCCAGATGATCGACGACGCCCGACTTCTTCGCGTGCAGGTCTCCGCCGCCCAGATCCTCTGCGGTGATCTCTTCGCCCGTCGCGGCTTTCACCAAGGGTGGCCCGGCGAGGAAGATCGTGCCTTGATTGCGGACGATCACGGTCTCGTCGGACATGGCGGGCACGTAAGCGCCTCCCGCCGTGCAGCTTCCCATGACGCACGCGATCTGGGGGATACCCAAGGCGCTCATATTCGCCTGATTGAAGAAGATGCGGCCAAAGTGATCGCGATCCGGAAAGACCTCCGCCTGATGCGGCAGGTTCG
>JBCBYM010000010.1:0-34937 GCA_039815865.1 Pseudomonadota bacterium
CGCGTGGACGATTTCGTTGACTAAGTCTGCTGATACGACGCCAGTGATTATCGGCGTCGGGCATCTATTCGACGCGGCCTGCCGACTGGTCTGCCAAGGAGCGCTTCAAGGAGCTGCCCGAGGCTGGTGACGCCGTGGTGTTGGGCGACGATGATTTCGAAGCCGCCACGCTCGAAACCTACACGATCCACCATACCAAGAAGGGCGTGGCTGCGATCTGGATCGGGAGGGACAAGGCCGATGGCCGGGTTGCCAGAAACGCAGACCTTGAGGATGCGATGACGCGCGCGCTGTTTGAAGGGGGACAACCCTTCGGAGCCTCCTTGTGCGTTACACGCGCCGAAGACGGCCGTCGCATCGTACGGGTTGTGTCTTAGTCAAACTCGCTTTGAAGCGCCGGCTGAGGCGCTCGACGTGATCCAACGCATTCCAGCACCTGCAGCGCGGGCGACGGAGGCTTGTGTATTTCCCGGATTGCCAAAACGCGTTCCACACGCTAAGTAGTTTCAATCGTAACCAGTTTGTAACGCAAGCGTCGCTCCCCCGTAATGCGCGCGCTTCTTGTGAAAGCCCCCTGATCATGACCAAACATGGCGCACTTCAAGCCCCCCTGCACCCGGGCGATCTGTTCGAAAACCCCGCCGGTCTCGACGGGTTTGAGTTTGTTGAGTTCTGCGCGCCGGAAAAAGGCATCCTCGAGCCCGTCTTCGAGACCATGGGCTTCACGCTCGTTGCCAGGCACCGCTCAAAGGACGTCCATCTGTGGCGCCAGGGCGGCATCAACCTCATCGTCAACTACGAACCGCGCAGCGCGGCGTGGTACTTTGCGCAAGAGCACGGGCCCAGCGCCTGCGGCATGGCTTTTCGCGTGCGCGACGCGGCTAAGGCCTATGAGCATCTCGTCGAAGCGGGCGCGGAGCCGGTTGCCAATGAGCCTGGCCCGATGGAACTGCACATTCCCGCGATCCGCGGCATTGGTGGCGCGATCCTCTACCTGGTCGACCGCTACGCGGGCGATGATCGCCGTGGCCTTACCATTTACGACATCGACTTTGACTATCTGCCGGGCGTTGATCCCTATCCCGAAGGCGCCGGCTTCCACACGATCGATCACCTGACGCACAACGTCTACACCGGGCGCATGGCGTATTGGGCCGAGTATTATGAGCGGCTCTTCAACTTCAAGGAAATCCGCTTCTTTGACATCAAGGGCGAGTATACCGGTCTTACCTCGAAAGCGCTGACCGCGCCCGACGGCAAGATCCGCATCCCGCTCAATGAAGAGGGCGAAGGCGGGAAGGGCCAGATCGAGGAATTCCTGCGCCACTATAACGGGGAAGGCATCCAGCACATTGCGCTTATTTGCGATGATCTCACCGCGTGCTGGGACAAGCTCAAAGCGCTGGGCGTGCCTTTCATGACCGCGCCGCCTCAGACCTATTATGAGATGCTCGATGAGCGCCTGCCGGGCCACGGCGAAGATGTGAACGCGCTTCAGTCTCGCGGTATTCTGCTTGATGGAACCACGGATGGCGGGAAACCGCGCCTGCTGCTCCAGATCTTTGCCGAGGCGAAGGTCGGCCCGCTCTTCTTCGAGTTCATCCAACGCAAGGGCGACGATGGCTTTGGCGAGGGCAACTTCAAGGCTCTGTTCGAAAGCATGGAGCGCGATCAGATCCGCCGCGGCGCTCTCGAGGTTGAAGGCGAGCCCGCTGAATGAGCCAGTCGCCGGTCAAATTGGGCGGCGTGCATCACGTCGCCTATCGCTGCCGCGATGCCAAGGAGACGGTGGAGTGGTATGGCCGCGTGCTTGGCATGGGCTACACCACCGCTTTTGCTGAGGATCACGTGCCTTCAACCGGAGCGTACGACCCGTACATGCATGTCTTCCTTGATGCAGGTGGCGGGAACATCCTTGCGTTCTTCGAACTGCCCAATCAGCCCGACATGGGGCGCGATGAAAACACTCCGCAATGGGTCCAGCATTTGGCCTTCCGGGTCGGCTCGGAACAAGAACTGATCGCGGCCAAGGATCACGTCGAAAGCCTCGGCATCGACGTTCTTGGCCCGACGCATCACGGTATCTTCAAGTCGATCTATTTCTTCGATCCCAATGGGCACCGGGTGGAGCTGGCCACCGATATCGGCACGGCTGAGCAATACGAGGAGCTTGAGCGGGTCGCCCCCCTCATGCTCGAGGAATGGAGCGAGACGAAGAAAGCCCCGCGCCATGCCGACTGGCTGCACGAAATCGCCCGCGCCCAGCACGCGCAAAGCTAGGGCTTAGTCCAGTCCCCACCGCGCCAACTGTGGCGGGCACAGCTTCGCTCGAAGCGCGTCCGGGACCAGAGCTGCGCGCGCGGTGCGGTAACGCTCAGCCGCAGGACCAAAGTCGGCCGCGATCTTGGTGGCATTGCTGGGGATATCCTTGCCCCAGTGCATCGAGAAGGGGATGCCCGCTTCTTCCAGCGCATCGGTAAAGGCTCGGCTGAACTCATCGCTGTGCGAAATCCACCCGGCGATCCCGGCGCGCGTCAGCCCGTCAATGTTGATGATCGCGTTTGGACCTTCAAAGCGCAGGAAACTCATGGAAGCGCGGCTCTTAGCGGCAAAGCGCACGGTGAACACGAAATGCCTGCGCCAGTGCGCAGCGATCTCTTCTCCGATCTCCAGTGTCCGGCGCAGCTCGCTCACGGGGATGGCAAAGGCGGCGTTGAATGTGTCCACGCGAATGCCGAAAACCTCGCGCGGCTTCCAATTGCCTGTGAGCGCGAGCAGGCTTTCCGGATGGTCCGAGACCGGCTTTGTCGCGACCGATTTGCGGAAATCATCGAAGATCATATCGGCAATGTCGAGCAGGCGCAGACGCTTGCCGAGGCCGCTAAGGCCGTCTTCATCCGCTTCGTCCTCCTTCTCGCTCCTTTTCTCGACCATGAAGGCTGAGAAGGCGTTGAAGGCATCGGTGATGAGATCGAGCGCATCGCGCGCTTCGGGAGGATCGGGACGGTCGGGTTCCCACGTGTAATCCTCGGCAAGGGGGTCCCGCCAATAAAGCGTTTGCATCACCTCGGCATCAAGCCCGGTCTTGGGATCAAAGGTCAGCTCGTAGAAGGCGGGTTCCTTATCGCCAATAACGGGCGCGGCGGCGCTGGCAAAATCCCCCTCTTCCACCGATTGCCACCAGTCTTGGCTCAGCGGTGCAACCGCCTTCTTCCAGGACAAACCAAAGCGTGGGATCGCCTCGATCAGCACACCCGCGCAATAACCCAGCCCCCCCAGATGGATGATCGCGTCCTCAAACAGCGCCGGGTCGGCGGCCTTGGCAAAGCCGTTGACAAAGGCCTCGCTCAGGACGGGGCGTGAGGGATCGGCGATCCAGTGCGCCTCGCCCGTGCCGCTGATGAAGAGCAGCCCGCGCACATGGGTCTCAAGCCCCATTTCGCCGAGCAACGATCCGTGTGTGCCCGTTGCGATGGCGCCGCCGATGGACTGCCCCTTGTGCGAGCCAGCGGTTCGGAAGGAGAGTTCGCGCTCATCGAGGAAGGCCATGATGTCCTTCAGCTTGGAGCCGCCCGTGCTCATGACAAAGCGCTCAGCTTCGCCCGTGAATGTATCGGCCAGCGCCTCGGGCGGGAGCGACCAGAGGGCGCGATCAAGCGCGGTGTCGACCCGCACGGCGGGAGAGGCGAAAAGATCGCTTTGCGACCACGCTGATCCCGTGATGGCAACCGGGTGTGGCTGAGCGGCGAGGCGGTCCATGAACGCGCCCAAAGTGGCGCTGCGTTCGGCAAGGTCATCGGCTAGGTTGCCGCTGGCCTCAGACACCACTTTGAAGACGCTTACAGCGCTGCGATCGCAGGTGCGATGCTCATCCAGCCAATCGGCGCCTTCAACCTCAACAATTTGCGTCATCGCGTCATTCTCCCTGCGAAGACAGTGCGCAAAGACTATCGCCGATTCTGAACAAGTATTGTAGGAAAATCGCGCTGATAGTGATGTTGACGCGACCTGGGGCAAAGCGAGAGGGGAAATACTTATGTCGATGCGATCGGGACTGGCCGTTCTTGCAGCGGGTTTGGTTCTGACAGGCTGCGCGTCATCGCGTGGCGGTCAGGATGTAGCCTGCCCCGCTTTTGGCAAATACGCGCTCACACCATCGGCTAGCGCCTTTGTCGCCGACATTCAGCGCTACGCCGTCAAAGACCGCGGATCGAGCGCGTCAGAGGCGTCCCCCGGCGTTGGGTTGGAAACGCTCGGCGCGCCCGAGGCGTCTGCGCCGAGCGTGAGCGAGCTTGTGCAGGAAATGGCTTTCCCGGGCGGAATGGATCTTGAAGCCATGCGCCGCGAAGGTGAGCGGCTGCAGCGTGAATATGACGCCACGCGTGCAAGCGGTGTAGGGCTGGAGAGCCTCGGTTCCGAAGAGGATAACGAAATCATCGTCACCTCCAGCCTTGCCAAGGGCAACGCGCTGCTGCTTTCGGGCGGCGGCCAATGGGGCGCGTTTGGCGCCGGGCTGTTTGTTGGCCTTGCGTGCACCCAGACGATCAATCCCGACGATGATCGCAATATCATGCCGTGCGTGACGGTCACCAAGGATGATGAGGGCAACGAGACGTCGCGTAAGCTCAACGCCGACTTGATCGACTTTGCCAAGATCGATGCGATGGATGTCCGGCTCATCACCGGGGTGAGCACAGGCGGTCTCCAATCCCTCTTGCTGATGGTGGTGCTCGACCACACGCAGCCCAAAGCCACACGCATTCAGGCGCTCGAACGGCTGATCACCGAATATGCGCCGAACAAGCAAAGCGATGTGGTGGATTATGACGGCTATGGCGCGATCATCTTCCAGGGATCGGTCGCGGGCACCGACGCTTTGCGGGGCACGGTTCAAACGGTGCTGAGCGAGGAATACACCTTCGTCATTGAGGATGATGAGGGGATCATGCAAACCGTGCGCCACCGTCTGGTGGACCAGGTGGCCTATTCGCGGATCAAGACAGTCGTCGGCGTTGTCGAAGGCGCGGATGGTGAGTTCAAGGCGGTCAATATGCGCGAGATGGTGTCGGACCTAATCGCTGAGGAGGCGACGCGGGAAACCGCCCTCGACTGCGTTACCGCCACGACACTGGCCTCTTCCGCCATGCCCGTCTTCCACCAGCAAATGCGGGTCCAGCGTGAGAGCGAGCCGGATGAGGACGAGGTCGAAGGGCTCAAAGACGTGACGCTGTTTGACGGCGGCGTGCGCCGCTCGGTCTTCATCTCGGACTTTGGCAAAGTCTATCGCGAACCCTACGCCATGCTGGCGCGGCAGATGACGACATCGGCCTATGAAGCGCTGCTGGCATCGGACAGCCTTGCCAAGATCTATGTCCTTCGCAACGGGCCGACGACTTCGACGCTGGAAGAAAACGTCAACGACGTTGATGGCGCGGTCAATCAGGCACTGCGCGCCTACAGCTTGCTGGTGAACGAGTTGGAAGTGAGCTCGATCGCTTCGCTACGGCTCGCCAATCCTTTTGGACCGATCGATGTCACCACCGCCGATGGTTCGGAGAATGAAGAGTTGAGCGGCGCTTCGCTGCCCGGCGTTCCCCGGCGTGGGTGCAAGAAGATCGAGGACATGTTCAGCCCGACCTTCATGCGCTGCCTTCAGAATTTCGGAGCGCGCCGCGGGATGGGGATTGAACTGGATGGCCAACAAGACCATCAGCCAATCCCCGCCTTCTGGCCGCTCTCGATCATTGACCCGCCGACCAAGGAAGACGGCTGAGCGCTCTGGCGCTCCTGATCCACCAAACTCCTCGTTGGATTGACGCCAATCAGCCCGGCGGTTAGGCGCACAGCCTGTTTAGTCTGCGCGCGAGTTGCCTTCCCCTATGCCAGCATCCAACCCGCGTAAGAACCTGCCCGATCACGCGGCTGTGGGGCTGAGCGTCTTGTGCATCCTTCACTGCCTCGCTTTGCCGATCCTCGCGATTTCCTTGCCTGTGGCTGCGACTGTCACCGAAGCGGAATGGGTGCATTGGGCTTTCGCCGTTCTGGCCGTGGCGGCGTCGGGCTCGGTGGCGGTGTGGGGCCATGGCGCGCGCACGCCGGGCTTTCTGGTTCCCGCAGGCCTCGGAGCGCTCCTGATAATTGGCGCCCTCTTTGCCGAAGGGATTGGCGTGGATGAGACTTTGCCGACGGTGATTGGCGGCGTCCTCATCGCCTTTGCGCATTTGCGGCGGCTGATGGGTATCGCCGTCTCAGCCTGATTGCGCGCCGTTCTCCATAGTTTGAAATGCAGCGGCTCACTCGCGCGCATCGCGGCTAAGTGCAAGAGCGAGGCGCGCCCGCTCCGGTCCTTGCGAAGGTCTATTGCGCAACCTGTGTCGAGACGGCGCCCCGGGCTTTGACCGGCATGTAAAGCCCGGCTCCGGTGACCAAGATGGCCCCGTGCTCAAACGCCTCGACGTCAAAGGACAGTTGGGCTGTCCCGACCTTGACCGACTTGAGCCCCTTTTCTGCCTTCACAACGACCTCGTCGTAATCCTTGCGAAAATCGGTGATGAGCGCGTCTTGAATGAGGGCCTTGATCACGGGACGATCGAGGAAGCCCAGCAGAACATCGCCTGCGGTCCTGTCCATATCGCCGTACACTTCCAGGTTTTCGATCGAGAGCACCTCGCTTCCCTTTCGGGTCATCGGTTCGCCGGTTAGCCAGACAGTGCCGCCCGCGCGCGCCCAGGAGAACTGCCCTGTGGGCACGACTTGCGCCTCGATCCCCACGGCAATCCGACCGTTCTGCGTGGCGTAGAGCTCCACCGACTTGAACTCGGCCTCAATCCCGGCGCTGTCATCGCCGATCAACTCATCGGCGGAAAGCTTGCTGAGCGCCTTGAGGATTACGGGTTCCAGTTCCTTGTAGTCGGCGAGCACCGGCACGCTGAGGTCAAAGCCCGGCGGGCTGGCCACTCCGACATTCGCCCCAAGCGGGCCAGGTTCAGCGGGCTCGGGACGGTCGCCGACCATCAGCTCAAGTGCGGCTCCCAGCATCAGCTCGGCCGCGATGCTCGAACCCGAGACGCTGAGCGACCCTGCACCCACCTCGCGCGGGGTAATCCGCATCCAGACCGGGGGGTTTTCGCGGTTGATCGAAACCGTGTCGTGCCCTTCGCGCCAGGCCTTTTCGATCTCGCTGCGCAAATCGACCTTGCGGATTTCGCCTTCAAGTTCGCGCTCAATGTCACCGAGGCTCTTGGCAAGCGCGTCATCGGCCGGCCCGGTGAAGGTGATGCGCTGGCCGGCAACGTCGATCCCCGGTTCGGTCGTCCAGGTGTAGCTGAGGTCCAATTCGGAATTGAGCGACCAGTCCGGCCCAACGCCAAGGCGCGCAGTGACGGTGACATCGGCCGCGGCCGTCACCGTCTCACGCTTGATGATATCGCCCAGGTCTTGGACTTCGATCCGCGCTTCAATCGGGACCCGGGCCCGCAGCACGGAGCCGCTGCCGCCAAGGGTAATCGGGCCGCGCGTAATCTCTCCGACAAGGTTGCAGCCCAGGCGCGGCGTCTTGAACAGCTTGATGCCGAGCGCCTTGACCTGCTGCTTGGGAACGCATTCCTCCAGCCGCTTGTCGAGCGTCACCAACGTGGTGGGGAGCGCGGTTTCGAGCTTGTTGCGGATGGCACCAATGGGCGCTGTGGCGCGGGTGACGACGACCGATTGCGCGACTTCGCGCTTGAGATCGTTTTCCACCCTTGGCGGAACCGGATATTGGGTGACCTGAGTTGAGGACCAAACGACCAGTCCGATAAAGACGATCACCAAAAGGGCGATTGCCCCAAGGATGTACTTTACGGTCTTTGAGATTGCCATCGATCCCGAGTCTTAAAGGGAAATATGACGGGCTGATGGCAATCCCAGTTTCAAAGCGCTTGTGTCCGCTATTATCTCTCAGGCCGCTTCAAGACGCGGTTTCCAGGTTTCCATGAGATCCCTCGTGTCGGTGTTCCATGGATGGAAGGCGTCCTTGAAGAACTCCCTGTGGTGCGGCAGGTATTGGCGGACAAACCCGGTCTTGCTGAAGAAGAAGGTTGCAGCGCTCTTGAGCGTCTTCCACTTCCACAGCTGCTTGTCATGGGCCAGCATCCGCATCGTTACGGTCACGATCCGGCGAACCAGCATCAGGAATGCGATCCGAAGAACGCGCTTACGCATCTTGGTGTCGCCGCACACGGCTTGGAAGACATCGAAGGCCACCGCCTTGTGCTCCATCTCTTCAAGGCTGTGCCATTGCCAGAGCTCGCGCAGCTTGGGATCGGCCTTGTCGAGGTAAGACGTCTTGAGCAGGACTTCGGCAAAACCGGCGGTGAAGTGCTCCAGCCCGACCGTGGCTGCCAACCGAACTTCGGGCGTGGCGCGCGGGTCTGACCGCATCCTCTCCATCAGCTGGGTGAAAGGCCTTTCCAGGTGCTCAAGGTTATAGCCACGCGCTTTGCACAGCATGCGATTGTAGCGAAGGTGTTCGCGGGTGTGGATGCCTTCCTGCTGATAGAAACCGCGCACTTCCGTCAGCAGCTTTTCATCTTTGATCTGCCCTTCAAAATGGCGGACAGTATCCATGAATTCCTTCTCCCCCGACGGGAAGCTGATGCTGAACGCGTTGAAGATGGCGGTGTGGAAGGGATCGTTGTCAAACCAGTCCGAGCCCAGCGCAGCTTCCAGTTCAAATCGGCGGTTGCGCGGTTCGATGGAAACGCCCTCGGGGGTGGACGAGATGGTTGGTATGGCGGTCATACTGCCTCCTTTGTGATGGAGAAGAGGTACACGAGGTCGGCTTGACTCCGGGAAACGTTTCCGGCCAATAGGGGGTGCAAATTCGGCCAATCTGGCCAGGAGATCCTGCTCTTGCTCCCCGACACCGCAACGTTCGACGCCACCAAGATCCTGGCTTCAGCCCTGTCGCCTTATGGTTTCGGGATCGATGCATTTTTGGCCGTGCTTGATCCTCAGCAGGTCGGTCTGCCATCGACCAGTCGATCCGCTTATATCTTGCAGGAGGCGGCCCGGTTCACGGACGATCCGCAGTTCAGCTTGCGCCTTGGCGAGAGCATGACGCTCTCCGATTTTGGAGCGCTGGGCTTTGCTGTGATGAGCTGTGTGAACCTGCGCGAGGCGCTGGACCTGTTGACCCGGTATCACCCGCTCGTTGGCATCGGTCCTGAATTCAGCCTCACAAAGGGCACAAGCACAACGACGCTTTGGGCAAGGGCGCCGGGTGTGTCGCCCGATATGCGCCGAGTGCTGACAGAGGCTGCGTTTACCGCTCTGGCAAAGGCTGGGCGCGACTTGATCGGTCGACCAATCACCGAAATCGCCATCGGACTGAGTTTCTCAGCGCCCGCTTACGCGGCCCAGTATTCCGACTATCTGTTCGCGCCGGTCGAGTTTGATCAGCCGTGTTGCGAGATCGTCTTTCACAACGCGTTGCTGGATCAACCGATCCGCACCGCTAACCCTGCCGGCAATGTGGTCTTTCGCCAGCAATGCGAAGACATGCTGCGCAGCGTCAATCGGGTCGAGAATGTGTCGGCTCGGGTGCGGCGTGTGATTATGCAGGCGGGGCGGGGTGATCAGGACATCGCCTGCGTCGCTCGGGAACTCGCCTATTCCGAGCGAACCTTACGCCGCCGGCTCGCCGAAGAGGGGGCCTCGTTTCGCGGCATCCAGGATGAGGTGCGCAACATCCTCGCCAAGAGCTATCTGTCCGAAACCCAACTGACCGTCGCCGATATCGCGGATCTTCTGAACTACACCGAGGCAGCAAGCTTCCGCCGCGCTTTCAAGCGCTTGAACGGAGTGACCCCGCAGGAATTCAGGAAGCGTTGATGCGATCGCTGATGGCGGCTAATGGCATCGATTAAGAATCGCGCGCACAGCGCATTTGCATGCCGTTGAGAGAGGAAATCCATGGAACTGAACCTGCCTGTGTATTCGGCCTATCTGGCCGGTTTCTTGATCATTCTTCAGACCTATCTGGCCGCCAGCGCAGGCTTCCATCGTGGGCGTAACCGCAAGCCAATAGGCTATGCCGATGATCCCGATCTGGAGCGCAAAGTGCGCCGCCATGCCAACATGGCCGAATACGCCCCAATCTTCATTGCGGCCTTGACCTTGTACGAACTGATCCTCGGGCAGACGACGAGTGTCCTCGTCCTCGCGCTCATGTTTGGTGCTGCGCGCATCTTTCACTTCATTGGATTTGCCTCGTCTTCGGGTTCACACATGGAGAAGGTCGAAGAGGGCGGGCGCAAGTACTTTGTCTTCGCGCGGATGGCTGGCGCTGGCTTCTCTTTGCTCTCGTCGTTTGCGCTTGGGGCTATGCTGATCTGGCAAGTTGCCGCGCTCTCATAGGACAAGGGGATTGGCAATTGCCTTGTGGCACTTGGCGTGCCAATAGAACGGCGTTGAGAGGGGATTGAGGATGAAAACCAGGCTGACCGAACTGCTGGAAATCGAAGCGCCGATCATTTGCGGTGGCATGATGCGCGTGGGCACGGCGGAGCTTGCCGCGGCCGTTTCGAACGCGGGCGGTCTGGGTGTTATGACGGCTCTTACCCTCAAGACAGCTGACGAACTGCGCGAGGCGATTGCGCGGTGCCAGGCGCTCACGGACAAGCCCTTTGCCGTAAACTTGACAGTGGGCGTGGTCGCCACTCCGATCGATTACGGCGAGTATGTCGAGGCGATTGTCGATAGCGGCGTCAAGCTGGTCGAAACGGCCGGTCGCAGCCCGGGCCCGTTCATGGAGGCGTTCAAGGCGGCCGGGATTAAGGTGATCCACAAATGCGTGACGGTTCGCCACGCTTTGGCGGCGGAGCGGCTGGGTGTCGACGTTGTCAGCATCGATGGCTTTGAGTGCGCCGGCCACCCCGGAGAGCATGATATTGGCGGTCTCGTTCTTTTCCCCGCAGCCGCCGACGCGTTGAAAATTCCGGTCGTCGCCTCGGGCGGCATTAGTGACGGACGCGGGCTCGCCGCCGCGCTTGTCCTTGGCTGTGATGGGGTCAACATGGGCACCCGCTTCATGGCCACCGCCGAGGCCCCGATCCATCAGGGGATCAAGGACAAGATCGTCGAGATGGACGAGAACCAGACGCAGATCATCTTCCGCAGCTTCCGGAATACAGCCCGGGTGTATCGCAACTCGGTATCGGAGAAGGTCGCGGAAATTGAAGCGGCCGGTGGCGGGTTTGAAGAGGTGCACGCGCTTGTCTCTGGCAAGAACCAGGAAGTCGCCTGGAACACCGGCGATATTGAAGCGGGCATGGTTACAGCCGGCCTTTCGGGCGCGTTCGTTCATGACGTGCCCACGTGCCAGGAGGTGATCGACACGATCATCGCTGATGCGCAGGCCATCATAAGGCAGCGCGTCGGCTCCATGTTCGCGTAGATCTTGGCCTTGCGTTCTCATCCCGCCGCGCCCGGATTAATGCACTATATTGTCATATCAGATGTCAGATGATAGCTCTTGGGCCAAGTCAATAAGACTGGGTGAGGATTGGGGCCGCGTTTCGCTGTCCCGACTTTGAGAGGGGCCGCAAAGGCATGAAGCGTTGGCACAAGATTACTCTGGGAGCGCTGACCGCGATCCTGGTTCTGGGCACGGTTGGCTATCTTAACCGATTGTCGCTCTTTCTTGCGTTCGTGCGCTACTCGACCAATATCGAGGTACCGGCCAATCAACCCATAGTCTGGAACCAGGGCCCGGCTCAGGCTGAATTGCCGCCGGCTGAGCGCCCGCCAAACATCATCTTTATCCTCGCTGATGATATGGGCATCAATGACATCTCCACCTTCGGCGGCGGTATCGCGGGCGGAGCGCTCCAAACCCCGAACATTGACCGCCTGGCCCGTGAAGGCGCGATCTTCTCGCAAGCCTATTCCGGCACGCCGACCTGCGCTCCGTCGCGCGCCCTGCTGATGACGGGGCGTTACCCGACGCGCACCGGCTACGAATTTACGCCGATGCCGGCCGGCATGGTCCCGACTGTGCGAGCCGTGAGCCGCCAAATTCGCGATGATTTGCCCCGTGGGTTCCACCTCGAGGAGCTGGAGAAGACCAAGCCGCCGTTCAGGGAGCAGGGCCTGCCTACTGAAGAAATCACGATCGCCGAAGTGCTCAAGAAGCGCGGCTACCATACGGTGCATATCGGCAAATGGCACATGGGCACCGAAAACGGCATGCACCCCAACGATCAGGGGTTTGACGAAACCCTGCTGATGCGCGGCGGCTTTTATCTGCCGGTCGATCACCCCGACGTCGTCAATGCACAGCTGGACTTTGACCCGATCGATCACTTCATCTGGGCATCGACCCATTATGCGGTTTCGTTCAACGATTCCGAAAAGTTCCAGCCCGGTGGTTATCTCACTGACTATTGGACCGATGAAAGCCTGAAAGCGATCGAGGCGAACAAGAACCGGCCCTTCCTGCTGTATCTCGCCCACTGGGGCATACACACGCCGCTTCAGGCCACGAAGGAAGACTATGAAGCTGTCGGCGATATCAAACCCCACCGCTTGAGGGTTTACGCCGCGATGATGCGCGCGGTGGATCGCAGCGTGGGGAGAGTCATGGCGAAGCTTGAGGAAGAGGGCCTGGCCGAAAACACGATCTTCGTTTTTTCAAGCGATAATGGCGGTGCTGGCTATATCGGGCTGCCAGAAATCAACGCCCCATACCGCGGGTGGAAACAAACGCTCTACGAAGGCGGGATCAGAGTTCCGCTGTTCATGCGCTGGCCCGCGCAAATTGAGCCGGGCACTGTGGATGAAACGCCGGTTGCGCACATAGACGTGATGCCGACCCTGGCGGCTGCAGCGCAAGCAAGCCTGCCGCAAGGGGTGGAGATCGACGGCGTCAATCTCCTGCCGCTGGCCACTGGAGACGGTGCAATTGAACGACCCAACGATGCGATCTTCTGGCAGAGCGGCGACTATCATGTGGTTCGCGCGGGTGATTGGAAGCTGCAAAGAGGCGGACTGGAGGACCAGCTCGCGCTCTTTGATCTGGCGAGCGATCCAACGGAACACGTGAATGTTGCGGCAGACCAGCCTGAAAAGACCGCTGAACTGGTCGCGCTGCTTGATGCGCATCAGGCCGGCCGCAAACCACCGGTCTATCCCGGCGTTGTTGGCGGCGTTGTGATGGTCGACAAGACGATGGCCGAAACATACGAGCCGGGTGACGAATACGTGATCTGGGCCAATTGAAGAGGCGGATCGCGATCACCTTTGGCCTTTTGAGCAAACGCAAGGACCAGTTTCGACTAGTCTCGTGATTGGTGCTAGTCTCTTGCCGTGACGACTAGCAAGGACACTCTGCCGGACGCGGCGCTGGCAATCAAAGCGGCGATGGCGCGCGAAGAACCCGAAGCCGATGGCCGCCGGGCGCGCAGCATGGCCAGCCGCTCTCGTATTATCGAGGCAACGGTTGAGCTTATTGCTTTAGGCAATCCGAACCCAAGCGCGGCTATGGTCGCTGAACGCGCTGGGATAGCGTTGCGGTCGGTCTATCGCTTGTTCGAAGACAAAGAGAGCATCCTGCGCGAGATCGACCACTGGTTGGTCCGCGTCTATTACTCCGACCTCACCGCTCCTTATGAAAGCGAAGACTGGGCCGGACAACTTGATGAACTGATAGAGCGACGTGCGCGGATGAACGAGGCGATTGTCGTCTTCCGTATCTCAAGCCAGGCTGCACGCTATATCTCGCAATTTGTGCATGAGAACTACGATCGTTCGTTTGCGCGCGAAAAGCAGATGCTGGATGCTATCCTCCCAGCGCAATTGAAGACGGGCACAAGGGTCGGGCGAGCGCTGCTGGTTGCGACCAGTTTCGACACGTGGCGTCTGTTGCGTCAGGATGAGGGCCTCTCAGAGCAAGAAACGGTGGCGGCCATCAAGGAATTGGTGCGCGATATCGTCAAGCGCGCTGAATGAGGTGGACACGGCTGTCGCGCAGCGATGGGGCAGGCGCCTCTCGACGCTTTGCAAACTATCCGATCTGAGCCGCCTCTTTCCCGGGTCCTAGCTGTTGGCGAAGGATCCGTTCAGGCGCATCGTTTCTCTCCCGGTCGACACCGCCAAAGAACTGAGCGAAGCCACCCTCTCAAAAAAGTGTGTGCGAGCCAGAAATGATTGTCATAAAATGCAGTAAAAATAGACGCAATCGTCGTGAAAGGGTTAGAAATTGGTCACACGTGCGATTTCTCACCTTTTCGGTCCGCTGTGGCAGAAGTCACACACAGGGTTAATCCTCTGGTTTTTGGCCGATTCTACCGGGCGGTCAGGACATTGTGTAAAATTGAGTATAGAAGCGTGTAATCTGACTTCAAAGTGACGCTCGCGCGACGCTTAACTCACACGCTCATCGAATAAAGCGCCCCCAAAGGCTTCATACCAAGGGGGACACTATGTCATACTCGATCACCAGAATTTCGGTTCGTTCAACACTGCTCGCCAGCGCCTGTCTTTGCGCGAGCACGGCCGCGTTTGCGCAAGACCCGGCCGAGGGCGAGGCTCCGATTGACAGCGAAGAAACGGGCAACGCCATCGTCGTGACGGCCACGCCTATTCAAGACAGCCTTGAAGCCGCCATCAAACAGAAGCGCGAATCTCTCAACGTTGTTGAGGTGGTTTCAGCGGACACGATCGGGCGCTTCCCGGACCAGAACCTCGCCGATTCTCTCGGTCGGATCCCGGGTCTCGCCATTGAGCGCGACCAGGGCCAGGCGCGCTTTATCAACCTGCGAGGCGCGCCGTTCCGTTTCACCAGCATCGCCTTTAACGGCATCGACGTGCCGGGCGCCGAGGATGGCCGTATCCCGCGCTTTGACAGCTTTCCAGCGGCCATTACGCGCGGCATCGTGGTCAACAAGGCGATCACCGCGGACATGCCGGGCGAGGCGGTGTCGGGCTATATCGACATCCAGACCGCCAGCCCGTTTGAGCGCGACGACTTCTTCTTCTCCGTCGAAGCGGGCCTGGGCAATCAGGAACTGGGAGACCAGCGCACCGAGCGTCTGAACGGCACGATCGGCTATTCGAACGACACGTTCGGTATCCTGGCCTTCGGATCGCGCAACCTGCGCGGCCGCATCACCGACAACCGCGAATACGAGCTGACGGTTGGTCCCAATGGCGAGATATTCCCGGACAATCTCGACTTTCGCTCCTATCGCGGCGAGCGCGAAGATCGCGCTTATGGCGGCGAGATCGAGATCCGCCCGAGCATGGGCACCCGCATCTACGCACGCACGATCTACAGCGAGTTCATCGACCGCGAAGAACGCAATCAATTCGACTTTGACATCGCGGACGGCGCTGCGGATACCGGTACGCCGTTCACCGCGACCACTGGCTATCAGCCCGAGGTTGAGGTGACGCGCCTTCTGGAAGACGGCGTCTACAACAACTCGACCTGGACAAGCACACTGGGCGCTGAAGTCGAGAGCGATGATTGGACGTTCTCGGGCAGCGTCAGCTATATTGAGACGACCAACGACACCTCGCTGCCGATCCCGTTCAGCGCCGCCGGCAGCGCAGCGGTGCAATATGATGTCAGTGACATCCTGAACCCGCAGGTGTTCCTGTTCGAACCGGGGACGATGAACCCAATCACGGCCGACGACATCACTTACCCGGTGACGTTCGGGCTGATCTTCGGAAGCGCGCTCGACACCGAGAACTACAAGATCAAGGTTGATATCCAGCGCGAAGGTCTGGACTTTCTTCAAGGCGACACCACGATCAAGTTCGGCGGTCAGATTGATATCCGCGAAGCGGAAGGCGGCGATACGCTGGTGTTCGGTGGCTTCCCGGACAGCGTCGATATCTCTAGCTTCTTGACCGACGATTTGTGGTCATCGGGTTTCGACAACACGATCGAGGCGCGCGACTTTGACAATCAGGGGCTGATCGACGCTTGGGAATCGGCTGTGGGCGGTTTCGACTTCCCGTTCGATGACGACTCTTTGATCTTCATCGATGAGAACATCTACGCCGCCTACGCCTCGTTCGAGACCCGCTATGACTGGGGTAGCTTCGTCTTTGGTGCGCGCCTTGAGGCGACCGACTTCGAAACCACCGGTTCCGAGATTGGCCCAGACGGCTCGCTCACCCCGCTGACGGTTGAGAACGATTACGTCCACCTGCTGCCCAACGCGCACGTCAATATCGACCTTTCGGATGATATTGTTCTGCGCTTGTCGGCCTCGACCGGAGTCAGCCGTCCGACCTACAGCCAGCTGCGCGCATCGATCTCGGTTGATCCGACCGAAGTGCCGGCCACGGCCAATGGCGGCAACCCGCGGCTTGACGCTGAGTATTCCTACGGCCCGGATGTCAGCCTCGAATTCTATTTTGCCGATGGCATGATCTTTTCGGTCGGCGCGTTCGGACGCTGGATCGACAACGTGCTCTACAACGCGGGCACCGTCGTCGATGATGGCTCGGTGATCGCGCCGGGCCTGATCCCGCCGGGCACACCGACCCAGCTCAACACGACCTTTAACGGCGAAGACGGCCGCCTCTTGGGGCTTGAGTTCAACTTTGTTGGCCAAGCGACCTTCCTGCCCGGAGCGCTCGATGGTCTGGGCGCCACCGCCAACCTCACGCTGCTCGACAGCCAGTTTACCGCGCCCAATCTGGGCGGTCAGGAATTCCGCCTTCCCGGCACGTCGGATGTAATCTTCAACGCCTCGATCTTCTATGAGAAGTTCGGCTTCTCGGCGCGCGTGAACTACCAGTATCGCGATGACTGGCTCTCGACGACGGAGAACGAAAACCTCAACGAATTCTGGGCCACGACCGAGCGCGTTGACGCCTCGGTCCGCTACAACGTGCCGGAATTCATCACGGGCCTGGGCGTGACGCTGTTCGCCGATGCGAACAACATCACCGATGTGCGCGATCTGCGTTTCACTGAAACCAAGGCCACGCCGAACCAGTTCGAAGGCTTTGGCGAGCGCTACATGTTCGGCATCCGCTTCGACTACTGATCCAGACCACGTAAAGGAGACCAATCATGCGCAGTGTAATCTCTTTGGCGGCGCTGGCTCTGAGCCTTGCCGCGTGCAGCGAGACCGCGACCGAAGGCGAAGCCTCTTTCGGATCAGCCACCGCCGAACATGGCGAGACCGCCAATGACTACAGCATCGCCTGGGAAGGCGATGCGGCGGTGACGATCGAGACGTCGACCACACCAGGTTTTGCCGCAGGCGATGGCGAGACGATCGGCACGTTCGAAGGCGGGAGCGCTGAGGTTAGCCTGGAAGGCGATCCGGAGCGTCGTTACTTCCTCCTCACCAGCGAAAACGGCGCAGAAGAGCGCGTGGCGGTCCGCCTGCTTCCGCTGGAAGGCGGGCGCAATTTTCGCGACATCGGCGGTTACGAGACCGAAGACGGCAAGACGGTCAAATGGGGCAAGGTCTTCCGTTCGGGCGTCATGGCCGGGCTGACCGACGGCGACTATGAGTACCTGGCCGATCTCGGCATCACCACGGTGTGCGACTTCCGTGAGGAAGATGAGCGCACCAGCGAACCCACCGATTGGCGCGCGGGCGCGATTGAATATCTCACCTTCGCTCCGCCGCCGGCGGAAGTCGACGGTGAGAACAGCCCGATCATGGCCGCGTACAAGAACCCTGATGCGACGCCCGAAGATGTCCGCGCGGCGATGGCCGCGGGCTATCCTGGCATCGCCAAGAACGAGGACGAGGGCTACACCGCGATGTTCGATCAGCTCGCGGCCGGCAACATCCCGCTCGCCTTCAATTGCTCGGCGGGCAAGGACCGCGCGGGCACGGCGGCCGCGTTGCTGCTAAGCGCGCTGGGCGTGCCGCGTGAAACGGTCGTCTACGATTATGCGCTCTCGGATGACTATGTTGACTACATGGCGGAATTCATGGGCGATGAAGCGCGGGCCAAGGCTGCCGAAGAAGGCGATGAGAGCCCTTACGCCTTCCTTATGAAGCTGCCGCCTGAAATGGTCGCTCCGCTTATGGAATCGAACCCGGTTTACATCGAGACCACGCTCGATGCGATGGAGGCCGAGCACGGGTCTGTGCTTGCTTACATTCAGAAGGAATACGACGTGACGGATGAGGAACTGGCCTCAATCCGCGCGGCTCTGCTTCGCTAGAGACTGATTCAGAGGCGTTCGCGGGCCGCTCGATGGGTCCCCGAACGCCTCAGAATCGGTCGTTGAACGCTGGCCCGCGCTGGGCTGATAGCCGACCGTCTCCTGTTGTAGGATTGGGTCCGAAAAGCAGACCTTCCGCTTACGGCCCACAGCGAGCCCTCACTAATCGTCGTATTCCCGGGGGTGAAGCGGACGCCGCTTCAAGAGGCTGTCGGAGCGAGACCGGCCGCGAATGAGTCCACGATCGCGAAGCTTCCGACAAAGTTCGCTACTGCGTAGAGAGCCAGAACGCCGATCAGAATAAGCCAATAGACAGGGTGAAAACGGCCTGTGGCGCTCCGGTCGCCAAGCATCACGGCGCATATCAGTGATAGGTGGGAGCCCATTCGCAACAGCTCGTAGGCACCGCGCTGGTTTTCCATAAAGGATAGTAACTCGTCAGGCCCGCCAACGAATGGAATGAGGAATAATGGCAGAATTCGGCCCAGAACGGGTTCGAAAATAGCAAGGAGAGATCCGAGCATAAGGCGACGATGCCACTGTGTGTTTCGGCGCGCCAGGATCGCAGAACTGACAAACAGGCTGAAAAGTGTCATGTTCGAAATGCCTAGCATCAGAAAATAGCCAGCATCGAAGAGCTGGAGCCGCCCGACCATGATCGTCTGAAAAGCGGTCGCGACGCCCGTGATCGCTGCGAACGCGGCAAGTCCGGCGCCTGCCCAACCAAGGCGGCGGTGCAACGCGATATTTCCTTGGCTGCCAAGAACGCTTTGAGTTGCTAACAGGCACAACCATCCCGTCATACTGATCGCGTGTACATGGGTTATCGTTGGGTAGGCTGCGAAATCAAACCCGAGTAGCAGGTTGATCAGGCCGAAAGCGAACAGTGCGAGACATACCAAAAACAGGAGCGTCCGGTTCAAATAGCGGTTTCCGGCAATATCGGTATCCGGCTGAAAGCCAGCTTGAATTGTGTTTTCCAACTAAAGGGCCCCCAAAATCCGGCGTTGCGGCGCCAAAAACACATCAGACGGCAGCCAGCACCGTTGCCCTAGGACAGGATTGGTACTCGTACGAGCCTAAAATCAGAAGGTCTCTGGTTATGTCCACTCTTGGGGCGAAAGCGGCAGGTCTGGTCATGAGCGACTTGGAACGAATGGCCGACGTTCCGCTTGGCGACCCAGTTTGGCCGGTTCGCGATTGAGCGCTGCAGCAGCGTTCGTGCGACCCAATTTCTAACCCATTGGCGCGGGCCGGCGCGGGTGCTACTCCCATAGTAAGGGGATAGCGTTTGGGGAAGAAAGCGACGACGATTGCGGCGCGTGCCGAATTGAGAGGGTCTTTGTTCGGCGTGTTCCAGGTCGAAACCCATGAGGGCTTGACCTTGGATCCTAAGAACCGTCGTGCGTCGCTGCTTTTGGCGATCCTTTTCCTGCAACCCGATCATTCGATTGGCCGAGAGACGCTAGCCCGCCTGCTGTGGCATGATCGCTTTCCAGCGCAGGCCAAGGCAAGCTTGCGCCAATGCCTGTCGGACCTTCGCAAGTATCTGGACGGGCTTGGTATTGACGCTCTCACCATCGCCAGAAACGAGGTCTCGCTTGCGACCGAGAGCCTGAGCAGCGACTTAACCGATCTTGAGACGGCGCTGAGTGAGGGGAGCGCGGAACAAGCGGCCGAGCGCCTTGTTGCAATTGGCAATCTCCCGTTGCTGGCAGGAATAACGCTCAATCCCGAATTTGACGCTTGGTTGGCGGCGCGGCGCGATCATATCGACACGCGGCTCAAAGCGGCGATTGGGGCCGCGATGGAATTCGCCGATCCCGCGGCGCGACAGCGTTTGCTGGAAGCGTCCAGGGCGCGCTTTCCAACCCTTAAGTCCGCTGGTTTGGTCCAGACACAAACGGTGATCGCCATTCTGCCGTTTCACGAAGACGAAGGTTTGGACGACAGCCTTTTCCTGGCGGATGGCGTGGTTGATGAATTGTCCTCGCGTCTGAGCGGTGTTGAAGGGGTCGCGCTGGTTGGGCGCGCCTCGATCACCGCTGTCGCGGATGGAAGCACAACGCTGCCCCAAATGGCCACCAAGCTGGGCGCGTCGCATCTGATCGAAGGGCGGGTGCGTCGCCGGGACGACAAGATCGAAGTGCGCGTGGCCTTGATCGAAGGCGTGTCGGGCACCGAACTATGGGCGGATCAGGTTACAGGAGCGGGCACCGATTTCTTTGAAGGGCGAAAAGTCATCGGCTCCAATGTCATCGCCTCTATGGGTAAGGCTCTGGGGCTGGCGCTTACACCTGCACCAAGCCGCCGGATGACGGCGGATCGCGAAGCTTACGCGCTTTATCTCCAAGGCCGCGCTCTGGGACAACAAATTGGGGTCGAAGGGGCATTCGCAAAGGGTATCGAGCTATTGAAGAGGGCGCTCGATATCGATCCTGACTTTGCCGAATGCTGGACGGCCCTTGCCGATCTGCATATCATGACCGCCGCAATTACGCCGAGCCTTCAGAGGATCGAACAATCAGCAGAAGGCGCGCGTTGCGCTGAGCGCGCCATAGCTCTTGATCCCGGACAAGGCCATGCGTTTTCTGTGCTGGGCGTACATGAATGGACGCAGTTCAACCCGGCGCGCGCACTTGAAATGGCGCTTGAGGGTTATGCGCGCGATCCGGGCAGTTCCAACGTCGCCTCGCGGTTGGGCTCGTGCCTGATGTATCTTGGCAAAACAAAGGAAGCCCTGCCCTATTTCGAAGAGGCCGTGGATCGCGATCCGATTTACTGGCGAAATCTGATGATGCTTTCATCGGCCTATCTCGGCCTCGGGGAACTCGAGGAGGCGCGCAAAACGGGCCAGAGAATGGTGGATATGGGCGCGCCGGGCATGTTCCTTGGGATTGCGCAGGCGGCGCTGGGCGATCGCGAGGCGGCGATCAAAAGCCACTATGATTGCCGCTTTTATCTCGACACCATCCTTATGCGCCCGCCCGGCGTCGAGCCGATGGATGAAGTCGCCCGCGATGCCTATTTTAATCTCGCTGCGCGCGGTATTCACAGCGGCGAGGAAACAGATCGCGCCGCTTACTGTCAGCTTTTAGGCGGGCTGCACGCCACCATGCCCGATCCCTACGATCACTCTATCGCGATGCCCGCGCTTTGGATGGGGCATACCGACCTGGTAATGAAAATCTATTCCGAACGGATCCACCCTGCCAATATGTTCGGGCTGCTGACGCTTTGGATCGATATCGACCCAATCAACCGAACAATCCGGCATCCTGACTTTATGGCGTTTGCGGAAAAGATCGGCATGGTTGAGGCGTGGAACCGGTTTGGTTGGCCCGATCTGATCCCCGCGGACCCCAGACTGGCCTGATGCCTTGCGAATTGACGCTTTTTTGACGCTCCGACGGCTTGACCATCGGGGCGTCTGAGCGGCATCTAACGGCCAACGGGGAAACACTTCAAATCAGCCGCTTACAGGCTCGGCGAGCACCGCCTTCAACGCGGCGTTCGCCGAGCGATGGCCGCGCTTTGCCTTGATCCGAAGTGCTTCAATCTGCCCGTTGGTCGGCCATCGCCCGAGCACGGCACGGTCGGCCTCAAGTTGAGGAGGAATGACCTGATGATGTTCAAGCTTAAGACCCTGACCGCCGCCGCCGTGATGGCCGCAACCCTGCCCATGGCGGCGCCCGCCGCCGCGCAGATGGAGATTTACGAGAACTACGAGCCTGCTGAGCAAGTGACCGAGTTGACCTTCGTCAAGGTCGAAGAGGGCCAGGAAGAGAACTACGTGGAAGGCCTCAAGAGCACCTGGGTCGCGGCCAACAAGATCAGCCAAGAACAGGGCGTCATCACCAGCTTCGGCATCTACTCGGTGCCCTACAAGGATGACTACAACATGATCCTGCGGGTCACCTTCCCCTCTGGCGAAATGCTCCAGCCGAACAAGGAACGCTACATGGCGTTTCTCGAAGCCTACGGGAAAGCCAACATCGATCAGGGCAATGATACGGTGCTGAAAGTCTACAATGACATCCGCGAGATCCAGAGCGTTACCCTGATGCGCGAAGTCAAGCTGATCGACTAGTCGGGCGCACCGGCCGCCGCCGCGCTGCGCATTGCGCGGCGCAAAGCGGTTGCCGGTTCCTGCAAGAATACACGCCGCGCCAATCCAGCGCGGCTGTTCCCGGCGGGTAGTTTTTTCGACCCGTTACCCGCCGGGCTTTCTCTTAGAGTGTGAGAGCGACCATGATTGAACCGGCCATCAAGATAACTGCAGCCAGCGTATCTATGCTCGCCGCTTTGATAATGGCCTCGGTCAGCGGCATTGGCGCTCCTGAGCAAGCCGTCAGCGGCACGCCCGTACTTCTCGCTTCGTCAACGGCGCAAACGACAACCGATGTGCGCGGCGCCAATGAGAACAGCTGCGCAAAATGGCGCCAATTCTTCTCAAGTTTCAGCCTCAAGCCGGCTGGATCAAATCGTGACCAGTCGCCCGATGGCCCAAACCCGGCCTGCTGAGCGGTGAGCGCGCTCTTCAGTCTCCCATTCAAGGCGGAAAGCTAGCTTTCCTGCATTTCGCAAAGGACACCAAGCCATGACGAGCATAGCCGCCAACTGGCGCGAAACGCGCAGCCTGCGTGCAAAACCTTCTCTTTCCTTGCGAGGATCACCATGATCGAAGCCGCCGTTGCTGCGGACGCGCCTGCTACCGGCCCCGCGTCTGCGCGAACCTTACCCGCGCTCACGCAAAGCAAGCCCGCACGCTTCGCGACGATCATGGTGCTCTACTTCCTGCAAGGAGTGCCATTCGGACTGACCACGGTCGCGCTGACCGCCTGGCTGTCCGCGCAGGGAGCGACACCCGTTGAAATAGGGGCCTTTGTTGGCTTTGCCCTGCTGCCCTGGTCGACCAAACTGTTCAACGGGCTCTTGATGGATCGCTTCACTTTCAAGCCAATGGGCCGACGGCGCAGCTGGATCCTCTCCGCTCAATTCCTCATGATCGCAGCGCTGCTAGCGATGGCATTCTTGGCCCCAACTGCGAACGACATCATGACGCTGTCTGCGCTGTGCTTCGCGCTCAATCTGTGCGCCACTTTTAACGATGTCGCGGTCGATGGGATGGCGGTGGACATTGTCCCTTCGGATGAACGCACGGCGATCAACAGCGTGATGTTTGCCAGCCAGTTCGCGGGCATTGCCGCGACGAGCGCAATTGCAGGCAGTCTGCTTATGGCAGGCGATGTGAGAGTCACGGCGCTGGTGCTTGCGGGCATCGTGCTTATCGCGACCGTCTTTGTGAGCCTGTTCTGCGAAAGACCCGGTGAGCGGCTGATGCCGTGGTCAAAAGGGGAGGCCTCACCGGAATGCCTGAAGCGGCAACGCAGCGCCTTCTGGCCTATCATCTCAGGCGTTTTTCGCAGCCTGTTCAAACGCCACGTGCTGCTGCTTCTGGCCGGAATGGCGTGCACCCAATCGTCGGACGCGTTTGCAGATGCGGTTGCGCCATCACTTGGTGTGCAACATCTTGGCTGGACCAGCGAGGCATATTCCAATTTCGGAGCGATGCTTAGCCTCGTTATTGCAGGGGCAATCATTGTCCTGCCAGCGCCGCTAAAAATTTGGCTCGGCCACCGCATGGCCGTGATTGTTCCGGTCGTTATGGCGGCGCTGACAGCAGCCGCGGCGGGCTTCACATTCCCGTACTGGCAAGGCTCAACCGAATTTATGCTTGCCGAAGCCTTGATGGGAATCTTCTCATGGGTTGCGATGATCGGGCTGATCAGCTGGACAATGCAGATCTGCAATCCGGCCATAGCCGCCACGCAGTTTGCGCTGTTTATGGCTGTGAACAATTTTGCGCGATCGGGTTACTCGAGCGTTTCGGGCTGGGTGGTTGAGGCCGGTGGCTATCCAGCGGCCTATTTTGCCGTGAGCGGATGGTGTGTTGTCGGATTGGTTCTGATTTGGCTCGCGCGGGTCGGCGACGAAACGCTGGTTACCAATCATGACGATTGATCGCGCCCCATCAGCCAACACGCGCCAGAGCCCTTCCGCAAAGGACATCAAGCAATGACGAGCATCGCCGCCCAGTGGCGCGAAACGCGCGGCCTGCCTGCCTTTGCCGACAGCACTAAGCTGCGGCTCCTGCTGGGCACGCTGCTCTATCTGGCGCAAGGGTTCCCTCAAGGGATCTTCTTCTACGCGCTGCCCGCTTGGCTGATCGCCAACGATCAATCGACCGAAGTGGTCGCAATGGCCGTCGCTGCGGCGAGCCTGCCGTGGAGCCTCAAGTTTCTCGCCGGGCTCTTCATGGACCGTGTCTCATGGCTTCCGATGGGCCGCCGAAGGCCGTGGCTGGTCGGATCGCAGTCGGGGATTTTCGCGACTTTGGTCGTGGTGGCCATCCTCGATCCTTTACCCGGTCAAACCACGATGATCATCGCGATCATCCTGACGCTTTCGATCCTGACCGCGGTGCAAGATGTCGCGCTCGACGCGCTGGTTGTTGATCTTACCCCGGACGAAGAGATGGGCCGGATGAACGGCTTTATGTTCGCAGGCAAAGTGTTTGGGATCGCCGGGGGAATGGCGATTACGAGTTACCTGCTTGAGCATTATGGCTTGGCCACCGCGATGATCGGCATGGCTGTCTTCTTCGTCATTCCCGCAGGCATAGGAGCGGTGATCCGCGAGCGCGAGGGCGAGAAATTGCTGCCTTGGACACGCGGGCAACGCTCCGCCGATCTGGTGATCAAGGCTGAAAGCTGGTTCGACATTCTGGCCGCCACCTTGCGCAATCTCTTCAAGCCGCAAAGCCTTGTCGTGGTGGCGGTGCTGCTCACCTATGGGATCCATCAAAGCTTGAACGACACCACCAACTCGCTGTTCGCGATCCGCCAATTGGGATGGACGCAATCCGATTACGCCAACCTTGGGGCCATTACCAATATCTTCGTTGGCATATTCTGCTTTACGGTTGGCGGCTGGGCGGTGGACCGCTTTGGCGCGAAACGCATCGCCTTTTGGTCCGGGATTGCCGCCTTTCCCGCCATGGGTTGGTACCTGATTGATCGCTCGCTATGGGGTGACAGTTACATGTTTATCTTTTGGAGCGCGTTGAAGACCGTTCCCTTGTTTCTGTTCTACCTAGCTAATCTGGTGCTGGCGATGCGGGTCACCGCGCAGGAAGTGGCTGCAACCAGTTTTGCGGTGCTCATGGCCTTTCCAACGTTTGGCTTCACCATCGCCGCGGCTATCTTGCCGAGCCTTGAAGAGTTGGGCGGCTATCAAGCCATGTACGGAACCAGCGCCGCGCTGATCATGATCGCGGGCCTGATCACGATCTTTCTCAAGGATCAGCCAACCTCTCCCGAGGAGGCCCAACCGGGCTGATCGCAGCGCTTTGCAGGGCCTGGCAAAGTTGACTTTCTGGGCCTTGTCTAGAAGTTTCACCACCCATTGGGGGCCTTTATGAAATTCACACATGCGTTCTTCGCCGCCGCGCTGCTCGTTAGCCAAGCGCCCGCTCACGCCAACACCGAGGAAACAGCGCTGGGCGACAGCGTCGATGCGATCTTTGCCGATCTGGTGATGGAGGACGCGCCGGGCGCGGGCGTGATTGTGGCTGAGGCCGGGGAGCCGCTGCACGAGCTGTATTATGGCCAGGCCGATCTGGTGCATGGCGTGCCGATTGGGCCCGACACCGTCTTTCACGTCGCGTCTGTGTCCAAGCAGTTCACCGCCTACGCGATCAATCGACTGGCGCTCAATGGCAAGATCGACCTTGACGCACCGTTCCAGACCTATCTGCCCGATGCCCCCGATTACGGCGCGCCGATCACCGTGCGCCAATTGATCCACCACACCAGCGGGCTGCGCTCGCACTACGCGGTGGCCGGTCTCGCGGGCAATCCGATGGACTTGCCCATGACCCCGGCGCGCGCAAAACGTTGGCCCGAGTTGCTGGGTGATCTCAACTACGCGCCGGGCACCGAGACCTCCTACACCAATCTCGCCTATGGCTATCTGGCCGAAATCGTCGAAGCGGCGTCGGGCCAAACCCTGCCGGATTGGTTGCAGGCCAACGTGTTTACGCCGCTGGATATGACCTCAACTCTCGTGCTCAACGATTACAACCGCGTTGTACCCGGACGCGCGACGAGCTTTCGCAAGACCGAGTATGGCTGGGAGCACAGCCACTATCTCAACAACCTGCTTGGCGGGACCAACGTCAACACCACACCGCGCGATCTGGCGAAATGGGCCACGCATCTTGTCAGCCTGAAGCAGAGCGATCCCGATATGTGGTCCGCCATGACCACGCCCGGCACGCTGAATGATGGCAGCCCGGCGGCGCTCAATGGAAAATTGCCCTACGCTGGAGGATTGATGCATTCGAAAGTCGCGAACCTACCCGTTCTGCAACACAGTGGCTCCAACGCCGAATTTCGTGCCAACATGATGATAGAGCCGGAAAGCGGCCTGTTCGCCGCAATCCTGTCCAACACGTCAGAGGGCGACGCGCGCGGCCGGATCGGCGCCTTGATGCGGGCGGCGCTGGTGTCCAAGGGGCTGGCTGAGGCTGAACCCGCGCAAGATGCGGACGAGGCGGAAGAGAAAGCCAAGAGCGCCTTTGACATGGACGCGGTCGCACCGGCGATGGGCGCTTTCACCATTGAGCGCACGGCCCTGCCAGAAGGGCAAGCGATCCCGCCAGGCCAGAATATCGCGACGCGCGCGACCGTGCTGCTGCGGGCCGGCGAAGAAGGCGTCGAAATGCGCGTCGACAGCGGCAGATGGCGCCCCGTTGAGGCCATAGCCGAGACAATTGCCAAAGCGGGTGAGGCGACCATCGACTTCTCCGGCGCGCAGCCGACGCTACAGTTCAAGGACGAAACCACCGCCTTTGCGCGCGGCGGGTGTTCAGCGGCGCGTTCGGCGCAGCTTGTCGGTCGTTTCAAGAACCCGGCTTGGCCAGTGGTAATTGAGGTCACCTATGCGGACAAAGGGTTGCAGATGACCTATGGCGAAGAAGAAACGCGCGGCCTCATCTGCGCATCCGAAAGCCAATTGCTCACCACGATCAACGACAACACCGATTGGTATGGCGCCAAGCAGTTCGAGACCGTGGGCGAAGGAGTGCCAAGCGCGCTCGACGTAAGCCTTGGTCCTCGCGTGCGCCGCGTGCGTTTTGAACGCCTGCCCTGAACGCCGCCTCTCTCACGCGATGTATCTCGCAACAGGAACCTGATTGCATGCGCCCTGCCTTTTCCCCGCGACCCCGAGCCCTCTTATCGCTCTCAGCAGCCTCCCAGCGTTAGCCACTTGATGCCAACCTTGAGACCCTGAAGTAAAGTTGAGATTGTGCTGGTCAGGTCACAGCAGCGCAAGACGCTCGGACTTTCCGAGCCTAGCGCTCTGTGTTTTGTCGAATAAAGCCCCTGATAACCTGGATCGGCGTCCCTGTTATCAGCGGTTACCGACCGCCCCCTGTAACCAGAGTCCAGTGCTGGGGGCAGGTGGCGGAGACGGAGGGATTCGAACCCTCGATACCCGTAGTAGGTATGGTTCCTTAGCAGGGAACTGGTTTCAGCCACTCACCCACGTCTCCGCGACGCAATTTTAGCTGCGAGCCGCGCGCTATAATCGGCGCGGCCTAGGGCGGCAAGCGCGGATCGGGACTTTTTTGTACCCGCCCGCCGCTTTTGCCGCGCCATCCGGCTGAGCGAGGCGCTTTGAACACCGCGCACACCTAGTGAACAGTTCGTATGCTGTTCAGACACAAGCGCGCATCCTCATCATCTCACCGCGTTTTCGATTCGCTTCGCCGCCCCTTGTCTTGCCCGGCGACGCGCCAAGGCCTCTGTTTGCGCCGCGCAAGACCCGAATGCCCCGCCGAAAGGTCGCATAATGACTGGAACAGACCCGATGAGCCCGCCGCTCTGCCAATCGCCTTCGTCGCCCGCCCCGTTGGCCGCGCTCGCCCGCGGCTTGTGGCTGGCCCTTTCCGCGCTTGGGCTGGCGGCGCTCACCACCGGGCTGCTCAACGCCGGGCCGCTCGCCGCGCAGGATCTGGAGGTGTTCGACCCCAACGAGGCCTTCGCCCAGCCCGCAGCCTCTGCCGCTCGCGCGCCCGCCGACACGTCGCAGGACACCGGAGCGATCGATGCCGACCTGATGCCCCCCTCCAGCGCCCCCTCCAGCGCACCTTCGCCCGCCCCGGCTCCCGCGCAGCCTGTCCCGGTCGCCGCATTGCCGGCGGATGCGGGCGGCTTTGACAACGACTTCGCCGTCTATTCCGAGCCGCCTGAAGGCGCGCAGACCCTCCAGTGGGTCGATCCCGCCAGCGGCGCCAGCGTTGGCTCGGCTAGCGATGCGACGGACGCCGCGCCTGTTCTGGCGGCCAATGACGCCGCCCCGGTTCTGGCGGCCAATGACGCTGACCAGGGCACCTATGGCGAAGACGATCTGATCGGCGCGGCCGAAGGCGTCTTTGGCAAGGGCGCCAAGGGCCTCGCCAAGCTGATCGAGGACCTCCTCAAGAAAGAAGGCCAACCCAACGGCTATATCGTCGGGCGCGAGGCGGGCGGCGCGTTCATCGTCGGCGCGCGCTACGGTTCGGGCACGCTGCACCACAAGATCGAGGGCGAGCGCAAGGTCTATTGGACCGGGCCCTCGGTCGGCTTTGACGCGGGCGCCAACGCGGCCAACACCTTCGTGCTCGTCTACAATCTTTACGACAGCGAAGACCTGTTCAAACGCTATCCGTCGGGCGAGGGGCAGGCCTATTTCGTTGGCGGCCTGCACGCGAGCTTTATGCGGCGCGGCGACGTTGTCCTGATCCCGATCCGAATGGGCGCTGGCATCCGGCTTGGCATCAACGCAGGCTATATGAAATTCTCCAAAAAGCAGCGTTGGTTGCCGTTCTGAGCTGCGTTGATACCGTGCAAGACCTAAGTAGGAAAGCGAAAGGCGGTTGCGCTGCAAAGCGCCTCGCGGCATCGGTCAAACCATGCTCAACCGACTCGAAGCCCAATCGCCCGACGCGCTGCTCGCGCTGATCAAGCTCCACGCCGCTGACGAGCGCCACGACAAGGTCGACCTTGGCGTGGGCGTTTATCGTACCGGCCAGGGCGCCACGCCCGTTTTCGCCGCGATCAAGCAGGCCGAGCAGGCGCTGGTCGATACGCAAGGCTCCAAGAGCTATCTCGGACCCGAAGGCGACATGGGCTTCGTCAACGCGCTGATGCCTTATATCTTCGGCGATGACGCGACCATGGGCGGGCGCATCTCCGGCATGCAGACCCCCGGCGGCACGGGCGCTGTGCGCCTGGCGCTTGCGCTGGCGCAGAAGGCCGGGATGAACCGCCTGCACATGGGCACGCCCAGCTGGCCCAACCACAAGCAGATCATCGACGACCTTGATCTGGAGCTTGCCCCATTTGACCACGCCAACCCCGATGGCACCGCCAACCTGGAGGCTGTCCTCACCGCGATCCGCACCAGCCAGCCGGGGGACGGCGTGTTGCTGCATGGCTGCTGCCACAACCCGACCGGGATCGACTACAGCCTTGATGACTGGGCCGCGATCGGGGACGCGATCGCCGAAACCGGCATCTTCCCGATCATCGACACCGCCTATCAGGGCCTTGGCGAAGGCCTTGAGGAAGACGCCGCTGGCCTGCGCAGCCTTTTGGCCAAGGTTCCCGAAGCGTTCATCGCTTACAGCTGCGACAAGAACTTTGGCATGTACCGCGACCGCGTTGGCGCCTTCTACATCATGGCCGGCGCGGGCGAGGCCGAGGTGCTGGAGACCGCCTTTTCCAACGCCAACGCTCTTGCGCGCGCCTGCTGGTCTATGCCGCCCGATCATGGCGCTTCGGCGGTGCGCCTGATCCTGCGCGACCCGCAGATGACGCAGGTTTGGATCGACGAGCTCGACCAGATGCGCGCCCGCATGCGCCAGGTGCGCGAGCGGCTGGCCGCAGCGGGCACGGTGGGCCGCGTCGACATGACTCCGCTTGGCACCCAGAACGGCCTCTTTTCCGTACTGCCCGTGACCAAGGAGCAGGTCGTCCAGCTTCGCGAAGAGCACGGCATCTACATGGCGGGCTCGGGCCGCATCAACGTCGCCGGGCTCACCATGGACAACATCGACAAGTTCCTCACCGCCATCGCCGAGGTCACCGGCTAGACGTGGATCGCCAGCCCGTCCTTGAAGGCGAGCGTGTGGCTCTGCGCCCCATGCGCGACGAGGACTACGCCGCGCTCTACGCCATCGCCAGCGACCCGGCCGTGTGGGAGCAGCATCCCATTCATGACCGCTGGCGCGAAGAGGTCTTCGCCCAATTCTTCGCCGACGCGCTCTTGAACAAGGGCGCGCTTGTCGCAATTGACCGCGCCACAGACGCGGTGATCGGCACCTCTCAATTCCGCGTCTACGAGGACGAGGGCGGCGAATACCCCGAAATCGGCTGGACCTTTTTCAGCCCGAAATGCTGGGGCAAGGGCTTTAATCAGGGGGTCAAGCGCCTGATGCTGTCCCACGCCTTTCAAAGCTTTGACCGCGTCCACTTCAAGGTGGGCGAGACCAATTACCGCTCGCGCATTGCGGTGGAGCGGCTGGGGGCTGTGCGCAGCCGCAAGACCGATCTCTCGCAATATCAGGGCAAGCGCGTGCTGCACCTGATTTACGTCCTGAGCGCGGAGGCCTTTGCCACCGGGCCGCTTAGCGCTCCCTCCGGTGGGGCCTGAGCCAGCCCGGATCGCGCCTCCTCCTCACCATTTGTGTTGGAGACACAGGTTACACAGTCCAAAAACTCAAAATCCACCTCTCCCTGCTGGGCTCAGGTGGTTTTCAAAAAACAAGCGCGAGACCTCCCTGCCCCGAATAGTCCGAATTGGGCCGCCGCCCGCCGGCTTCTGCGAGGTCTGACCAGTCTTGCGACGGTCTCCGGGAAGCAGGCGTAGCGATTAGGGCGCGTGTAGGAAAACGGTTTTGCGAGCGCGCTAGGATGCCCCAGTCTCAGGCTGTCCAGTCTCAGGCTGTCCAGGGCCCCGTGATCGCAAAGGTGGTGCTGGGCGAATAGGCGTTCACAAAAAACCACTTGCCATCACGTGAGAAGCATCCTCCCGCCAGCTCGGTCGACAGGCGCAGGCGCCCGAAGACGTAAGGCTCGCCAGTGGGTGTCACCCCGATCAGGCGGTTTTCGTTGCCATCGCCCGACTGATCCTCGCACACGATGAGATCGCCAAACGGCGCCACGGTCAGGTTGTCGCCATAGTGGAACTGCGCGGTGCTCTCGCTCTCGAAAAACAGCTCCAGCGTGTCCGCCGCTCCGCCTGCGCCGGGGCGAACGCGCAAGATCTGTCCCACGCGCGCCGCGCCGCCGCTGGTGGAGCACAGATAGAACTCGGCGCCGTTTTCGTTGAGGCCCATATGGATGCCTTCACCGCGCGCGATGAGCAGCGCGCCCGCCGCCGCGCCGCGCGCGCGCAGATCGTCGGCGGGGGCTTCGGGGTTATCGATGTCGATCCAGCGCGCCGCGTAGGCGGTGCCCTTGGCGATATTCGCGCCGTTCCAATTCCGGCTGTCGGTGATGCCCGATGTCAGCGCCAGCGCCTGCAAGCGCCCGCCCGCCGCCAGATCGCCGGGCGTGTCCGGGATATAGCGGTAGAGCAGGCCATCATCGCGGTCCTCGCTCATATAGACGATGCCGGTTGCCGGATCGACGCAGGCCGCTTCGTGGTTGAAGCGGCCCATCGGCTTGATCGGCTGCGCGTCAACGAGCGTGGTCGCGCCCGCTGGCACTTCAAAAACAAAGCCGTGACCGGGAAGATCGCCCATGCGTGAGCCGGGCTCTTCGCAGGTCAGCCACGTGCCCCATGGCGTCACTCCGCCAGCGCAATTGCGCACTGTGCCCGCGGAGGATCGGAACTGGCGTTTGACCGCGAGCGTCTGCGCATCGAGGACGAGCGTGGTGGTCCCGCCCGGAAGCACGCTGCCCCTGTCGTCGCGGGCATAGCCATTGGGGAGGTCTCCCCCGGTGCCTTGTCCGGGCGAGAGTTCGTGGTTGCGCACCAGCGCGATATCCCCTCCAGCGCCAGATGCGCCCAGCGCAAACGCGCCCATGCCATCGGCGCGGTCGGGCACGGTAAGGCCATCGTCCATCGCATCGCCAAGCCGGGAGAGAACGCGGTAGGAAAACCCCTCTTGCAGATCGAGCAGGCCATCGGGATCGGGCACCAGCGCGCTGCTGGGCGTTGGGGTGGGCGCCGGGGTGGGGGCGGGGCCGGTGCTAACCGGCGCGACGCTGGCCGCGCCAGAGCCGCCTGTGCCGCACCCGCTGGCCACCAGCCCGGCAAAGGCGGCGGCGGTGGAACCCAGCACCTGGCGACGATGCGGCTGGATGAGGCGGGTCAGGTCATGGTTTGGCATTGTCATGGGTCTTCCGGCTTTCGCCATAAACATAGTCCAGCGCTGCTACGAGGCCATGACGCTCTTGGCCCGGCGCTTACTGCGCGGCGAGCGATTGCATCCGCTTCAGATAGCGCGCCAGCACATCAATCTCGAGATTGACCTCATCGCCCTGCGTCAAATCGCCCAGAGTGGTGACTTGCGCCGTGTGCGGGATGATGTTGAGCGCAAAATCGCACGCGCCATCGGCCTGATCGCTCACATCGTTCACGGTAAGCGACACGCCATCGACGGTGATCGAGCCTTTCTCCGCGATAAAGGCCGCCATGTCCGCGCCCGCGCGGATCACAACGCGCCAGCTGTCGCCCTCACGCGCGGAGGTCACCACCTGGCCCACCGCATCGACATGGCCGGTGACGATATGCCCGCCCAGCTCATCGCCAAGGCGCAAGGACGGCTCAATATTGATCGTCGCGCCCAGCTCCCACATGCCTTTGCGTGTGCGGCTGACGCTTTCGGCTGAGACGTCGACATCGAACCAGGCATCGCCTTCGCCGGCCCCTTGGGTCTCTCCGCCGCGATCGACCACTGTCAGGCACACGCCCGAACACGCAATCGAAGCGCCGATATCGATGCGCGCGGGGTCAAGCGGAGCCTTGATGCGAAAGCGCAGATCGCCGCGCTGTTCGACGTTTGCGATGGTCCCGATGGCGGTGACGATGCCGGTGAACATGGAAGGCTGGTCCTTTGGTGCGTGCGCGTCAGTTTCGGGTGCGCAGATAGGCGGTGAAGCGGTCGCTGCCAAGCGGCCTGTCCTCCACGGGGCGCCAGCGGCCATGCGCGGCTGCGAGATCGGTGAGGCCAAGGGCGCCAAGGCTGGAGAGGCCATCGCCGATCATGATGGGCGCGCAGTACAGGTGCAGCTCATCGACAAGGTCGGCGGCCAGAAAGCTTGCTGCGGTGGCCGCGCCGCCTTCGATGTAGAGGTGAAGCACGCCATCGAGATCGGCGATCTGTTCGGGCCGGTTGATGACGCGCACGCCATCGGGCTGAACCCCTCGGGTGAGCAGAACCCGGTCGGGCGAGCGCGCTTCGAGGCCGGGCAGGCGCACGTTGAGGCGCGGGGCGTCCGCGCGCCAGGTGCCGCCGCCCACCAGGATCGCGTCCTGCCTTGCGCGCATGGCGTGGCAATGGGCGCGCGCGGTCTCGCCGGTGATCCACTGGCTCGTTCCGTCGGCAAGCGCGATGCAGCCATCGAGCGATTGCGCCAGCTTGAGCGTCACATAGGGCCGGCTGGCGCGCATGCGGGTAAGATAGCCGGCCAGGCTGCGCGCGGAGGCTTCGTCGTCGAGCGTGCGCACGCCGATCCCGGCGGCTTCAAGTTTTTCTATCCCGGCGCCCGCCGTGCGCGGATCGGGGTCGCGCTGGCCGATCACCACGCGCGCGGGGCCTTGCTCGCTCAACAGGTCCGAGCAGGCGGGGCCGCGATTGGATTGGTGCGCGCATGGCTCCAGCGTGACATAGATGGTCGAACCGCGCGCGGCGCCCGGCTCGAGCTGCGCGAGCGCCATAGCTTCGGCGTGCGGACGCCCACCGTCCTGCGTCCAGCCGCGCGCGATCACCCGGCCTTCTTTGACAATCAGCGCGGCAACGCCAGGATTGGGGCGGCTGATCGGACGCGCGCGCGCAGCAAGGCGCGCGGTCGCGGCCATCCAGTCTGCGTCGCTGGGCGGGCGAGCGGCTATGATCCGGCGCTTTCGCTGGCCGAGTTTTGCGGCGCGCTTTCACCGCCCCCGGCATCACCCTCAGCGCTGCGCGCGGCGCGTTGGCTCGCGCGCTCGGCCCGCGCCTCCGCCTCGGCGGCTTCTTCCGCGGCGCGGCGTGCATCGGCGTTGGCCTCAATCGTATCGACATCCATGCCGATCCCGGCTCCCAGCGCCTTGTAAATCTCGCGCTTGCGCTCCGCCAGATCTTCCTCCGCCGCCTCGCGCAGGTCCTTCACTTCCTGGTTCGCTTCGTTGGAGGCGATGATCTCCTCATCCGTGCGCAGCGGATCGAAGGTGTCGATATAGGTGATCACCGGGCGCTCGGGCGTCTTGTAATGCGTCTCACCCGAAAGCCAGTAGAAGATCACCATCAGCGGCACGCACGAGACGATCAGCATGGGCCAGCGCAGCGGGTTGGGCTTGCGGAACTCGGTCCAGAAATCGAGGACGCCGGTCTTGGGATTGAAGCGCGAGAGGGAGGACATGCGTGGGAATATAGGCCGCCCAGCCGCGCAGCGCCAGAGGGTGCCGCGCAGCGCCAGAGGGTGCCGCGCAG
>JBCBYM010000110.1:0-9155 GCA_039815865.1 Pseudomonadota bacterium
TCTGCCCCACGCATCGATCAGCGAGGCTTGCTAAACTTGCCCGCGCGGGCCACGTCCCGTTTGCACACGCCCCAGCGCTCAGATGGTTGAAATGACAGCAAAAATTCCACCAGAGTTTGATCTTGCCGTTGTCGGCGGCGGCGCGACGGGGGTTGAACTGGCCGCTGAACTTTACAACTCCGCAGGCGCCCTGAGGCATTACGGGCTGGAAGTGTTCGACGAGAGCCGCCTCAATGTGACGCTGCTCGAGGCCGGAGAACGCATTCTGCCCGCTTTGCCCGAACCGCTAAGCCAGGCCGCGCACAGCGAGCTTGAAAAGCTCGGCGTCGAAGTGCGCGTCCACACCCAGGTAATCAAGGCGATGAAGGGCCTGTTCCTCACCCGCGACGATGACGCGATCCGGGCCGATCTGATCGTCTGGGCTGCGGGCGTCAAAGGCGCGGATTTCCTCAGCACTCTGGGCCTGTCGACCAATCGCAACAACCAGATCATCGTGCGCGAAACGATGCAGTCGATCGAGGATGATCGCATCTTCGCGCTGGGCGATTGCTGTTCGTACATTCCCGAGGGCGAACAGCGCCCGATCCCGCCGCGTGCGCAGGCCGCGCACCAGATGGCGAACACGGTCTATGACAATCTGAAACGCGTGATGGACAACGCTAGCCGCGCGAAAGCGGGCAAGGCCGCGCAGCCTTTGAAGCCTTTTGTCTATCACGATAACGGGTCGCTTGTGTCCTTGAGCCGCTTTTCCACCGTAGGCAGCCTGATGGGCAATCTGGTGGGCGGAAGCATGGCGGTCGAAGGGCGGCTGGCGCGCTTCATCTACACCTCGCTCTATTCGATGCACTTGCTGGCAATCCATGGCTGGCTCAAAGGCCTCTCGCTGATGGCCATCGGGAGGGTCAATCGGATTGTACGGCCCAAGTTGAAGCTGCACTGATCGCTGACGGGTCAGGGTGCGCGGAGCAATGCCAGCGCTCTTTTGTACTTATTGATCCGCTCCAGATCCTTGTCCGACAATTCCCCGATCCGGGTCACGTCGAGATTGTCAGTGATGTCGGCGATTTTTACCACCCGGCCGATCGGATCAGCCTTCGCGCGCGCGGCAAAGTCCATATAAGGCTCATAGCGGTTGGTCCGCGTCACCGATTGCAGCGCAGCTATGATCTCGGGCGTAAAGCCTTCATCGGCCAGTGCTTCGAAGGTCCAGTCGGAGTCTTCGACTACGTCATGGAGCACTGCGACAGTCTTGTGCGCATCGTCGGGCATGGCCATCATCAGCCGCAGCGGGTGAAGGATATAAGGCTGCCCGCCTTTATCGCGAGCGCCCTTATGCGCTGCGACCGCGATCTCGATAGCCCGTTCCAAATTCATAACCCAGCTCCTTCAAGAGTCTTCCGCGAAAGGGACCTCATATCTTGAGGGAACCAAGCGCGAAGGTTCCCGTTTTACCCATTGAAAAAAGCGATGATCTCAATCGCTTTCTTTCGCTTTTTTGCATCGCAGCAATCGCTATGTGCAGTGCAACAGTTTTCCACCCTCTCCACTCCAACCTAAACTAGGGGACACAATCCTAATGGGTATCATCGGTTCGACCATCAAACCCTTCACCGCGACCGCTTTCAAGGCCGGCGAAGACTTCTACGACGTCACGGAAGCGGACATTGCCGGCACCTGGGCCGTGTTCTTCTTCTACCCGGCGGACTTCACCTTTGTCTGCCCGACCGAGCTTGAAGATCTGGGCGAGAAGTATTCGATGCTTCAGGAGATGGGCGTTGAAGTCTACGCCGTTTCGACCGACACGCATTTCAGCCACAAGGCCTGGCACGATACCTCGGACAAGATCGGCAAGCTTCAGTACCCGTTCCTGGGCGATCAGAACCACGTTCTGGCCAACAATTTCGGCGTGCTGCGCGAAGGTGTGGGCCTCGCTGACCGGGCGACCTTTGTCGTGGATCCCGATGGCGTGATCCAGATCATGGAAATCACCTGCGAAGGCGTGGGCCGCAACGCCAACGAACTGACCCGCAAGATCAAGGCCGCTCAGTATGTGCGCGCCAATCCGGGTCAGGTCTGCCCCGCCGCGTGGGAAGAAGGCGCCGAGACGCTGGCTCCCTCGCTCGATCTTGTCGGCAAGATCTAAGCACTAACTTTTGGCGCGGGCGCGTTTCCCTTTTTTGCGCCCGCGCCGCCCAATCTGGCCGACGCCAGGTTCCCTAACGGGCCTCGCGACAGCGATGTCCTTAGGGTCGCAAGCCGGGTCCGGTTGCTTGTAACCCCGGCCACCCCCTCCCCCCCACACTGACCTCGTGTCAGGCGCCGGAGGAATAGGTAGCCGGACCCGCACTTGCCCACAGCCAGTTTTTCTCACCGTTCACCCTTCAGGAGGGACCGCAATGCTCGACGCAAACATGCAAGGCCAACTCAAGCAGTACCTCGCCAATCTGCGCGAGCCGATCGAGCTGGTCGCCACCCTGGATGCGGGCGAGAAGAGCGCGCAGACGCGCGAATTGCTGAGCGAGATTGCCGACCTGCACGAGCATGTCAGCGCGCGCTTTGACGGCACAAACGCTCGCATCCCCAGTTTCGACATCGTGCGCGCCAGCGATCCGGCGCGCGCTGTCACCTTTGCCGGCCTGCCCATGGGCCACGAATTCACCAGCCTCGTCCTCGCGCTGCTGTGGGCCGGCGGTCACCCGCCCAAGGTTGACGCGGACCTGATTGAGCAGGCGCGCGCGCTGGATGGCGAATTTGAGTTTGAGATGTTTTTCTCGCTCACCTGCCACAATTGCCCCGACGTGGTGCAGGCGCTGACGCTGATGGCGCTCGAGAACCCCAATGTGAAAGCGACGCTGATCGAAGGCGGCACCCACAAGGACGAGGTTGAGCGCCGCGACATCATGGCCGTGCCTGCGACCTTCCTGAACGGGGAGAGCTTCTACAACGGCAAGATGGAACTCTCTGAAATCCTCAGCCGTCTCGACACCGGCGCGGAAGCCAAAGCCGCGGCCAAGATGAGCGCGAAGGACCCGTTCGAAGTGCTCATCATCGGCGCAGGTCCCGCAGGCGTTGCCTCGGGCATCTACACCGCGCGCAAGGGCTTTCGCACCGGCATCGCGGCGGAACGCTTTGGCGGGCAATTGCAGGACACTCTCGGCATCGAGAACCTGCCTGGCACCGCTTACACAGAAGGCCCCAAACTCTCCGATGATCTCAAAGGCCAGGTCAGCGAGAACGCGGTCGACATGATGGACCTGGCGCTTGCCAGCGCAATCAAGCCAGCGGGCGAGGCGGGCGGCATGCATGAGGTGCACTTTGCCAACGGCGCGGTCTTGAAGGCGCGCTCGCTCATCCTCTCCACCGGCGCGCGCTGGCGCCAGCTCGGCGTTCCGGGCGAGGAAGAATACCGCAACAAGGGCGTTGCCTATTGCCCGCACTGCGACGGCCCGCTGTTCAAGGGCAAGCGGATCGCCGTGATCGGCGGCGGCAATTCGGGCGTTGAAGCGGCGATTGATCTCGCAAAGATCGTCGGCCACGTGACGCTGATCGAGTTCGACACCAAACTGCGCGCTGACGAAGTCCTTCAGGCCAAGCTGCGCTCGCTCTCGAATGTCGAGATCATCACCAACGGTCAGACAATCGAGATCACCGGAGCGGATGGCAAGGTCAACGGCCTGATCGTCAAGGACCGCGCCAGCGAAGACGTGCGCACCATCGCGCTCGAAGGCGTGTTCGTCCAGATCGGCCTTGTGCCCAACACGGAATGGCTGCGCGATAGCGGTCTGGAACTTTCGAAGTTCGGCGAGATCGTGATCGACGAAGAAGGCGCAACCAACCTGCCCGGCATTTTTGCGGCGGGCGATGCGACCACGGTGCCTTACAAGCAGATCGTGGTGGCCATGGGCGAAGGCTCCAAAGCGGGCCTGTCCGCCTTCGACTACCTCATCCGCAACGAGCCGGTCGACGAGATCGCGCAGGCGGCGTAGGCTTTTTTTGGCTCGCTCATCCGGGCGAGCATCCTCGCTAGACGCCCTTCACTCCGCTACGGGCCCGCTGCGGGCGGGCGGGCGCCCTTGCGGTCACTGCATGACCGAAGCTTCGAGGCCAAAGCGCGCGCTCCCCATCGGATCGGGCGCTTTTTTGTGCACTGCATCAATAAGTCAGGGGTGTTTCAATCGCTTTTGCCGATCAAGCCGTGCGCATTAATCGCTTGGACGACCACTCACAGCTCCATCATCATCGCGACATCAACAAAGCGTATCCCGAGTCTTACGGGGGCGTAGCGTAAACGAGGAGAGCAAAGATGGACGTGAAGACCGGTGATATGAGTGGCTGTCCCTTCCACGCCGATGGCGGCGTGCGCAGCCTGCTGGGCCGCACCAACCGCGACTGGTGGCCCGAGGCAACGCAGCTCGACATCCTGACCCAAGAGGGCCGCAGCGCCAATCCCTATGGCGAAGACTTCGATTACGCCGAGGCCTTCAACACCATCGATTACACCGCACTGAAAGCTGACCTCACCGCGCTGATGACCGACAGCCAACCCTGGTGGCCGGCCGATTATGGACATTACGGCCCGTTCTTCATCCGCATGGCCTGGCACGCTGCGGGCACGTACCGCACGGGTGATGGCCGCGGCGGTGCAGGCAGCGGCCAGCAACGCTTTGCTCCGCTCAACAGCTGGCCCGATAACGGCAACCTAGACAAGGCACGCCGCCTGCTGTGGCCGATCAAGCAGAAATACGGCAAGCAGATCAGCTGGGCGGACCTCTTCATCCTTGCCGGCAATGTCGCGATTGAAAGCATGGGCGGACCGGTTTTCGGCTTTGGCGGCGGCCGCGCCGACGTCTACGAGCCCGAAAGCGTCTATTGGGGCACCGAAGAGCAATGGGTGAACGAAGGCGTCGCCACGCGCATTCGCCCCGATGATGGCGCGAGCCTCGAAAACCCGCTCGCGGCGATCCAGATGGGCCTCATCTACGTCAACCCGGAGGGCCCGGGCGGCAACTCGCATGATGACGAAGGCATGGCCCGCGACATGCGCCGCACCTTCGCCAACATGGCCATGAACGATGAGGAAATCGTCGCGCTCACCGCGGGCGGTCACGCCTTTGGCAAAGGCCATGGCGCGCAACCGTCCGACACGTTCTCCGACAGCCCCGAAAGCGAGGAACTGCACCTGCAGGGCTTTGGCTGGCTGACCGATGAAGACGAGATCGCCAAGGGCCACATCACCACCTCAGGCATCGAAGGCGCATGGTCGAACAAGCCGACCGAGTGGAGCCACGATTACCTGCGCATCCTGTTCAAATACGATTTTGAACTGGTGCAAAGCCCGGCTGGCGCCAATCAGTGGCAGCCGATCGATCAGGAAGAAGCCGACATGGCGCCCGACGCTCGCGATCCGAGCAAGAAGGTGCCGACGATGATGACCACGGCCGACATGGCTCTGAAGCGGGATCCGGAGTTCGCCAAGATCTCCAAGCGGTTCCTCGAAAACCCGGAGCAGCTTGATGACGCCTTTGCCCGCGCCTGGTTCAAGCTGTGCCACCGCGATATGGGCCCCAAGGCGCGTTACATGGGCCCGGAAGTCCCCGCTGAGGACCTGATCTGGCAGGATGTCATCCCGGCTGGCACCGCGCCTTCCGACGCCGATGTCGCGGCGTTCAAGACCGCAATCCTTGGATCGGGCCTTACGGTCAGCGAGCTTGTGAAAGCGGCTTGGGCTTCGGCCTCGACCTACCGCAATTCAGACCATCGTGGCGGCGCCAACGGGGCCCGCGTGGCGCTGGCTCCGCAAAGCGGCTGGGCGGCGAACGATCCTGAGGAACTGGGCAAGGTCATCGCCAAAATCGATGCGCTGCGCGGCAGCCTGTCACTCGCCGATGCCATCGTGCTGGCGGGCAGCGCTGCGGTTGAGAAAGCGGCGCGCGATGCGGGCCACGATGTTGAGGTGCCCTTCATGGGCGGACGCGGCGATGCCAGTGACGAGGCAACCGATGCGGAAAGCTTTGAGCCGCTGGAGCCGTTTGCCGATGGTTTCCGCAACTACCTCAAGACGAAAGCCAATGTCCGCACCGAGGACATGCTGATTGACAAGGCGCACCTGCTTGGCCTCTCAATCCCCGAACTGACCGTGCTGGTTGGCGGGATGCGCGCTTTGGGAGCGGTTGCAGGCAATACCGGACACGGCGTCCTGACCGACCGCGCCGGGCAGCTGACCACCGACTTCTTCGTCAACGTCCTCGACATGTCCACCAAGTGGGCCCCGGTCGATGGATCGGGCGATGAGGAATATGTCGGCACTGACCGCGCGACGGGCGAAACCAAGTACACCGCCACGCGTGCAGACCTCATCTTCGGCTCGAACTCGCAGCTGCGCGCTCAAGCCGAGGTCTACGCAGAAGCTGGAAACGAAGGAAAATTCGTGTGCGATTTCATCAGCGCCTGGAACAAGGTGATGAACGCGGATCGCTTCGATGTAACCTTTGCGAAGTACCACGCGTAAGGACACATGTGAGGCCTTAGTGTCTCAGGACCCGCCCTGACTTTGCCCCACCCCCCTTAAGTCAGGGTCGCAATTGACCCCCGGCGCGCCGCCCCACCCCTCAAAGCGCGCCGGGGGTCTTTTCTTTTTGAGCGGCTTGTTCGTGCCACACGGCACCTGTATCCCCGCAAGTATGAGCACGACGCGCCCTTTCGAGCCGGTTGGCAAGCAACGTTTCACGATTGAGTGGATCGGCCGGGAACAGTGGATCGTGGCGCGCGCGACCCGAAGCTGGTTTATGCTGCCATTCTTTTCGCTGTGGCTGCTGTTCTGGACGCTGGGTGGTGTAGCAGCGGTTGCGACGCTGCTGAGCGAACCGCATCTGTTTATTGCTCTTTGGCTTGTGGGATGGGCGCTCGGCTGGGTTTACGTCGCAGTGACAATCGCGTGGCAGTTGACTGGCAAAAGTCAGGTTACCATCGCCAATGGCTCGCTGGTCCATGGTTGGTCGATGGTGTTCTTCAAGCGCGCCAAACGCTACGATGTGACACGCATCACCGACATCCGGCCAGCCGTTTTCTCCCATACGCCCCTTGGCTACAACGCGATGATGAGCTTCCCGCCCTTTCTGCCCGGCATCAGGGGCATGCGCGGAAGCGTTCTGTTCGATTATGGCGGCCGCACGAATTCGATCATGAACGGGCTCGACGAGGCGGAAGGCAAAGCCATCGCTTTATGGCTTAACGAGCGGATGCCCGCCATTCTGGCAGAGAGCGCAGCCTAGCCCCCTAAAACCAACCCGCCTCTTTCAATTCGCTCACCTGCGCGCGGCTCACCGGCGCCTCAATTCCGCGCGCGAGCACCAGGCGAACATTGCGCCCCTCGCGCACCACATCCTCAACCGCGCCGCGCGCCACCCACCAGCTGCGATGGGTCTGACGTCCGTCAACATCCGCAACATGCGCCATGGCGTCGCGCAGGCGCATCAGCACAAGCTCACTGCCAAGCGCGGTGTGGACCCGGACATAGTGGTCCTCCATCTCCAGCGCGATGACATCACTACCGAGCGCGGCTGGCAGGGCTTCTAACAAGGGGTTCGATTGCGGAGCAGCTGGCGGATCGGCTGGAGGCGGGGCAACAGGTGCGGATGGCGACGCCTCATGGAGTGAAGGCGCGGCGGCGCGGCTCCGGCTCTCCAGCATGTAGAACAGCGCCGTCACCCCACCTCCGATGACGAACACGTATGGATAGATGGTGAAAAATCGTTCCACGCTCGGCCAGGGGACAGGGCCCGGAAGATGGCCCATAATGTAGACGGCGGCGGTCATGGGAAGCGAAGAGATCGCAGCGGCCACCACCCAGATGGCTGGGCGAGGCAAGTCCAGTGCGGCCGAGACGCGGTCCACCACCGGGCCCATGGGAGAATAGATTGCGTAACCGATCCAGGCAAAAGTCACCCAGCTGACAAGGCGATAACTCAACGGCTCTTCAAAACTGCCGAACGGGCCAATGAAAGCCAGGATCACGCCGATTGCCGTCATGATCGTCAGGTCGATCACGATCTTGCGCGCCACTGTCCTGGATGGGCGCGCTTGTGGTGGGGCGGACGCGGTGGTCATAAACCCAAAACTGGCTGCCCATTCGCGCTTCGTAAAGGGGCAAAGACCGCCAATCCGCCGGTTTCGGACCGATCTGGCGCTCCATTCGCGAAGGAGGCGCGCCGTCGGCGCAGGACGCGTTGCCCGCAAACGGGCTGGCGGCACTTTGGGCTCATCAAACACGCACCGCTTTCAAGAGGAGCCCACACGATGACCGCCACGACAAACGCCTCGACCAACAGCGCCGTCCTTTCAACCATCGAGCGCATCCGCCGCCTGCCCATCCCCTTCATCCACAAAACCCCGTCAGGACCCTTCGATGCCAAGAGCGGCTTTGACATCGCGCCCCGTGTGCGGATGATCGTGTGGGCCTGCGCTGTCGGCCTGACCGCGGCGACCCTGATCGCGCTGGCACGCGGCCTGACAGGCTACGCGCCAAGCCATGGCGCGGCCCGCCACATAGCCGTGGTGATCCATGTCGCCACCGTCCTGCCCGCTATCCCGCTGGGCGCGTATCTGCTGCTGACGCGCAAGGGCACCAGGCTTCACAAGCAATTGGGCAAAGCATGGGTGGGGCTGATGCTCGCCACCGCTACCTCTGCGATCTTCATCAAGAGCGGTGGCAGTTTCAGCTTCATCCATATCTTCGTGCCGATGACCTATATCGCCAGCTACAAGATCGTCGCGACCGCGCGCCGGGGCGACATGCAGGGCCATCGCTCCGAAGTGCTGACCCTTTATCTTGGCGCTCTGACGATCCCCGGGATTGTGAGCATGGCGATGCCGGGCCGTCTTCTCAATGTCTGGCTGTTCTGGTGAGGCGGAGTTTTAAGGCGATCAACGCCGCCGCCTTAGGATGAGATACAGCGCCCCCTCGCCGCCATGCGCTCGGTGAGCGCGGCGCACCGCCGAGATGTGATCCGCGTGCGGCCCAGCCGCCAGCCAGTCGAGCAGTTTTGCCCGGATAGCGCCCCGCCGATGCGCGCGGTCGGCGGGATCGACCGGACGCTCACGGCCCGCAATCACCAGCACAACCCGAGCGCCCATAGCCCGCGCCTGATCGAGCCCCG
>JBCBYM010000111.1:0-9148 GCA_039815865.1 Pseudomonadota bacterium
GCGACCCGCTTTCGGCGCGCGAAAGCCAGGTGCGTGTGTTGTCAGAAAGCGCGCCGGGAAAGGCCGTCTCAGCGCGTTTGAGCACCGCATCCGACGGCGCGTTCCTCGCGATCCGGTCCGCCAGCTCAACCCGGCGCAGCAGCGCATCAGGCCCGGCCCAGCTGTCGGCCACATCGTCAAAACCGGCCGGCGAGGGCGCGCCCCAGGGCACCTGCCCCAATTGGCGTATAATTCCGTTGATCCGGTTGTCACTCAGACCATCGACGCCGGTGAACCGCAGCACCGAGGTGAGCCACTCCACCGGTTGGCGAAACTTGACCGCGTTCTCTTCCCAGGCCTCTGGCGCGTTCACCAGCGTGCGCGCCAGGCTGCCCAGATCGCCGCCGGTCCTGAGAAAATCGCTCTCAAGCCGTGCGACCAGGCTTGGCTCGGGATCGTCCCTCGTAAAGTGGCGCGCGAGCTTGGTTGCGACAAAGCGCGCGGTGGAAGGGTGCGTCGCCAGATCATCGAGGATCGCTATCGCTTGGGCGGCGCCTGTATCCTTGTAAGCTCGGCCCATGATCTGGCGCGTGCCCGGCTCATGCGCGACCGCGACAAAAGTGGCCCCGCCATCCTTGGCCTCGGCAAAGCGCTGCATGCGTCCAAGGCCCTGAACGCTCCACCCGGTAAGAGCGCGGGCAAATTCGGTCACGTCGGCCTGGCTGTAACCGCCATCGACCCCTACAGTGTGCAGCTCAAGAATTTCGCGCGCGAGATTTTCGTTGAGGCCCGGCAGTCGGCCCGCATTGCCCGAACGCTCAGCGCGTTGACGGCGGCGCTGACCAAAGGTCGAATTGGGTCCGATCGACTGGAACTGATCAAGATAGAGCAGCATCGCCGGATGCAGCACTGCGGCCTTGAGCATATCTGAGAACTTGCCCGTTACATGCGGGCGGATCGCGTTGAATTCGTGATTGCCCACTTCAAAGGGGGTGCCCGGCTTGCCGGCCGAGACCGAGAAATGGTTCGACCAGAAATGCACCAGCCGCTCAGCAAAGGGCGTGGGCGAGGTAACCGCGACGTTAAGGCGCGCGGCGACATCGACGCGGTACCGGCCATAGGCTTCGCGCAGCTTGGCTTGGTATTCGGGCGGCAAGGCGGCGAGTTGTTCGGCGCGTGAGCTGCGGGCCGGGTTGGCGCTGGCGCTGTTTTCCATCGCGCCTTCCATGGCGCCCGCGCTGGCTTCCATCGAGGCCGTTTCGCGCGCGGCGCTGCGCCCCTGGCGGATGATCTGCAGCAATTCGCCGGCATCGCCGCTAGTGTCGGGCCGCGAGCTGAGGGGGCCGGGGCGGACGTCGAACTCGCTCAATTGGCGCAAGAGATAGGTTTGCGGGTCGCTGGGCGGTGTCTCTCCCACCCGGACACCGTACCCGAAGCGATTTAGCGCTACGCTTGCCGTGCTCATACGCGATGCTCACCCTCATTGTGGTGCGGCCATCCTGCAAGGCTGCACCTTAAGACACGCTGATCGTCTCTCAAAACGGGCCCCAAGTCACGTCACGAAGCGTCGCAAAGTGTCGCATGCCCTAGCGTAAGCGCGACCGTGAACCGGGGCCGCGACCCATCAGGCGGCGTCCTGAGCGGCGCCAGGGTCGCCATCCTTGCCCAGGAACGGTCCCTTGGGGCCAGCGCTGGCGTGCGCTTCCAATTCCTTAAGAGTGCTGGGCGTGTAGAACAGAAAGCCTTGCGCGTGGCTGCATCCGATCGAGCGCAGGAACAGATATTGCTCTTCGGTTTCCACCCCTTCGGCCACCATTCGGATGCCGAGGCTCTGCCCCATCTGCACCATGGCCTGCACAATCAGGCGCGACTGGTGATCGTTCGCCATGCTGGCGATGAAGTCCTTGTCGATCTTGACCTTGCGGATCGGAAAGTCGCGCAGGTGCGTGAGCGAGGAAAACCCGGTTCCAAAATCATCGAGTGCGATGGTGTAGCCGCGCTCATCGAGCGTGTTGAGCATGCCGCGGATCTGGCCTGATGCATCAAGCAGCAGCATCGTCTCGGTTACTTCCAGCACGATGTTATGCGGTTCAAGAACGCTGCGCGCGGAGAGATCCTCGATCAGTTCCACGAAGTCCCTTCGGCTAAGATCGGCTTCGGAGACGTTGATCCCGATACGGGTCTCGGGGCCGAACGCGCCAAGCAGGCTGGGCGCGTCACGCGTGATCTGTCCGATCATGAAGCGCGACACACGCCGGGCAAGAAGCGGGTCGGCGAGAGCGGGGAAAATCTCCGATGCGCTGATGAGCGTGCCCTTGTCATCGCGCACCCGCACCAGCGCCTCAAGCCCCACCGTTTCCTTGGTCTCAAGATCGACTATGGGCTGATAGACGGCAAAAGCGCGCCCGGAATTGAGCGCGTCGGTCAGCTTGGCCTTCGCCGCCTGGCGCGCGGCCTGAATGAATTCAATACCCTCGCTCCAGCAATGCGCTACCCCGCGCCCGTTCGCCTTGCCGTGATAAAGCGCGGTATCCGCCCGCCGGATCAGTTCTTGGCCCGTGGCGTGGCTGCGCATTTCGGCAAGCCCGCAAGTTGCGCTGACCGGGATCATCCGCTCTCCGATCGAGACATGATCGACAATGTCCTGGATCACGCGGTTGGCGATCGCGACCGCTTCGCTCATCGGGCAGCCAATCGGGAAGAGAACGGCAAACTCATCACCGCCCCAGCGCGCAAGGAAGGGGCCCTCGCCCAGGCTTTGTTCAAGCGTCTGCGCGATTTTTCCCAGTAACCGGTCTCCCACCAGATGTCCGAGGCGATCGTTCACATCCTTGAAGCCATCGAGGTCAAGCAGCATCACGGTCAGCGCGCAGTCCGGCCCGGACTGCGCGCGTTCCTCGAGCGCTTCGATGAGACGCTGGTCGAACCGGCTGCGATTGCTGAGGCCAGTGAGCGCATCGCGCGTGGCCGCGTGCTGCAGCGCAAGGGTTTGCCGGTGCTCCTCTGTGCAGTCGATGAAGACGCCCGCCAGGCTTTCCGCAACGCCATCGACATCGATCCGTTCGCCCGTGGAGCGGATGCGGCGAAGCTCTCCGTCCTGGCGCCGGATCGTCGCCTCGAAGGAAAACGGCTCGCCTGTCTCGATCACCCGATCAAGCGTTTCCTCCACCAGACGCCGGTCCGCCGGTTCGTAGAAATGGATCGCGTTTTCGACATCGACCGGGGTGCCGACTGGAACCGCGTGAATGGCAAAGACCTGATCGGACCAATGCAACTCATCGGTGCGCAGATCGACCCGCCATGATCCGATCTGCGCGGCGGCCTCGGCTTGTTTGAAGAGTCGGTTGAGCCGGTTGAGCGATGCGTTGGCGCGGGCCAGTTCCACCGTCTTGGCGTGGGCGTTGATGCATTGCTCGGCGAGTTCGGTGAGCATGGTGAGCCTGGCGATATCGTCTGGCTGAAAGGCTGCGATTTTCGGCGAAGCGCAGCACACCGTGCCGATAAGCGTGCCATCCTCGGTCCTGAGCGGGACGCCAAGATAGGAGCGCAAGCCCCCCGGCGCATGAACAGAAGGGTAATCGCGATAGGAGGGATCGCGCGCCGCATCTTCGATGCGCATTGCCTCGCCACTCTCAAGACAGCGCGAGCAGAAGGAGTGTTCGCGCGGCAATCGCTCTACTTCAAGGCCTTTCTGGGCCAGAAACCAATGATCGTGCTGATCGATAACGGAGACAATCGCGATCGGGCAGGCGAACAGGTCGCAGGCGAGCCGCGTGATCTTCTCGAAGACCTCAGGCTGCTTGATCCGATCAAGCGCGAGGTCTTGCAAACGGGCGATGCGCGCAGCTTCCTCCATGGCTGACGCAATGGACCAAGAGGCTTAATCGCCATTGCGCGCGCACCTAGGGGATTGAACCGGTCTTTTGCGCGCACGAGGGTACGCATGGTCTGTTGATGAGGGGAAGGCCGCTATCGGGGGTTGCGGCGCCAAGAGTGTGGCATCCACGGACTGCGCGCAGCCATGGCATCAATCATCAACCAAGCCGCAGGCCTACGCGCAAAGGTTACTGCCCGGTTGCGGCAAACTCTTGGACGGCAGGAAGCGCCGCGGTTGTCGGCACCCCAAGCTCGTACGTGACGCTCCAACGGCTGTTGGGGTCATTGCTGAATTCAAGTCCAGGTTGGGCCTCGCGTTTCGAACCGGAACGGCTAACCCCGCAACCCTCGCGAGTGCAATTCCAGGCCTCTCCCCCGTTGCTCAAGACATTAACAGTGACCGTCTGAGCCGATGGCATCAGCGAACCTGCCGTTTCAAGGGTGCCGTAAGAATGGCTCCAAGGAATGCGCATTGCGTGGATGTTGCCGACCAAGGCCAGGACGATAGCGTTGTCCTCTCTTGAGATATCTTGCCAGGCTTGGGCCATAGCGGCGTCTCGGTGAAGGCCTTCCGGTGTCGTTCGTCCAATATCTGTGGCAACAACACCGTCGACGGCTCCGGCCTGCTTCATGCGGCGCAGTTCTTCGAACAAACGCAACATGGCGATGCTGGTGCGCCCGTCTTGGAACTCGTCTCGCCAACCGGGGAGCTCCAAGAATTCCCTTTGCGCCTCCGCTCCCCCATCAGAGGCCAGAAACCGATCAATGGCTGGCTGCCAATCCGATGAAAACTCCACCGCCACGATCACGGCTCTATTGGTGCGCGTTGCAAGGCAAACGAGATTGCCAAAAGCCTGCGGTGTTTGATTTGTACCGTGAATCTCACCCACAATGATCCAGGTCACATCGTCTCGGAACAACCGGCTCGCTCCGTCGACTGGCGTGCATGACAGGGTGTTTGAGGCAATGGCAGCAACGACCGAAAATAGCATTGAGCGCTTCTCCGTTGAGTGTGATCGGCACAGTCGCACGCCATAACTCCCGGCGTTACGACTGCAACGGGGGCGTCAGCGGGCGAACGGACTGGTCTAAGCCTTCCGCATGGCGAGCAGGAGGAGGATCGGATAGGTGGCAACGATGAAGGCGAGAGCAGCGCGCCGCAAGGGCGAGCCAAGCGACCTTGAGGGGCGTTCCTGATCGCAGCCACGCAGTCTTGGCGCATCCCATCAGTGCCCTTGACCCGCGCGCCTTGCACGGCAATGCTGCTGGCAAGAACAAGAGAGGGAGTGGGGAAGGGTATGCGAAAAGCATGGACGGCGCTTGTCTGCACAAGCGCTCTCGTGATCGGGCTATCGGCGTGTTCTGACAGCGAACCCCAAGTCAGCGCCGACAAATCCGGCGATGGCACCGATACGATCGACCTCGCTGAGTTTCCCGATCGGCCCTATTGGGGCGACACGCACCTTCACACCGACAATTCGGTCGATGCGTTTGGCTTTGGCACGCGCCTGGGGCCAGAGGCCGCCTTGCGCTTTGCTCGCGGTGAGGAGGTGACGGCAACGACCGGCGCCAAGACGCAGCTCTCGCGCCCGCTCGACTTTCTCGTGATTGCCGACCACTCGGATGGCTTGGGCGCGACACGCCGTCTGTTTGATGCTCCGCGCTGGTATGTTGAATGGGTCATGGGCGACGAGACCGTTCTGCGCTGGTACGACATGATGCACGAAAGTCCCGAACAGTCGACAAGGGCGATCGGCGAACTGATCGCCGCCGCGGCGCAGGACCGTGTGCCAGAGGCCTTGGCCAGCGATGCTGAGGCGTCGGCGCAGGCGACAACGGACATCTGGAACACCCAGCTCAGCGTCCTTGATCGCTATAACGAACCCGGCGTGTTCTCCGCGATTGCCGGGTATGAGTGGACCGCCATGCCCGACGGCAACAATCTCCACCGCGTGGTGATGTTCCGCGATGGCAGCGACAAGACGCGCCAGACTTTCCCTTTTCCCGGCATCAACACCACCGCTCCTGAGCTGTGGAAATATATGAAGGCTTATGAGGAAGCGACGGGCGGGCGCGTGCTGGCGATCCCGCACAATTCGAACCTTTCCAACGGCCTGATGTTTCAGATGACGATGGAAGATGGCTCACCCATGACGCCCGAATACGCGGCGCTGCGTGCCTGGGCTGAACCGGTGATCGAGGCGACGCAGATCAAGGGCGACAGCGAAACCCACCCCTATCTTTCGCCCAATGACGAAATGGCCGGATTTGGCGTGGCGGGTTGGGAGATCGGCAATCTGACGATGGGCCAGAAAACCGAACCGGCCATGTACGCGGGCTCCTATGCGCGCTCGGGCCTGTTGCGCGGGCTCACGCTTGAGCAGCAGATGGGTGTCAATCCTTACGCATTCGGCATGATCGGATCGACCGACAGCCACACTTCGCTGGCCACGGGCGACGAAGACAATTTCTGGGGCAAGCACACCGGAAACGAGCAAGCCTACACCGATCGTTCGATGCAGGGGCAGAATCTGGGCACGCGCGAAGGACGCTTTGGTTGGCACTATCTGGCCGGCGGCTATGCGGCGGCCTGGGCGCGTGGCAACACACGCGCGGAGATCTTTGACGCCTTTGCCCGGCGCGAAGTCTACGCCACCACCGGCCCGCGCATGACGGTGCGCGTGTTCGGGGGGCACGGCTTCACCGCGGCCGACTGGGACGGCGATTGGGTTCGCAAAGGGTATTCGCAAGGCGTCCCAATGGGGGGCGAGCTGGAGGACACAGGCACAGCGCCCAGCTTCCTCATCAGCGCGATGAAGGATCCCGATGGCGCTCATCTTGACCGGGTGCAGGTGATAAAGGGCTGGCTCGACGCGTCGGGCGAAATGCAAGAGCAAGTCTATGACGTGGTGTGGAGCGATGCGGGCAAGCGCCGCAAAAGCGGTGGCAAGCTGACACCTGTGGGCGACACCGTAAACCGGGACGATGCGACCTACACCAACACGATCGGCGCGGCTGAACTGCGCACGACCTGGACTGACCCCGACTACACCGCGGGCCAACGAGCGTTCTATTACGTACGCGTGCTAGAAATACCCACGCCGCGCTGGACGCTTTTTGACGCGGTGCGCTTCGGCGTGACGCTTTCGGACGAGGCGATGGCCGACGCGGTCGCGCAAGAACGCGCCTACACCTCGCCCATCTGGCTCAAGACTGAATCGTAAAAGGTCCGTCCCCCGTGAACCTGATGTCCTGGACGCGCGAGCCGCTGGTCCAATTCCTCGCCTTGGGCTTTGTCCTTTACATCGCGCTCACCTGGGGCGGCAATCCGCCCGATCCGGCAAGCCGGGTGATCAGCGTTGGCCCATCCGAACGCGAGAAGATTGCCGAAAGCTGGACGCTGACAATGGGCCGCTCGCCGACCGATGCCGAGCTTGACGCGGCGGTTGACGCCTTCGTCCGCGAGGAGGTGCTCTACCGCGAGGCCCTGCGCCTTGGCCTGGATGAGGAAGACGCGATCGTGCGCCGACGGTTGGTCTCCAAGATGGACCTGTCCGCCAGTCTCGCGGCCGAGACGGCCGAACCCACCGACGCCGCGCTCCAGGCTTTCCTCGATGAGAACACCGAGCGTTACAGGCAAACGGCCAAGGCCAACGCGGCGGTTACCTTTGAGCAGACCTTTTTCCGTGACGAAGCCCGCGCGCGCGCCGCGCTGGGGCAGAGCGCCCCTGCAAGCGATCCGACCAGCCTTGAGAAACGCGTCGTGAGCCAACCCATGCGCGAGGTGGAAGCGCGCTTTGGTCAGCAATTTGCCCAAGGCCTCTCGCAGATGGAGCCAAGCGAGCAATGGCAAGGGCCGGTTCCATCAGGCCTTGGCTGGCATCTGGTTCGGTTTGAGGATCGTGTCGTCCAGCCGCCTGACTTTGAAAGCCTGCGCACTGTGCTTTCCAATGACTGGCGCGCTGAGCAGATCCGGGCGCGCAAACAGCGCGCTTACGACGTGCTGGCCAGCGCCTACCGCATCGAAATCTCCGAATGACTGGGATGAAGGCGGGTTTGCGCTTGCTCGCATGCGTGTGCGCTCTTGTGGCGACGCTGACAGCGAGCGCATCGCTCTTCGCGCACGAACTGCGCCCTTCGGTGGTGGAGCTGCGTGAGGTTGAAGCGGGGCAGTACATAATGGACTGGAAGGTCACGCTCGCGGTGGGAAGCGGCGCGGCCTTGGCCGTGAGGCTTGAACCCGTCATCCCCGAAGGATGCGCGTTCACGGACGAGCCGGTCCAGCGGATCCAGGCCGCTGCGCTTATGGGCCGAGCGAACCTGACCTGCAACGGGGCGCCGGCAGGCGGGCAGTTTGGCCTCAGCGAATTGCTCGGCAAGTCTGACGCCATTGCCCGCTTTGTGCCGCTCGCGCAGCCCACGCAGAGCTTTCGCCTCACCGCCGATGAACCCACGGCCACGATCCTGGCCGAGCCCGACGCGTTGAGCGTGCTGTTCGATTATTTCATCATCGGCGCGGAGCACATCGTCTTTGGCTGGGACCACCTTCTCTTCGTGATCGCGCTGGTCCTGCTTGTCCGAGGCCCCTGGCCCGTCGTAAAGGCGGCGACCGCTTTCACTATAGCGCACTCAATCACGCTGGTGGCGACAGTGCTGGGCTATTCGGGACTGCCTGGCCGACCGGTTGAGGCGCTGATCGCGCTTTCGATTGTCTTTCTGGCCGTGGAAGTCGCCATCACCTTGCGCGACCCTGAGCGGCGCACGCTGACGCGCACATATCCTTGGGCGGTGGCCTTTGCCTTTGGCCTCGTTCACGGGTTTGGTTTTGCGGGTGCCTTGGCGGATATCGGCTTGCCGCAAACGCAGCTGGCAACGGCTTTGTTCGCGTTCAATGTGGGCGTCGAAGCCGGGCAATTGCTGGTCGTGGCGATCACTATGGTCGTTCTCATCGGGCTATCGCGCGCACCGCAACAGGCCGAAGGACCCGCTCTCAAGCTTGCAACCTACGCCATCGGCACGGTGGGCAGCTTCTGGCTGATCGAACGGCTGATCGGATAAGCCGCACGCGCGTGAGTGATGGCCCGAGCTTGGAACAGTGTGTCGCGCCGCCAACTCATCCTGGTGTGGCTTGATGAGGCTGGGCTAAGTCCAACGCTACCCCTGCACGAAGGCAAGCCCCCAGTCCGTGCTAAGCTCTTTCGGTCTGCCAAAGAGGCCGCTGGGCTTGCGGTCACTACGGGCGACCACTTTCCACTAAGCTTGGCTTTGCCTCAAGGTTCAACTCGCCACAGCC
>JBCBYM010000112.1:0-9023 GCA_039815865.1 Pseudomonadota bacterium
GAATACCAGCAGCGCCGCATCCTGACGATGTTCGACACAGAAGCGGATGTGCTGGGCGCCAGCTACCATATCAACCAGTCCAAGATCGCAATCGGATCGGGCGGCATCTTTGGCAAGGGCTTCAACAACGGCTCACAAAGCCACCTGCAATACCTGCCTGAACCGCACACCGACTTTGTCTTTGCGACCATGGCCGAGGAATGGGGCCTTCTTGGCGGGCTCTTCGTGCTCGCGATGTTCAGCGTTATTTTGCGGTGGGGCCTCAACGTCGCGCGCGCGAGCCGAGATCGGTTTGCAAGCCTTCTGGCGGCGGGAATGAGCGCGACCATCTTCTTTTATATCGCGGTGAACCTGATGATGGTGATGGGTATGGCGCCCGTGGTTGGCATCCCGCTGCCCTTTATGAGCCACGGAGGATCATCGATGCTGACCAACATGATCTGCATCGGCGCGCTGATGATGGTGAACCGCTGGAACCAGAACGCACCGCGTGGCGGACTAACGAGCCTCTGACCTTAAATCATTACTTTCAGATTCTTAGATGCGCTTTCTGAGGTAGAGTCTCTCTATGCCCGAAACGCATCCTACGCCCACGAAAGGCATGCCAAGAGGACGAGCACCCCGGTTTTGGCATGCCGCACACCTCGATCAAGTCTCACTGTGCACGCACCGTTACGCAGACAAGGCTTGATATCGTTCAGCGGATCGCTAAATGCAGCGCTTCGCCTGATTCGAGTGCGGCTACCCAGCCCTCGTGAACAGGTACCCCGACATGATCGGCTTTGAGACGTGATCGGTGTGGACGCATAGCTCAGTTGGTAGAGCAGCTGACTCTTAATCAGCGGGTCCTAGGTTCGAACCCTAGTGCGTCCACCATACCCCTTTTCTTGACCGTTTCGATGCGCGTTCCGACCCCATCCAATCAGGTCAATGTAGTGAGCTAATCAATCCTACGATTGTGCGCACTTCGAATGGTTGATTGACGTCACCACTTTTCTGGCATTTTGCCACCTAGCGTGAGCAACCTTTTAACCGCTTTGCGGCTATCTCCAGACCATGCTGCGTCGGCTTGGAATTCTGGGGTGGACCCTCTTGGCGCTCTTGGCTGCAGGGCACTCTGCTTTATCCGCTACAAATCAACACTTTACACCCGATCTGCACGTCGCAAGCGCCTATCCGAAGCGCGCTCTTTCTGAGCGCGACGTTCGGGACTCTCCCCCAGCCCTTTCGGGCCAAAACGTTATGCGCGCCATACGCGAAGCTTCGGAGCGCACCGGCGTCGACTATGAATACCTTGTCGCAACCGCCCATATCGAGTCCGGACTGGACCCTAAGGCAAGGGCCAAGACGTCAAGCGCAAGCGGCCTCTTCCAGTTCATCGAGAGCACCTGGCTCGCCAGCTTAGATCGGCACGCAAACCGCCTGGGTCTGGTTGGTTACTCATCATCGGATACCAACCTCATCACCGCACGGCGCCTTAAGGGATCGCGCGAGACGCTTTTGGCCATGCGCGAAGACCCACGTCTCGCCGCTCTGATCGCCGCCGCTGATACAAAAGAGAACGCAAGCGCGCTCAAGCGGGTTCTGGGACACGAAGCCAGCAGCGCAGATCTCTATCTCGCGCACTTCCTTGGCTCAGCGGGAGCCTCGCGGTTCTTGCGGGTTTGGGCGCGCAACCCTGAGGTGAGCGCGGCGCGGCTGTTCCCCAGAGCCGCGCGCGCCAATCGCCCGATCTTCTTTACACGCCGCGGCCAGGCGCGCTCGCTCGACGCCGTTCGTCGGCTGATTTCGAGCAAGATCCGGCGGACCGCGACCTTGGTCTCCGCCATGCAGCAGAAAGGCCACCACGGACCATGGCTAGAGCAAACTACTCAAGTTTCTGAGAGTGTTGTCTGCGATCCCTCAAACGCTCTTGGAAGTGGCGCGAGCCTTCAGGGATCGGCCAGATGGGCTGCACGAGGCGCCGGGATGGAGCGCAACAGCGAAGCCGTTCTCGCCAAAAGCGCACCCTCACAGGGCGATCTGTCGCTAAATCCGGTGCATTCTGAGAAAAGTGTTATTGCAGAATGCGTTAAGGCGGATACATCGTTCCCCATTCGAGCAATCGCTAACAAAACCTTAACACTCGAGAGCGGTGTAAGGGGATTGTTGACCAAAAGTCGACTGGTGTCGGCCTGCGCTTGCGATCACATCGGAATGTGCTATTCGACACCCATGAGCACATCGACCATCACACGCGTTCGCGACCTCGTGAACAGCGGAGAAATGACCCGCGCCGGCCTTGCCAGAGCCGCCGGTCTCCATGCCAACACCCTGCGCGACGCGTCGGAGGCCGACTGGAATCCAACCGCGGAAACCCTACAAAAGCTCGAAGTGTTTCTAAATTCCAACGATGAACGCCCTGTGCTCGTTGGCATTGAGGAAATCATCGATGAAGCGCGCAATGGGAAGATGTACATCCTGGTGGATGACGAAGATCGCGAGAACGAAGGCGATCTGATCATCCCGGCCCAGATGGCAACCCCGGCCGCGATCAATTTCATGGCAACTTATGGGCGCGGTCTGATTTGCCTCGCCCTGGACAAGGCGCGTGTTGACGATCTTGGCCTTGAGCCGATGAGCCGAAACAACAAAGAGTCGATGCAAACCGCCTTTACGATCTCGATTGAGGCGAAAGAGGGCGTCACCACCGGAATTTCGGCAGCTGACCGCGCCCGAACAGTGTCTGTGGCGATTGATTCCACCAAAGGCGCAGACGATATCGTCACTCCGGGTCATGTTTTCCCGCTCGCCGCGCGCAATGGCGGTACTCTTGTGCGCGCCGGTCACACTGAAGCGGCTGTCGACATTTCGCGCCTCGCGGGGCTCAACCCTTCGGGCGTGATTTGCGAGATCATGAACGAAGATGGGACGATGGCGCGACTTGATGATTTGGTTGAGTTTGCTCGTCTACATAACTTAAAAATAGGCACAATTCGTGATCTCATCGCTTACCGGATGAGAAATGATCACCTGGTAGAGCGACTTAATGAAAGCTCTTTTGACAGTGTCTACGGTGGTCAATGGAAACTTCTGACTTACAAGGATAAAGTCGCGGGCAATGAAGCCTATGTTCTGCAGAAGGGGCACGTGATCGAAGGCGAGCCCACTCTTTCGCGTGTGCACCCGATCTCTGTGTTCGATGATGTGCTCGGCGCGCCCGGCCCGCGACAGAACACCCTACAACGTTCAATGAGCGCGATCGGAGAGCGTGGTTCGGGTGTGATCGTTATTCTCACGTCGCGGGTGGGAAGCGGGGAATGGACCAGCGATGAGGAAATCCGCAATATCGGCATCGGCTCGCAGATCCTGGCCGACCTGGGCGTGAACGACATGATCCTTCTTTCCAATTCCCGGCCTGACCTTGTCGCGCTGGAAGGCTATGGGATCTCCATCACCGACTTCCAGTCCATCCCGGAGTAACCCTCATGGCCCGCATCCTTATCGTCGAAGCGCGGTTTTACGCGCACCTCAATGACATGCTCATCGCCGGCGCCAAAGCCGCGATCACCGCTGCTGGGCACGAGGCCGAAGCGCTCACCGTGCCTGGTGCTCTTGAAGTGCCCGGAGCCATTGCTCTGGCGGCTGAGAGCGGCGAATATGACGGCTTTGTCGCTATCGGCGTCGTCATTCGCGGTGAGACCTACCACTTCGAAATCGTCGCAGGCGAGAGCGCCCGAGCGATTATGGCGCTCACCATGGATGGGATTGCCATCGGCAACGGCATCCTGACGACTGAGAACGAAGAGCAAGCTGTCGTGCGCGCGGATCCTGCCCAGAAAGATAAGGGCGGTGAAGCGGCCAAGGCGGCGCTTGCGCTTTTGTCCTTGGCCGAACGGTTTGACGCCTAGGCAAGGCCCCTAGGTCCGCGCTGCGACCTTGGCCTGGCGGCTCATCGCCGCGCAACTATGTGAAAACACTAGGGTTCCACGTATTAGCCCGTAAAGCCAACTCGGGCCAGGCGCGTTAAGACTGCGGCATTGGGGAACGAATGGGGCCCGGGTTTTGCGCTCGGCCACAAAGTCCCCGCCGCGTCGGAGGCTGCAATCACGATGGTGAGCCGCGAACTGGACCTGGCCTGGACAGCGCTACGGATGGGCGTGCGTCGCGTAGCGCGGCCGTCGCGGTGCGAGCTCTTACGGGAGCAAGCCGATGGATGACGGGCGTCTCAATCGCTTTGCCGACGAATTTCTCGCACGCGAGGGCGAGGATACCCCCTCGCCCCCTTCCGCCGAACCGGCTCGCAATAGGCTAACCCACCGCCCGCGTGCGCAGCAAAGGCTCGATGCTGACGCAATTGAAGCCGCCCTCCAAACAGAGATAAAGACCAGCGCAGATTGTGAAACCCAGACGGACGCCGATGATGTTTCCGGGCAGCGCCCCCCCGATCTTCGTCCCTTTGCTGACCAGCTGATTGCGATCGCTGAGCAATTGCGCACTGGAGACTTCGGTTTGGCCGCTTCTGTCTCGCAAGAGGTCACGGCCAAGCTAACCGGGCGCGCTGAGCGCGCTAGCCCTCCTGATATCGCCAACGCCGAGGGGGCCACAAGAAACGCGGCGCAGAACCTAGACGGCCTCGATCTCGAAGAGCGCCGAAAAACGTTCGCGCACATGGCTCGCACAGCTTACGCAAAGCGGCGCAAGCGAACCTCGATATTTGGCGATCCAGAACTGTTTGGAGAGCCCGGCTGGGACATTCTCCTCGATCTCTACATTGCGCATGTTGAAGGAAAGCCCGTCTCGGTTTCCAGCGCCTGCATCGGATCGGCCTCGCCGCCCACGACGGGCCTGCGATGGCTGGGCGTGCTGACCGAGCAGGGCTTCATTGCGCGCGAACACGATCCGCTCGATCAGCGCCGCGTACTTGTGCGCCTGACAGACAAGGCGCTTGACGCGATGGATGCCTATTTCTCTAGCAGCGCTAACCTCTACGGAGACCGCCGCGCTGCTCGCGCCTGAGCCGGCCTTTCGCCTGTTCCTAAAGGAAAAGCCGGCTTGGGTGTTGAGCTCGCTCAGCGCGCAAGGGCGCCAAAACAGGCGCGGCCAGCATAATGGGCGCTTGCGCCAAGTTCTTCCTCGATCCGGATAAGCTGGTTGTATTTGGCAAGCCGGTCAGACCGGGCCAGTGAGCCCGTCTTGATCTGCCCGCAATTGGTGGCGACGGCGAGGTCCGCGATGGTTGCGTCCTCGGTTTCACCCGAACGGTGGCTCATCACCGAGGTGTAGCGCGCGCGGGCCGCCATATCGACCGCTTCGAGTGTTTCGGTGAGAGTGCCGATCTGGTTGACCTTGACGAGCAACGAATTGGCAAGACCCTGCGAAATCCCGTCTGAAAGGCGCGCAGGGTTGGTGACGAATAAATCGTCACCCACAAGCTGCACCCTATCACCAATCGCAGCGGTCACGGCCGCCCAGCCCTCAAAATCGTCCTCGCTCATTCCGTCTTCGATGGAGAGGATCGGGTAATCGTCGCACAACTTGGCGAGGTAATCCGCCATCCCTGAGCCATCGAGGCTGAGGCCTTCGCCCGAGATCTCGTACTTGCCATCCTTGTAGAACTCGGTCGCCGCGCAATCGAGCGCGAGGACAATGTCATCGCCCGGTGTGAAGCCCGCTTCGCTGATGGAGGCCATGATGAAGTCGAGCGCGGCGCGCGTGCTCGCCAGATCGGGCGCAAACCCGCCTTCATCGCCCACGCTGGTCGCGAGGCCTTTTTGGTGGAGCCCCTTCTTCAGAGTGTGAAACACTTCCGAGCCCCAACGCACGCCTTCCGCAATCGAATCCGCACCCACGGGCATGATCATGAATTCCTGAATGTCGATCGGATTATCGGCGTGTTCGCCGCCATTGATGATGTTCATCATCGGCACTGGCAGGACATGCGCGGCTACGCCGCCGACATAGGAATACAGCGGCAGCCCGCGCGCGTTGGCGGCCGCCTTGGCCACAGCCAGGCTCACGCCGAGGATCGCGTTGGCGCCCAGGCGTCCCTTGTTGGGGGTGCCGTCAAGGTCAATCATCGCCATGTCGATGTCGCGCTGGTCTTCGGCGTCAAAGTCACCCAGGAGCAGATCGCTGATCTCGGTGTTCACCGCGAGCACCGCTTTCAACACGCCCTTGCCCTTGTAGCGATCCGCATCGCCATCGCGCAGTTCCACAGCCTCATGCGCGCCCGTCGAGGCGCCCGAGGGAACCGCGGCCCGACCAAAGCTGCCGTCGTCGAGCAGTATGTCGACTTCGACGGTCGGGTTACCCCGGCTGTCGAGAATTTCGCGGGCGTGCATGTCGGTGATCGCGGTCATAGTTGGCTCCGGCGGCAAAGTGTTGTATACGAGTAAGACACCCAGAATGGGGTCGATTCAAGAGACGGGTCGCACCCCGGAAAAACGGCGCCGCGCGCCGCTCCGGTCCGAATTTGCGTCACCCCCTATGCGCAGCTTTGAGGACTGGCAAGGCGTCGCATTGAGGTCGCTCAAAGGCGGCTGACGAAAAAGGTTGTAAATCACGCGCGCTTGCCGTTGAACTGAGACGCAATTGGAGGGCATGAAGAGACATGGCTGATACAAAACCGACGACCGGAGCGAAAAAGACCCCCGCAAAAACGCCCGCTAAAGGCGGAGCGGCCAAGCGCACATCGGTAAAGAAGGCCGCACCGCGAAAGACCGCGGCCACCGCAGCGGCTCCGGATGAAGACGCAAAGGCTGCGGAAACCGGCACGGCCGAAGCCAAGAGCCGTTTCAACGCCGCGCTGGAAGAAGCCAAAGCCGGCGCCGCTGCCCTTCGCAGTGAAGCCACCACCCGCGCCGGAGCCGCCAGCGATGACCTGATGAGCGAAGCGCGCGCTTACGGAGAACAAGCCATGAGCAAAGCCAATGACCTTGCCGTCGACGCCAAAGCCGCCGCTAGCGATGGGATCGCCTCGCTTGGCCAGGTCGTCGGTGATACGGCCACGAAGATCGATGAGCAACTGGGCGAGGAATACGGCGACTACGCTCGCAAGGCCTCTCGGGGGCTCGCCGAAGCCTCGGCCAAGCTCGAAGCCAAGACTGTCGAGGATATCGGCGAAGACGCCCGCGAATTTGTCCGCAAAAGCCCGGCTGTGGCAGTCGGTATCGCCGCTGTGGCGGGTTTCATGCTGGCACGGATGTTTCGCGGGCCGCGCTCCTGAGGCATAAGGGATCGAGGCTCTGGCGCTTGCGGGGCCTCACTCTTTGCACGGGACTAGATCATGTTGGAGAGCGAGCAGGACAGCGACACTGGCGGTCGGGCGCCCTCGGCTGATCCTGCGCGTTCCGGCCCGGCAACCCCTGCGTCCAAAACCGAAGACGCTGCGTTCCCTTCGCCGAACGATGAGTCCCTCGTCGAAGAGCTTGGCGCTCTGATCGATGACGCGCGGCTCTACGCCGAGGCCGAGCTTGCCTTTCAAAAGACGCGGGCCAGGCTTGTGGGCCGGAATGTGGGTGTGGCGCTGGGCGCTGTCGTTCTGGCTATCATCTTGCTGCACATTGCCCTTATCGCTTTGGCCGTGGGACTTGTCCTCGCGCTCGAACCCCTGGTGACGATTTGGGGCGCGATTGGAATTGTGGTGGGCGTCATGCTTTTGGGCGTTGGCGCGCTGGGCTGGCTGGCCATGGCGCGCGGGCGAGGGATCGGGGCCATGTTTGCCGCTGATCCAGACCCCTCTTCCGCAAGCGCACCGACGAGCGGTGATACCGAGTGAGCCACCTGCCCGCCGATTTCCTCGAGGACCGGGCCTTGCGTGACGCGGCGCGCGCTGTCTTGGTAGCCGATATCGAACACGCGCGAACCAGCCTGTCAGGCAAGGCGGTGGCCGCGCGCGTAGCCGGAACGCTTGGCGATGGCGCGAAGGATGCAATCGATGTGGCAAAGACCCACGCCGATCACAATCGCGGTGTCCTGGCCGGATTGATCGCCATCCTAGCGCTCTGGTTCGCGCGAGAGCCTTTGCTCGAGATCTTCGGCCTCGTTACAGAATCCGAGGACCCCCAAGAACCAACCAGCGAAAAGGGCCCTGATGATGAACTTGCCGGGGCCGAAAACGAAATGGAAACCCAACAGGGCGCACCACAACCCCATAGCGAAGAGCCGCTGAGCACCGGAGAGAGCGATGACTGAGACCAAGGCCATTTACGGGGCCGATCACCGCGACGAGCTGCGCGTCAAAATCGAAGCGCGCGAGAAACGCATCGCCGAGCGCACGCTGGCGGATGAGGCGCGCGACGCGGCCCAAACCGCCACCGCTTATGTCAAAGAGCACCCCTTACAGGTGGTTGGCGGCGCTATCGTCCTCGGCCTCGTAATCGGCGCTTTCACAAAACCGGGTCGCCGAGCCGCCGTTGGGGCGGCCACCGGCACCGCGAGCGCCGTCGGCGACGCGGCAAGCGGGGCAGCCAAGACGGTTGGCAAAGCGGCCAAGAAGCGCGGCTCAGCCATCGGATCGCTGCTGGCCGATGCCCTGATCGCCTACGCCATCAAGCTGATCGACGAAGCGCTCGACGGCGCGCGTGCGGGACAGGACAAGCTTGAGGATCTGGGCGATGCGGCCAACGCAAAGGCGAGAGAGGTAAGCCGCGATGCGGAATACGTCGCTGGAAGCGCGGCGGACAAGACCCGCGCCATTGGTCAACGAACGCGCCGCCGCGCCAAGCGCGCCGTGCGCGATCTGGCGGGCCGGGTCAGCGGCTGACGCGTCTTAGCCATTGGCAGACTTGCGATGCTCGCCCGCTCAGCTAAGGGCTCGTGACAAGCACTACCCAGTCCCACTTCTCCCCCGGATAGAAAAAGGCCTTCTAGAATGGAAGAAACCACCCCATCGCAAAAGCTCCATCTCGTAATGGGTGGTCGCGTCAAAGACCCGCGTGGCCACGAATTCATTGATCCTGAGGGCATTCACACGGTTGGTGTTTACAGCTCTTACGAAACCGCGGTCGAAGCTTGGCGTGCCCAAGCGCAGCGCACAGTTG
>JBCBYM010000113.1:0-9017 GCA_039815865.1 Pseudomonadota bacterium
ATCTACGCGATGAGCCAGTACAACACGATCACCTCGATCGGGGAATCGCCGTTTGATGAGAACCTGCTTTATGTCGGGACCGATGATGGCCTGATCCAGGTGTCCGAGGATGGCGGCGCAAACTGGCGGCGGATCGAAGTGGGCACGCTGCCCGGCGTTCCAGATACGGCCTTTGTGAACGATATTCGCGCCGATCTGCACGATGGGAACACGGTCTATGTCGCGCTCGATAACCACAAGTATGGGGACTACACGCCCTACCTGCTGAAGAGCACCAATCGTGGCCGCAGCTGGACGAGCATCACCGGCGATATCCCTGAGCGGCATCTGATGTGGCGCATTGTGCAGGATCACGTGAACCCGAACCTGCTCTTCACTGCGACCGAATTTGGCCTCTATTTCACGCTCGATGGCGGAGCCAAGTGGGTCAAGCTGACGGGCAAGGCGCCGACGATTTCGTTCCGCGATGTCACCATCCAGCGGCGCGAGGATGATCTGGTGGCAGCGAGCTTTGGTCGCGGCTTCTTCATCGTCGACGATATCTCTGCTCTGCGCACCTTGAGCGAGGCGAGCCTTGCCCAGGAGGCCATGCTGTTTCCGGGGCGCAAGGCGTGGTGGTATCTTGAGCAGCACCCGCTCGCTTTCTCGGCTGGAGGCAACCAGGGGCACGGCTATTTCCGCGCCCCCAACCCGCCCTTTGGCGCGAACTTCACCTATTATCTTGCCGATGACATCCAGTCGTTGACCCAGGCGCGAAAGGAACGCGAAAAGCCGCTGATCAAGGAAGGGGCGGACACGCCGTTCCCCAGCTTTGAAGCGTTGACCGCGGAACTCAGGGAAGAAAAGCCCACGATCTGGCTCACCGTGCGCGACAGCGATGGCAATGTCGTGCGGCGGCTCAAGGGGCCGGCGAAGAAGGGCTTTCACCGCGTCAACTGGAACCTGCGCTACCCGCCTCTGGACGTAGCTCGCGCGCCGCGTCGCGATGGCCGCGCGCCTTCGGGTTTCCTCGCGGCACCGGGCGACTACACGGTTGATCTGACCAAGCGTGTGCGCGGTGTGACCACGCAGCTTGTCGCGCCCATGCCCTTTACTGTTGAGCCGCTGCGGGCCGAAGGCGCTTTGCCGCGTCAACCCGATGCCGAGGCCTTTGCCACCGAGATCGCGGCGTTTGATCGCTCAGTCACGGCTTTGGGCTTCACGCTTCGCGAAGCGCAGCAAAAGGTGAAGCTGCTCGCTGTGGCCGCTCGCAGCGCGCCGCGCGGCGATCCGGCGACGCTGGACGGGCGCCTCGATCAGATCCGCGCCGAAGTGAACGCGCTTGATGAGCTGCTCAACGGCAATCCGGCGCGCAACGCAATCTACGAGCGCACTCAGCCAACCGTGCGCAGCCGGCTCCGCCGGGCGATGGGCGCGCTTTACGGATCGACCTATGGGCCAACGCAAACGCAGCGCGATCAGCTCGCTTACGCCAAGGCCGATTACGACGCGGTCAAGAACCGGCTTGTTGGGCTGACCCAATCGACCATTCCGGCGTTTGAAGCGGAACTGATCGCGCTGGGCGCTCCTTACGTGCCGGGCGGCGTAATCCCCGAGGTGCAATGAGCGCGATGAAGTGAACTGGAAGAAGGTCTGGCGCCAGGTTCATTACTGGCTGTCTCTTGCCGTGTTCCTCCCCGCTGGCGTCATGTTTGTCGCCGGCGGATTCCTGATGCTCAAGAAAGAGGTTGAGTGGATCCAGCCCGGCACGGCACGCGGCGTGGTTGAAGCGCAACTGCCCGAAGCCTCGTTCGACCAGATGCTCGCCGCCGCGCGCCAGCACCCCGAAGCCGGGATCCGCGAATGGGCCGATATCGACCGGATCGATCTGCGCGTGGATAAGGGCATGGCCAAGCTGCGCGCCAATTCGGGCTGGGAAGTGCAGGTCGACACTAAGACGGCCGAGGTGCTCAAGGTCGCCTACCGCCGCTCGGACCTGATCGAGAGCATTCATGATGGCTCGTTCTTTTCCGATGCGGTGAAGCTTTACATATTTCTTCCCACCGGCGTCCTGCTCGTCGCGATGTGGGGCACTGGCATCTACCTGTTCCTTTTGCCACGCATGCGCAAAAAGAAACCGCGCGCGCCGCGAAACGTATAAGTACAAACCGACAAGTCTGGAGAACACATTATGCGCCTCGCTCTCAGCGCGCTTACCGCCGCTCTCGCTCTAACCGTTTCGCCGGTCCTCGCGCAGGAAGAGCAAACGCCCAAACCGGTTGAAGAGCAGATCGGTGGAGGCGGGCGTCCGGTGGGCGCCAATTGGTCGCGCAGCCCGGTGATCGCGCAAAACGGCATGGCGGCGACCGCGCATCCCTTGGCGACGCAGATCGCGCTTCAGATCCTCAAGGATGGCGGCAATGCGGTGGACGCCGCAATTGCAGCCAACGCCGCGCTTGGCCTGATGGAGCCGACCGGCAACGGCATTGGCGGCGATCTTTTCGCGATCATCTACGATCCCAAGACCGACAAGCTTTACGGGGTAAACGGATCAGGCCGCAGCCCCTCGGGTCAGTCCTATGAGGACATGATGGCCAAGCTCGGCAATCGCAACCGCATCCCGTCCGTAGGAGTGCTTCCGATCACCATTCCCGGCACGGTCGATGCGTGGTTCACCATGCATGAGCGCTTCGGCTCAAAGCCGATGAGCGATGTGCTGGCGCCGACGGTTAAGTATGCGCGCGAAGGGCATCCGGTCGCGCCGGTGATCGCGATGTATTTGGGCAATGGTCTGCGCTCCTACACCCGCCGGCTGGAAATGTACGATTTCGAGTTCGACAACGCGCGCGCAACCTATTTCAAGGATGGCCGGGCTCCCAAAGCGGGGGAGATTTTCAAGAATCCTGATCTTGGCAACACGCTGGAGCGTATCGGCGAGAATGGCCGCGATGAATTTTACGCTGGCGATACCGCTAAGATCATCGTCGACTACCTCCAGCGCAACGGATCCGCCTTCACGCTGGAAGATTTCGCCAACCACTCAAGCGAGTGGGTTGAGCCTGCTTGCGCGGCCTATCGCGACGGGTTTGAGCTGTGCGAGCTTCCGCCCAACGGCCAAGGATTTGCGGCGCTGCAAATGGTCAACATCCTGAAGAATGTGGACCTGCGCCAATGGGAACGCGGCAGCGTCGAAGTCCTCCACTACATCACCGAAGCCAAGCGTCTCGCCTATGCGGATGTCGCGCGCTTCTACGCGGACCCTGACTTCGCGCCCTTTCCGATGGAGCTGCTGACCGAGGAATATGGCAAAGAGCGCTTTGCCCTGATCGATCCCGACAAGGCGACACCGGTGTTCGAGCCCGGCACAATCGAAGTCGCGCCCAAGCTCGAGGGCGAGGGCGATACGACCTATCTCACCGTGGTGGATGGCGACGGGCTGATGGTGAGCCTCATCCAGTCCAACTATCGCGGCATGGGCGGCGGCATGGTGCCCGATGGGCTGGGCTTTATGTTCCAGGATCGCGGGGAACTTTACAGCCTCGATCCCGATCACCCCAACGCCTATGCGGCTAACAAGCGACCGTTCCACACGATCATCCCGGCCTTTGTTAAAAAGGACGGTAAGCCGTTCATGACGCTCGGCCTGATGGGCGGCGGGATGCAGCCACAGGGCCATGTGCAGGTTCTCATCAACATCGCCGACTATGGCATGAACCTGCAGGAAGCAGGCGATGCCGCGCGGCTCAATCACGATGGTGGTCGCCAGCCGACCAACACGCTGACGGGTCCGGTGTTTGACGGCGATCTGGGCAGGCTCAACGTAGAGGCGGGCATTCCGGCTGAGACGATCGAGGCGCTTAAAGCGATGGGGCACAATGTGCGTGTGGTCACCAATGGCGTGATGTTCGGCGGTTATCAGGCGATCAAGCGTGACCCTGAGACCGGCGTGCTGACCGGCGCGACCGAGATGCGCAAGGACGGCCAGGCGAGCGGGTTTTAATCCCCTTCCTTGACCCAGAGACGCGCTCCCGGCACTCGGCACAGCCATGAGTGCAAAGGCGATGACGGGCTGGCAATTCTGGATTGATCGCGGGGGCACGTTCACCGACATCGTCGCGCGTGCGCCTGACGGGACGCTCACCACGCGCAAATACCTCTCGAACAATGCCGAGAGCTATGACGATGCAGCGGTGCACGGTATTCGCGAAATCCTTGGCCTTGGAGCACAAGACGCCATCCCCGCAGGGGCGCTCGATGTCGTCAAGATGGGCACCACGGTCGCGACCAACGCTCTGCTTGAGCGGGCGGGCGAACCCACCCTGCTGGCGATCACCGCTGGTCTGGGCGATGCAATCGAGATCGGCCACCAGGCGCGGCCTGACACTTTCGCGCTCAAGGTCCGCAAACCGGCCATGCTGTATCGCCGCGCGGTCGAAATCGAAGAGCGGGTGCTGGCAGATGGGACGGTTGAGGCACCGCTCAACCTCGTTTCTGCGCGCAAGGCTCTGCAAGAAGGCTTCAACGCTGGGCTTCGAGCGGTCGCGATTGTGCTGATGCACGCCTACAAATATCCCGAGCACGAACGCGCGCTCGCTGATCTGGCGCGCGAGATCGGGTTCACGCAGGTTTCCGCCAGCCACGAGGTTTCACCACTCGCCAAGATCGTGCCGCGCGGGCAAACGACGATTGTGGATGCCTATCTGACGCCGGTTCTGCGGCGCTATGTCGATCAGGTCGAAATGGGATTGGCGAGCCATGACAGCGCGGCGCGCCTGTTGTTCATGCAAAGCTCGGGCGGGCTCACCGCGGCAAACCGGTTTCGAGGGCGCGATGCAATCCTCTCAGGACCGGCGGGCGGGATTGTGGGCTGCGTGGCGAGCGCCAAGGCCGCCGGTTTTGACAAGGTGATCGGTTTCGACATGGGCGGCACGTCGACCGACGTCTCGCACTATGCAGGCACTTTGGAAAAGGCGTACGAGACCGAGGTCGCAGGCGCAGCAATGCGCGTTCCCATCCTCTCGATCCACACCGTCGCAGCGGGTGGCGGTTCGCTTCTTACCTTTGATGGCTCGCGCCTACGCGTTGGTCCGCAAAGCGCGGGCGCAGACCCTGGCCCTGCCTGCTATCGGCGCGGTGGGCCGCTGGCGGTAACCGATATCAACGCGGCGCTGGGCAAGCTTGATCCGCGCTTCTTCCCGGCAATCTTTGGCCCTCAGCAGAACCAGCCGCTCGACATCGAAGCCTCGCGCGCGGGCTTTGCCGCTTTGGCCGATGAGATTGGCGACGGCCGTTCGTCCGAAGCGGTCGCAGAAGGGTTCCTCGACATTGCCGTGGAGCGCATGGCGCAGGCAATCAAGCAGGTGAGTCTGGCGCGCGGCTATGATGTGGCCGAATACGCGCTCAACTGCTTTGGCGGCGCAGGCGGCCAGCATGCGTGTCTTGTGGCCGAGCGGCTGGGGATCGGGCGCATCCTGCTCCACCCGATGGCGGGGGTGCTTTCGGCCTACGGCATGGGGCTGGCCGAGCTCAGCGTCGAGCGGCAGGTGGTGATCGACGCGCCGCTCGATCCCGGGCTTGAGGGTCGCCTTGAGGCTGAGGCCCGTCCATTGGAACAAACGTGCCGAGCCGAACTGGCCGAACAGGGGGCGGATCCCGACGCGCTCACCGTACGTGTTTTTGCTCTGCTGCGTTACCTGGGAACCGACACGACACTTACCGTGCCCGTCAGTCACGCTTTGACCATGCTCAGAGCCTTTAAGGATCTGCACCAGCGCCAATATGGCTTCACCGCGAGCGAGAAACCGGTGGTGCTCGATACGTTGATTGTCGAGGTCAGCGCGGGCGGGGCGGATGCCTCAGAAGCGCCCCGAGAGGCCCCAAGCGCTTCGGCCAGCCCCAAGGCGCAGACACGCTTCTACTCCGGTGGCGTGTGGCGAGAGGCGCCGGTGTTCGACATCGCCGAGCTTGGCCCGGGGCACAAAATCGCTGGCCCCGCAATCATCACTGAGCCCACCGGCACCATCGTGATCGAGCCGGGCTGGGGTGGGCAGATCAATCCGCTGGGGCATCTGATCCTCACCGCCCATGGCCATGAGACAGCGACTTTGCCCGATCCTGCCAAGGCCGATCCGGTCACGCTTGAGCTGTTCAACAACCGCTACATGGCGATCGCTGAGCAGATGGGGATCATCCTTCGGAACACTGCGCAAAGCGTGAACGTCAAAGAGCGGCTCGATTTTTCCTGCGCGATTTTCGATGCGCGCGGCCAGCTGGTCGCCAACGCGCCGCACGTGCCGGTGCATCTGGGCTCGATGGACGAAAGCGTGAAGTCGATCCTCGCCAGTGGTCAGACCATCGCGCCGGGCGACGCCTTTGTGCAGAACAACCCGCACAAGGGCGGCTCGCACCTTCCCGATATCACCGTGGTCTCTCCGGTTTTTGATGAGGCCGGGGAGGCGATCCTGTTCTTCGTAGCCTCCCGCGCTCATCATGAGGATGTCGGCGGCCTTTCCCCCGGCTCGATGAGCCCGCGCGGGACAAACATCCACGAAGAGGGCGTTGTGCTGGATGGCATGAAGCTGGTGGAGGGCGGAGTCTTCCAGACCGACCGGATCGAGGAGGCGCTGGGATCCGGTCCGTATCCTGCGCGCAACATTGCTCAGAACATCGCCGATCTAATGGCGCAAGTCGCTGCCAACGCCGCCGGCGCCAGCGAGCTGCGCACGCTCACCGATCAGCATTCGCTTGAGATCGTACAGGCGTATATGGGTCACATTCAGGACAACGCGGAAGAAGCGGTGCGGCGGGCCCTCGTGGACATTGAGGACGGGGACTTTGCCCTGGAGCTTGATAGCGGCGCGCGTGTTGTGGTGGCGGTGACCATCAACAAAGCGGCGCGAACCGCGCGCATCGACTTTACCGGCACCAGCGCGCAGCAGCCCAACGCCTTCAACGCGCCTGTTGCCGTCACGCGGGCCGCAGTGCTCTATGTCATCCGCTGTCTCGTCGCTGACGAGATACCCTTGAACGCCGGGTGCCTGCGCCCGTTGGAGATTGCGGTGCCCGAAGGCTCGATGCTGAACCCGGCCTATCCGGCGGCGGTCGTGGCGGGCAATGTCGAGACCAGCCAAGCGGTGACCGATGCTCTATTTGCAGCTTTGGGACGGCTCGGCACCGCTCAGGGGACCATGAACAACCTCACCTTTGGCAATGCGCGGGTGCAGTATTACGAGACGATCTGCTCGGGCGCGCCTGCCGGGGCTGATGGAAAGGGTGGGGGCTTTGACGGGGCAGCCGGGGTACACACACATATGACCAACACCCGCATGACCGATCCCGAAGTGCTCGAAGCGCGCTTTCCGGTGGTGCTTGACCAATTTTCCATTGATCGCGGCACGGGCGGGCTTGGGCAGTGGAATGCGGGTGATGGCGTCACGCGGCGCATCCGCTTTCGCGAGGCGATGGAGTGCTCGATCCTGTCCGAACGCCGCCGGGTTCCAGCACCGGGGCTCAAGGGGGGCGAGGATGGCCGCATCGGCGCCAACACGATTGTACGGTGCAATGGCGCGCGAGAGGATTTGGGCGGCTGCGGCGAAGCGGCGGTGGAGCCGGGCGATGCCATTATCATCCAGACGCCCACAGGCGGCGGCTTTGGCCCAGCAAGGGATCGCAAGTCATGATCGCGCGGCTCAAGACCATCGGCCCCGGAGCCATGGTGACCGCCGCGTTCATCGGGCCGGGCACGGTCACCGCCTGCACGCTGGCCGGGGCGAATTTCGGTTACGCGCTGCTCTGGGCGCTGTTGTTCGCGACGCTTGCGACGATTGCCTTGCAAGAGATGTCCGCGCGTCTTGGCCTGGTGACGCGGCAGGGGCTGGGTGCAAACCTCGCCAGCCTGCTCGCCGTATCGCCCTTGCGCTGGCCACTGATTGGGTTGGTTGGCGTCGCGCTTTACGCGGGCAATTCGGCCTATGAGGCGGGCAATCTATCAGGCGCGGCGTTGGGGATCGAGGCGATAGCGGGCGAGGGTGACGGCGTGTTCCCGCTCGCGGTCGCAGCGATCGCAGCCCTTGCTGCAGGACTGCTGCTGGCGGGCAGCTATCAGTTGATTGAACGCGTTCTGCTGGCGCTTGTTGCGCTGATGATGCTCGCCTTTGTGGCCACCTTTGCGATCTCTGGGCCGGACGTGGCGGCGCTGGCTGCCGGTTTGTTCACCCCTGTAATCCCGGATGAGGCGCTGCTTACTGTGATCGCTCTCATCGGGACGACGATCGTGCCCTACAACCTCTTCCTCCACGCCTCGGCCGTGGCGCGCAAGAGTGGCGCGCTCGGCGATCTTGCCGCGGTGCGCGCGGACACGGCCATCTCGATCGGGATTGGCGGACTGATCGCGATCCTCATCGCCTCCACAGCCGCCGCAAGCCTGTTTGCCGCAGGGATCGCGGTGGAGAGCGCGGGCGATATGGCGCGCCAGTTTGAGCCGCTCTTTGGCACTTATTCACGCTATCTGCTTGGCCTTGGCCTGTTTGCGGCGGGCTTGACGAGCGCGATCACTGCGCCGCTTGCCACCGCCTTTGCAATGACCGAAGTGCTGCGGCTTGAGAGCGGACCCAAGTCGTTTGGCTTTCGCCTGATCGCGCTCAGCGTCATTGCCATTGGCGCAGGCCTTTCGCTCGCTGGCATCCGACCGGTTGAAGTGATCCTGGCTGCGCAATTGGCCAACGGGCTGCTCTTGCCAATCCTGGCCGCCTTCCTGCTCTACGCCATGAACCAGAGCGCGCTCCTGGGACGCTATCGCAATGGCTGGCTCGCGAATGCAGCCGGAGCCGGTGTGGTTCTTGTTGCGGCGGGGCTGGGTCTGCGCTTGGTATTACGCGCAATCGGATAAGTATTAAGCAAGCGGCTTGACCGCGCTCACTGCATCGCGGAAAGCGTATGGGCATGAACAAAGCGAAGGGTTTGTCGATGAAGCGAGGCAGTTTGGGTGGTCTGACGGCCACGATGGCGGCGTTGGCTGCGTTTGTGACTTTAGGGGCCTC
>JBCBYM010000114.1:0-8901 GCA_039815865.1 Pseudomonadota bacterium
GACTGGGCGGTGGTTCACGCGATAAGCCGGCAAGAAAGCGAATTTGACCGCACCCGCATCAGCCATGCCGGCGCGCGCGGGATCATGCAGCTCATGCCCGGCACCGCGCGTGAGCAATCGGGCAAACTTGGCATTCGCTACATGCGCGCCGACCTGATCCAGAAGCCGCCTTACAATATCCAGTTGGGCGATGCCTATTTCCAACGCATGCTGGCCTATTATGACGGCGCCTATCCTCTGGCGGTGGGCGCGTATAATGCAGGGCCGGGCCGAGTGAACCAGTGGCTGCGCCTCAACGGCGATCCACGCCGCGGCGAGATTGACTGGGTTACCTGGGTGGAGCGCATCCCGTCCAATTTCGAGACCCGCTATTACATCATGCGCGTGCTGGGCAACGCGGTGACCTATTCGCACATGTATCCGGACGAAGCGGGCCTGCCGCGCACGATTGACGCCTTCCTGCCCTAGCCCTTACCCTGTCCTCCATGGCAACAAGGCCCGGCCCCCCGATCACGCCTCAAGGGATGGCGGCGCTCAAGGCGCGGTATGACCACCTGCTTGGCACCGAACGCCCCGAGATCGTCGAGATCGTCAGCTGGGCGGCGGGCAATGGTGATCGCAGCGAAAACGGCGACTATCTCTACGGTCGCAAGCGCATGCGCGAGATTGATCGCGAACTGGGCCATCTGGCGCGCCGGATGAAGGCCTGCCGCGTGGTGAACCCGTCCAACCAGCCGGACAAGGATCGGGTGTTTTTCGGAGCGCGCGTTGAGCTTGCCGATGAAGATGACGCCCGGCAATGGGTCACTCTGGTGGGGGATGATGAACAGAACGCCAGCGAAGGCCGGATCGGCTGGAATTCACCGCTGGCCCGCGCGCTCAAAGGCGCCAGCGTGGGCGATTTGCGCACGGTGCGCTTGCCCTCAGGCGCCAAGGAATGGGAAGTAATGGCAATCCGCTATGATTAGACCGCTGGTTCTTTGCCTCTTGGCCAGCGCGACGCCTTTGTCCGCGAAGGACAGCCTGGGCGTCTTTTCCCAGTGGGCCGCGTTTCGCGATGCCGAGACCCCGCGATGCTACGCGATCGCGCAAGCCACCAACGAGAGAGAGCCGCGCGGCTACGCCAGTGTCGGGACCTGGCCCGCACGCCAAGTGCGCGGGCAACTCCATCTGCGCCTCTCGCGCTCGGTCAAGAGCGGGGTTCGAGTGCGCCTTTCCGTGGGCGATCAACGCTTTGACCTTACCGCCCAAGGGCGCGACGCCTGGGCGAGCGATAAAGCGATGGACGCGGCCATAATCGCTGCCATGCGCTCGGCTAGCGGCATGAGCGTTAGCGCCCGAGCAGCCAACGGCATCCGATTTGTCGACCGATACAGCCTCGATGGCGCCGCCACCGCGATGGACGCGGCCGTCGTGGGTTGCTCTGAGCTCTGATCCGCGTTGCGATCTGGCCAAATCGCCCCGGCGGCCCTATATGCGCCCGCAATCATGGCAGACACGACCCTCATGACCATTCCGGGCCAGGTGGATCCGGTCCCCGTTGCGCGTGATATCACGCCGCGCGAGGATGGGCGTGTGGACCTTATCGGCCTGCCCCGCCCCCGTATCCGCGAGCTGTTTGCCGAAGCCGGCCTTGACGCGCGCCAGGCCAAGCTGCGCGCCAAGCAGGTGTTCCACTGGCTCTATCATCGCGGCGTGACCGACTTTGCCGAGATGACGGACATTTCCAAAGCGATGCGTCCCTGGTTGGCCCAGCGCTTTGTGATCGGACGGCCCAACGTGGTCGAAGCGCAGCACAGCTCGGACGGCACGCGCAAATGGCTGCTGCAAACCGATGATGGCCACGATTTCGAAATGGTCTTCATCCCCGATGAAACCCGCGGCACCTTGTGCGTCTCAAGCCAGGTCGGCTGCACCTTGAACTGCACCTTCTGCCATACCGGCACGATGCGCCTCGTGCGCAACCTGACGCCGGGTGAGATCGTGGGCCAGGTCATGCTCGCGCGCGATGCTTTGGGCGAATGGCCCAAAGGTACGATGAGCGGGCTTGAGAGCGATCCCGACGAAGACGAAGAGGGCGCCGAAGACGCACGGGGCCACTACACCGCCGATGGCCGCCTGCTCACCAATATCGTGATGATGGGCATGGGCGAACCGCTCTACAATTTTGATCATGTGCGCGACGCGCTGCACCTAGTTATGGATGGCGATGGCCTGGGCCTTTCCAAGCGCCGTATCACCTTGTCCACCAGCGGCGTTATTCCGGCCATGGAGCGCGCGGGGCAGGAAATCGGTGTCAACCTCGCCGTCAGCTTGCACGCCGTCACCAAAGACGTGCGCGACGAGATCGTGCCGCTCAACAAGAAGTACGGGATCGAAGAGCTGCTCCAGGCCTGCGCCGATTATCCCGGTGCCTCCAATGCGCGGCGCATCACGTTTGAATACGTCATGCTCAAGGACAAGAACGACAGCGACGATGACGCGCGCGAACTGGTCCGCTTGCTCAAGCAGTTCAACCTGCCCGCCAAGGTCAACCTGATCCCGTTCAACCCCTGGCCCGGCGCCGAGTATGAATGCTCAACCCCGGAGCGGATCAAGGCGTTTTCGGACATCGTCTTTGAAGGCGGGATCAGCGCTCCGGTGCGCACACCGCGCGGGCGCGACATTGACGCTGCGTGCGGCCAGCTGAAAACCGCCGCGCAAAAGAAAAGCCGCGCCGAGCGCGACCGGGAAGCCGCAGCGCAAGCGCAAGCGCTCGATTGACGCTTGCCCGCGCTCCTCGTATCGTACTCATCGCACGAACGCTGGGAGGATGAAGCGCCGTGACCAAGCTACTCAAGACCGCTTTTCTCACTCTGGGAGCGCTTGCCATGGCTGCCGGGTCCACCGCCGCTCATGCGCAGTTCGGCAGCCTGTTCAACGATGCGAAACGCGGAGCTGAACAAGCGACCAGCGGCTGTGAGGAAGGCAAGAGCGGTGACGCGGTCAGCGGCGCGATCGGCGGGATGCTGGGCGGAATTGGCCGGCGCAGCGCGCGCAGTGCCGGGGTGCCCACCTTTGTCCCGCTCACCGAGTTTTCCGACACGCTGACCACAGAGATCGCCTGCAAGCTGGACGCCGAAGAGCAAGAGCAAGCCGCCAATGCCACTCTGGAGGCCACAAGAGGCGCCGAGGATGACGAGGGCTTTACCGGGCCGCCGGTTGGCCAGAGCTCTTCGTGGACGTCGGGCTCGCGCGATGATGTGAAAGGCTCCTCAACCGTCACCGCGCGCGAAGAGACAGGCGATGATGCCGACTGCATCATGGTCACCGACGTGATCATTGTCGAAGGCGAGGAGACCCGCGCGGAAAAGCGAATGTGCCGCCCGCCCGGATCAGCGCGCTATTCCATCGTCGCATGAGGCAAAGGCTGATCGCCAAAGCTCTGCTCGCTGCTGCCAGCCTTGCGCTCCTGACGGGCGCGGCCGAGTTCGATCCCAATAACCCAACGTGCCCGGCCCAGCCCAATTGGGGCCCGCGCGAAATCATGGAATTGACGCCCGACACGGTGAACGGCGTGCGTATTCTTATGGCCGAAGGGCGGATCGATGAAAGCCTGCCTGCACGCCTGAAAGAGGCGATCGAAGACGACGACCAGATCAGCGAGATCTGGCTGCGCTCCCAAGGCGGCAACGCGCGCGCGGGCAACGAAGCGGGCCGCATCATCCGATCCTATCGCGGCATGCTCACCCGTATCCCGGATGGCTGGACTTGTTTTTCAGCGTGCAACTTCATGTTCATGGGCGGCGACCGGCGCTATGTCGATGAAGGCGGCGTCTTCATGGTCCACATGTTCACCCACACGAACGATCGCTGGAAGATCGATGACGCGGTGATCGACGGCTCGGAAGCGACGACCGAACTCATCGCCAGCATCGAGCAATCCTCCGCCCTGCTGGCAAGCGAGGACAACGATTTCCTCATCCGCATGGGGGTCAGCCGCAAGCTCCTGACTGAGATCATGTACCGCCAGCAGGCCGTCAGCAGCGAGGAAGACCCCAGCACGCGCTATTGCCTGAGTGTAGAAGAAGTGCGCAAATACAACGTCATGCCGGTCGAACGTAAAGCGCCTTGAGGCATGGCTATCGATCCGGCCACCCTGGCTTTCTACACGGAGCGAGCGCCGCACTATACGCACAGCTTTGCGCGCAGCCATTCGCCATCGCTCGATGCGTTTCTGGATCGGTTGGAACCGGGCGCATCCACGCTTGAGCTGGGATGCGGCGGTGGGCAGGATTCCGCCCGAATGCGCGAGCGCGGCTTTGCCATCGATGCGACCGACGGCGTGCCCGCCATGGTCAAGAAAGCCAATGAACGCTTTGAACTTGATGCGCGCACCATGCGCTTTGACCAGCTCACCGAGCGTGCGCGGTATGACGCGGTCTGGGCGCACGCCACGCTGCTGCACTGTCCGCGCAGCGAACTGCCCGACGCGCTGGCGCGCATTCACCGGGCTTTGAAGCCGGGCGGGTGGCACTTTGGCTGCTACAAGCTGGGCACTGGAGAAGGCCGCGATCTACTGGGCCGGTTGCACAATTTCCCCACCGCGTCCTGGCTGCTTGAGCGGTATGAGGAGGCCGGGTTCACCCTCGCCGACCAGCGCATCTATGAAGGCATGGGTTCTGACGGGACCCAGCGCGACTGGATCGATCTCACCGTGAGAAAGCCATGAAGCGCACCATCACAGCCATTTGCACCGGCACGGCGCGCCCGTTCAACGGGGCCGAGACCAGCGCCATTGCAAAACGCCCGCGCGAAGGCGTGGTGCAGCTTTTCAAAGAGGGCTTCGCGCCTGACGAGCAGGCCGACCGGCGCGTCCATGGAGGGCCAGAAAAGGCGGTGCATCTCTACCCGCTCGACCACCACGATGTCTGGCGCGAGGAGTTGGAAGACAAAACCGCCCTCGCCCTTCTGGGTGAACCCGGCGCCTTCGGATCGAACCTATCGGTCAGCGACATGGACGAGCACAGCGTCTTTATCGGCGACCGGTTTCGCCTCGGGAGCCCAAAAGCCGGCGCGGTGATCGAAGTAAACCAGCCACGCCAGCCCTGTTGGAAGGTTGACCACCGCTTTGGCGCCAAGGGCATGACCGCGCGCATCGTCGAGACAGGGCGTTCAGGCTGGTATTTCCGCGTGCTAGAGGAAGGCGAAGCGCAAGCGGGGGACACGTTGGAACGCATCGAGGACGGCCACCAAGACTGGAGCGTCGCGCGCGTCTTCAGCGCGCTGATCCAGGGCAAAGCCAGCCGGGCCGAGCTTGAGGAACTGGCGGCGCTGCCGCGCCTCTCGCCGCAGATCCAAGCGCGCGCGATCAAACGCCTGAGCTAGAAACGCCCGTTTCCATTGATGAAGGCCAAGAGCGCTGATACGGCCAGCCGCCCATGCCAAGACCCGCTATCCTCGTCACCGGCGGCGCCACTCGTATCGGCGCGGCCATCATTCGCGGTTTTGCCGGGGCGGGTTGGCACACGGTGATCCACTACAATTCCAGCGCAGGCCCGGCCCAGGCGCTCGCGCGCGACTTGCCCTCAGCCGAGGTGATCCAATGCGATCTCGGCGATGGGGACGCCGCCGAAACGATGGTCGAGGAGCTCGCGGATCGGCTTGAGGATTGGCGCTGCCTCGTTAATTCGGCCTCGGTGTTTGAATACGACGATGCAACCAAACTTGATCCGGCAACGAACCTGTCGGCGATGCAGATCAACGCCGTCTCCCCCGCCCGCATGGCGCAAAGCTATCTTCGCAGCGCCAAGAGCGCCGCGACGCGCAGCCTTGTGCAGATCACCGACATGAAGCTGGCGAACCCCAATCCCGATTTCTTCAGCTACACCATGTCCAAGCACGCTTTGGGCGCGACCATCGCAATGCTGGCCAAGCACTACGCCGATGACGCAAGCGCGCGTGTCTACGGCCTTGCCCCCGGCGCGATCCTGGCAAGCCATGACCAGAGCGAGGATGAGACCGACGTCTCGCACACCATGAACCTTCTGGGCCGCAAGACCGGGCCGGACGAAATCGTTGAAGCCGCGCAGTTTCTGGCAAGCGGCGCGCTCAAGAGCGGGTCGACGCTCTATATCGATAGCGGCCAGCACCTTCTCGATCAGCCGCGCGACGTGATTTACCTCGCGCGCGAGAGCGCTGGGGGCGGTGAATGAAGCGGCGCGAAAACCCGCGGCACGCGGTCAGCACAAGGCTGTGGCACTGGGTGAACGCCGCCGCGCTGGTGGTGCTGTTCATGTCGGGCCTCGGCATTTCGAACGCGCACCGGTACCTTTATTGGGGCGATTATGGGTTTGACCCGGCCGACGCCTGGCTGGCGGTGATCCGCTTTCCCAATTGGGCGACCCTGCCCCAGCGCTACAACCTGGCCGAAGCGCGCGACTGGCACAGCGCGGGCGCCTGGGTGTTTGCGCTGGCGCTGCTGGGCATGTGGATCGCGATGCTGGTGAACCGCCACTTTGCGCGCGACATCGCTGCGCCGATCAGCGCTTGGTCGCCAACGCATCTGTGGGCTGAGGCTAAGGCGCATCTCAAAGGCCGCTTCGAGGCTGAGGACGGGGCCAAATACAACACCCTCCAAAAGCTCACCTACGGCCTTGTTCTGGGCGTGCTGCTGCCGCTGATGGTGTTCACCGGTATTGCGATCAGCCCGGGCTTTGAACCGGCCGCACCGTGGCTGGTGGACGCGCTGGGCGGGCGTCAGAGCGCGCGCTCGCTCCATTTCATCGCCGCTTTTGCGCTGTTCGTTTTCTTCGTGGTGCACATCGTGATGGTGCTGCTCTCAAACCCCTTGAAACAGATCTGGGCAATGATCGCCGGAGGAAAGCCATGACCCGTATCGCCCGCCGCTCGCTGCTCACCCGCATGGCTGCCCTTGGTACGGGGGCCGTTGCCGCAAGCGGCTGCTCCAAGATCGACAGCTTTGCCACAAGCGAAAGCGGTGAGGGCCTGTTTGACCGCGCCGAGGACTGGCACCGCACCGCGCACCGCACGCTGGCGGGCCAGCAATCCCTCGCCCCCGAATACGCGCCCGAAGACCGCTCCCCCAGCTTCAAGGGCAACGGATCGCTCAGTGTTGACAGCCCGGTCTACCGCGATCAGCTCGCCAAGGGGTTTCCGGACTGGCGCATCAGCGTGAAAGGCCTGGTCGACAACCCGCTGCGCCTCTCCTTGGACGACCTCAAGGCCCTGCCCCAGCGCACTCAGATCACGCGCCACGATTGCGTCGAGGGCTGGAGCGCGATCGGCGAGTGGACCGGACCACAGCTTTCAGGCCTGCTCGATACCGCCAAGGTGCGCGAGGAGGCCAATTTCATCGTCTTCTGGTGCGCCGACGTGCTCTACGGGCGGCGCTATTATGAGAGCGTCGACATGGTCGATGCCTATCACCCGCAAACGATCATTGCGCATTCCCTGAACGGTGAGCCGATCCCGGAAAAGAACGGCGCCCCGTTGCGCATGCGGATCGAGCGGCAACTGGGGTACAAGCATGCCAAATACCTCACCGGAATCGAAGCCGTCGCGCGGCTTGACGACATCGCAGGCGGCAAAGGCGGCTTCTGGGAGGATATCGGCAATTACCAATGGTATGCCGGGATTTGATGCCGCCTAATTGGGGTAGACGCGGTTCATCGTGTCCCAGCAAATGGCAATGATCTCTTCGAGCACGGCGAGGTCGATATCGGCGAGCTTGTTCACATAGACGCAGCTTGCGCCCGTCTTGTGCTTGCCCATTGCCTCCAGCAGCGCGTCGACCTTCTTACCCGTCGCCTCATCGACATAGCGGCCCATGAGGTAGAGCGAGTGCTTCGCCTTTCGCGGGCTGAAGCCTGAACGCATCGAATCCCCCTCGCGGCCCGATGCGTATTTGTAGTGATATTGACCAAAGCCAATGATCGACGGGCCCCACATCCTCGCCGGTTCACCCGTCACGCGCTCGAACACTTCCAGCAGCACCTTTGCGTCCTCTCGCTTCGCCTCAGGCTCAACCCCCGCAATGAAGTCCGCCACGTTGTCCCCGGTGGGCTGTGTCTTTGCTTCACCCATCTTTTCCCTCTCTTTGTCGATTGCGAGTGTAACGGATCGGTGCAAGCATGAGAACTCTCAGCAACAGGCAAAAGGTGACAGGAGAACGAGGGTGAGCAAGGGTCTTCTCAGGCGGTTTCTGAAGAGCGGCGTAAAGCAAGGCCGCCTTGGCGTGGTGTTCGCCGATGGCAGCGCAGAGACCTTCGGCGCTGAGGCTGAAGGCTATCCCGATGTTATCGTGCGCCTCACCGATGACAGGGTCCCGCGCGACATCATCCTTGATCCCCGACTTGGTGCGGCCGAGGCGTTCATGGATGGTCGCCTGATCGTCGAGGAAGGCGATGTGATGGGGCTTGTCACCCTGCTGCGTTCGAACAGCCGGTGGGAGAAAGGCGGTCTGTTTGCGCCCCCCAGCCTCTCGCGCAAGGTCCGCAACCAGTTCGAATGGCTCGCCGACCGGGTCAACACCGCGCTTACCTCCAAAGACAACGTCGCGCATCATTACGACATCGGCAACGATCTCTACGCGCTGATGCTGGACCAAGAGCACTGGCAGTATTCGTGCGCCTATTGGAACACGGATCAGTTCGGCGAGGACATGACGCTGGGCGAGGCGCAGTTGGCCAAGCTGGCGCATATAGCGGCCAAACTGGCGATCAAACCGGGCAACCGCGTGCTCGACATTGGCTGCGGCTGGGGCGGAATGGCGATCTTTCTGGCGCAGAACTACGACGTGCAGGTCACCGGCATAACGCTGTCCGAGGAGCAGCTCGACCTCGCGCGGAACCGGGCTCGGGACGCTGGCGTTGCTGACACAGTCCGCTTCGAACTCGTCGA
>JBCBYM010000115.1:0-8859 GCA_039815865.1 Pseudomonadota bacterium
TGGCCGGCATTGTCGCCCAGTTCCCGACCTTTGCGATCAACCTGTTTGAAGGCGGGCGCACCGGCTCGATCGGGCCGGAGATCATCGCCTTTTTCGTCGTTATGGTGATCGGGCTGATCCTCCTCATCAGCTTTGTCGAGCGCGCTCAGCGCCGTCTGCTGGTGCAGTATCCCAAGCGCGCCACGCAGCGCGGCATGGTGCAGGCGGACAACCAGTACCTGCCCCTGAAGCTCAACACAGCCGGCGTCATCCCGCCGATCTTTGCCAGTTCGCTGCTGCTCTTGCCGCTGACGATTTCGCAATTCGCCGGGGAATCGGTTGACACCGACAGCACCTGGGGTTCGATCATTGTCACGCTGAACCAGTATCTCCAGCACGGCCAGCCGATCTACATGACGCTCTACGCGATCGGGATCATCTTCTTTTGCTTCTTCTACACCGCGGTTGTCTTCAACCCTGAGGAGACGGCGGACAACCTCAAGAAGAACGGCGGCTTCATCCCCGGCATCCGCCCGGGCAAGCGCACCGCGGACTATCTGGAATATGTCCTGACGCGAATTACCGTGGTCGGTGCGATTTATCTCACCTTTGTCTGCGTGGTGCCCGAATACATGATCGCGCAGACCGGCATTCCGCTTTATCTGGGCGGTACGAGCCTGCTGATTGTGGTGAATGTGACGGTCGATACGATCACGCAGATCCAGTCGCATCTGTTCGCGCACCAGTATGACAATCTCATCAAGAAGGCTAAGTTGAAAGGCCGCAAGCGATAGCGCATTGGGGGCGCTGTTAGAGGGCAAATGCGCCGATCGTGAGTCGCGCGCGTAATCGGGGATAGGCATGAACATTATTCTTCTGGGGCCTCCGGGCGCGGGCAAGGGCACGCAGAGCGCCGGCCTTGTTGAGCGGCACGACATGAAGCAGCTTTCGACCGGCGACATGCTGCGCGCCGCCGTCAAAGCGCAGACCCCGGTCGGCCTCAAAGCCAAGGCGATCATGGACCGCGGGGACCTTGTCTCCGATGAGATCGTCTCTCAGCTTATCGATGACAACATCGCCGCGATGGACGCTGGCACGGGCGCCATCTTTGACGGCTATCCGCGCACCGCTGCCCAAGCGGCTGACCTTGATACGATCCTCGAAAAGCACGGGCGCAAGCTGGACCATGTGATCGAGCTCGAAGTCGACGAAGACGCTCTGGTTGAGCGGATCTGTGGCCGCTTTTCCTGCGCCAATTGCGGCGCGCTCTATCACGACACCGCCAACCCGCCCTCGAAAGAAGGCGTGTGCGACGCGTGCGGCAGCACCGAGTTCAAGCGCCGCCCGGACGATAACGAGGAAACCGTGCGCAAGCGTATGGGCGTCTACCGTTCCGAAACCGCGCCGATCCTGCCTGGCTATGAAGCGCGCGGCATCGTCACCCGCATCGATGGCATGTCGGGGATCGATGATGTTGCCGGCGCGATCGACGCGATCCTGAGCTAAGCTAAAGCGTTCCAATCCTTGGCTGAGCGCGTGAGCGGGGCTTTTCGCGCGCGCGGCGTTCGCCTAGGCTGGTGGCCGTGCAAGGGAGCGCGCCCAAGGAGAGCGAAACACATGAAACACGCTGTTTTGACCGGTTTTTCAGCGCTGGCCGTCCTGTTGGGCGCGGCCCCATCGCCCGCTCAGGCCGAGGTTATCAGGGCCAGCGAAAACGGCTTCATCACCCGCGACGCGGTTGTGGTGGAAGCGGGGATCAAGGCCACTTGGCTGGCGCTTATTGCGCCGGCGGACTGGTGGTCTTCGCAGCACACCTGGTCGGCTGATGCCTCCAATCTGAGGCTTACCCCGCAAGCGGGCGGCTGTTTTTGCGAGAAGATCCCCGAAGTGGATGAGCCGGGCCGCTTTACGCTGGAAGGCAGCGTTGAGCATATGCGCGTCATCCAGGCCTATCCCGAAACCGCTTTGCGCATGGTCGGCGCGCTTGGCCCCTTGCAGAGCGAGCCGGTAACGGGTGTCCTCACCATCGCGCTGACCGAGGTCGATATTCCCGGCGCTCCCGGCATGCCGGCGCGCAAGGGCACGCGGATCGTGTGGGAATACAATGTCGGCGGATCGATGCGCTATGAGGTCCCGGTGATCTCCAAGGCGGTGGACGGGGTGATGAGCTTGCAACTTGCCGGCCTCGCCCAGAAGCTGGGCCCAGTGGACCTCGCGGTGGACGGAGCGGCCGAGACGCCCGAGGAGGCGGCAGAGGAGGCTGCAGGCGAAGGCGCGCTGGTGATCGAGGCGCAAGACACGCTCAAGGACGGCGAGCCCGCCGGGCCCAAGGCGCCCAGCGTGGATGAGGCGTTCGACGATTTCCTTGATGAAGGCGTCACCAGCGACACTGAGGCCGAGGCCGAGGATCGCGGCAACGGCTGACCCTGCGGCTTTGAGGGCACGCTTTGCACAGCAAATCGGCCAGCGGCGAAACCGGTCTTTGACCCCGCGCGTGTTTCGCAGTATCGAAGCTCTTGAAAGGCATCCCGGGCGGCCCATATGGGCGGCTCGGTCGATTATGCGTTTCTGAGTGTTGACGGGGAAAGCGAATCCTCGTAAGCGCGCTCTTCATTCGACAGGTTCGAACCCCCGTCCGGCAGGCGATATCATGCGATGCGCCATCCGGGCTTTTGCCGTTTCATGGCGGGTGCGGACCTTTTGTGTGTTTGAGCGTTGAGATGGGGGCACGGCGCCAGGCGTCCCAAACCCCTGTGGAGCATGGAGAATTAAGTGGCTCGTATTGCCGGGGTCAACATCCCCACAAACAAGCGCGTGATCATCGCGCTGACCTATATTCACGGAATTGGCCGCACGACGGCCGTTCAAATCGCGGACAAGCTGGGCATCCCCCACACGGCGCGCGTTCAGGACCTCACCGATGAGGAAGTCCTGCGCATTCGTGAGACGATCGACGCGGATCATCAGGTCGAGGGTGACCTGCGTCGCAGCACCGCGATGAACATCAAGCGTCTGATGGACCTCAGATCCTATCGTGGTCTGCGTCACCGCAACCAGCTGCCCGTTCGCGGACAGCGCACCCACACCAACGCCCGCACCCGCAAGGGCAAGGCCAAGCCGATCGCAGGCAAGAAGAAGTAAGCCCAAGAAATTGGATGGGCCTTGAGGCCCAACGCTTTTCCCTTCTTCCTTCATTCATAAGGATACGAGAACATGGCACGCGAACCCGGTGGTAAGGTAAGACGCCGCGACCGTAAGAATATCACCAGCGGCGTGGCGCATATCAACGCCAGCTTCAACAACACGATGATCACCATCACCGACGCGCAAGGCAACGCGATCAGCTGGTCGAGCGCCGGCATGATGGGCTTCAAGGGCAGCCGCAAGTCGACGCCCTACGCCGCCCAGGTTGCCGCCGATGACGCCGGCAAGAAAGCCGCTGAACACGGCGTGCGCACGCTGGAAGTTGAAGTGAAGGGCCCGGGCTCGGGCCGTGAGAGCGCGCTGCGTGGTCTTGCGGCGGTGGGCTTCAACATCACCTCGATCCGTGATGTGACGCCGATCCCGCACAACGGCGTGCGCCCGTCCAAGCGTCGCCGCGTCTAACCCGTTTGGGTCCGGCGGCCACCCACACGGCCGCCAACCCGCGCGGGTCTTACAGGTCCGCTCTCGTCCTGAGAGCATCAAGGCCCGCACTACATATTTGAACCGCTGATACAGCGAATTAGGGGAAATCCATGTCCGTCAACACGAAGAACTGGCAGGAACTTAAGAAACCCAACGCTCTGGAAGTCAAAGACGGCGGAGACAAGCAGCGCAAGACCACGTTCGTGGCTGAACCGCTTGAGCGTGGCTTTGGCCTCACGCTCGGCAATGCCCTGCGCCGCGTGCTTCTGTCCTCGCTGCAAGGCGCAGCCATCACCTCGATCAAGATCGAGAACGTGCTCCACGAATTCTCCTCGCTCGCGGGCGTGCGCGAGGACGTGACCGACATGGTCCTCAACGTGAAGCAGATCGCGCTCAAGATGGAAGGCGAGGGGCCCAAGCGCCTCCAGCTTTCCGCCACTGGCCCGGCCACCGTCAAGGCGGGCGACATTGCCGTTACCGGCGACATCGAAGTGATGAACAAGGGCCTTGTCCTGTGTCACCTCGATGAAGGCGCGACGCTCAACATGGAGCTGACCGCGGATGTGGGCAAGGGTTACGCCCCCGCCGTGCAGAACCGTCCCGCGGACGCGCCGATCGGGCTTATCCCGGTCGACTCGCTCTATTCGCCGGTTCGCCAGGTAAGCTACAAGGTCGAGAACGCGCGCGTGGGCCAGGAACTGGACTACGACAAGCTCTCGCTCACGGTCGAAACCGATGGCACTGTCACCCCGGAAGACGCCGTCGCCTCTGCTGCGCGCATTCTGCAGGACCAGCTGACGCTGTTCGTCCACTTTGAAGACGGCATCCCGCAGCCGCAATCGACGATGATCGGTCAGGCCGCTCAGCCGCAGGAAGACGATGCGAACCAGCTCAACCGTTACCTCCTGAAGAAGGTCGACGAGCTTGAGCTTTCGGTGCGCAGCGCCAACTGTCTCAAGAACGACAACATCATTTATATCGGCGATCTGGTCCAGAAGACCGAAGCCGAGATGCTGCGCACGCCGAACTTCGGCCGCAAGTCGCTGAACGAGATCAAGGAAGTGCTCTCGAGCATGGGCCTGCGCCTCGGCATGGATATCCCGGGCTGGCCGCCGGAGAACATTGAGGAAATGGCCAAGAAGCTTGAGCAGGAGCTGCTTGGTTGAACAGGTTACGGCGGCGCACCTTAAGCGCCGCCAGCTATGGGCTACCTGATACGGGCCCCTAACGAACGGAGTATAGAATATGCGTCACGGTATTTCGCAGCGTAAGCTGAGCCGCAAGTCGGGCCACCGCAAGGCCCTGTTCCGCAACATGTCGGCCGCGCTCATCAAGCATGAGCAAATCGTCACCACGCTTCCCAAAGCCAAGGAACTGCGTCCCTATGTCGAGAAGCTGGTTACGCTCGCCAAGCGCGGCGGCCTCTCGAACCGTCGTCTGGCGATGAGCCGTCTGGGCGATGAAACCCAGCTGAAGAAGCTCTTTGACGAACTGGCGGAGCGCTACGATGACCGCGAAGGCGGCTACACTCGCATCATCAAGGCCGGCATCCGCGACAGCGACGCGGCGCAGCTCGCGGTGATCGAATTTGTGGACCGCGACGAAGACGCGCGCGGCCAGGATTCGGGCCCGGTGATGAGTGAGGAAGAGGATTACGCCGAAGCGGCAGCCTAAGCCTTTTACACCCAAGACACACAGATAAGGGGCTGGCGGCGCGATCCGCTGGCCCTTTTCTTTTGAAGCCACAGGCTTACGGTCTGGCGCATGAAGATCACAATCCCCTTCGCTGCCGGTTTGGCGGCGCTCGCCCTTGCATCCCCCGTTGGATCCCCCGCCGCCGCTCAAAGCGCGCAAGAGCGGCTCGATGCCCGCTACGACCGCGCCCTCGCCGCCGGATACAAGGCGCTGTTCCTGTGCAGCGCTATCGCCAACGCCGAGGCCAATGGCACAACCCGCACGCCTGAGAGCGTTCACGAATGGGAGCTCACCGGCATTCAGCAACCGCTCGACGCTATGATCCGCGAGATGAAATACGAGATCGTGCGCCGCCCGACGGGTCAGATTGCGCATGTCGAGGTCCAGTGGGAGGACGATGCACCCGCGCGGGTGGCGGCGTATTACGGGCCGCTGACAGGGTGTTCGATCTGGCCGATTGGCGCTGCGCCTGAGCTTAACAACGCCGCCGCCCCGGTGCCCATGCCGTCTGACGAGGACACGCAGAAGGGCGGGGAGTTTAATGGGATGGTGCTCGAGGTCGAGGCAGTCGACGGCCGCTCGCTCACCGATATACCCCCGTCGCCGTTTGCGCGCCTGTTCGAGGCAGCCATGGGAACCCGCTATGGCGAAGGTCGAACGACTGCAGTGTTGGTGAGACAGCTCGAAAAGGAAGGGGAAGCGTGGAGCGAGACCGCAAAATACGCCCCCGGTTTCGACGAAAAGACCCCCCAGCGCACATGGTCGGTCGCCAAGAGCATCGCCTCAACGCTTGTGGGCATGGCGGTCCATTCCGGCGAGCACGCGGTTAGCGATCCCGTCGGCCTCAATTACTGGCGCAGCGGGGGCGGGCTTGATGGCCGGGGCGCCATCACCATCGATCACGCATTGCGCATGGCGACGGGGCGCTATTCGGATACGCCGGGCAACCGCACCGATCCGATCTATTGGGGCGGCTCCACAGTTGATGAGAACATGACCAAGTGGCCGCTCATCCGCGCGCCGGGCAGCGTCTATCGCTACGCCAACAACGACACGCTGTTGGCGGTGAAGGCGGTGCAGCAATATCTCGATTTTTACACGCCCACAGACTTGCTGGCGAAAATCGGGATGACGAACACCGTGGTTGAGACCGATTATCGCGGCAATTACGTGCTCTCGAGCCAGGTGTGGTCGACCGCAGATGATCTCGCCAATCTGGGCCAGCTGTATTTGCAGAACGGCGTGTGGCACGGCGAGCGGCTGCTGCCCGAGAACTGGCGCGATTATGTCTCAGACCCCAGCGGCCCACAGCCTCAGGGGCGCCAGTGGGGCTATGGCGCGGGCTGGTGGACGTTTCGGCGGCCGGAAGGCAACGCGTTTGAAGGTATTCCCGATGACGCCTTCGCCGCGCGGGGCAATCGCGGTCAATATGTTGTTGTCGTGCCCAGCCGCAATGTCGTGATTGTGCGGCGCGGTGAGGACATGGTGGGCACCCGGTTCGACATCGCCGCCTTCACGCGCGATGTTCTGGCCGCCCTCGAGCCGGACTGAACGGCGGTGGCGGAGTGATCCGCTGGCGCTTTCTCGTGGCAAATGCGCGGGAAGTGCGCGTTCATCTAAATTGCCAAACACATGAACGATGCCTGTCAGCCAGGTTCAGACATGCCATAACTTGACTTGTGTATCCGCTCTCTCGACACACGGGGTTAAGGGGTAATCGGGGGCATTATGGCGCACGGCATCAAAATCGGATCATCGTTCAAAGTGTGGCTGGGCTTGGCCAGCGCGATAGGCGCAGTGGCGCTTGCACCGAGCAGCACCGCCGCACAGCAGGCCCCGAGCGTGCGTTTCGACATACACAATCGGAGCGAACAGACGGTCAGAGTTTGCTTTTACAATGAGTATGATCGGGTCAAGGCGGTTGCTGAGAAGTGTTTTACTCTCGTGAGAAATCAGGGTGTTTTCTGGACCCGTGAAATACGGGGCCCTATTGGCGAAGGTGGTATCAATGTCGTGCGGGTGCGCGCTTTCAAGCCTGGCTTGATCGACAGAATGTTGTGCGAATGGTCGGTGATTGCCGGCGTACCTGGGGATCAAGTCAGACTGACCGTGACCGGCGGGGATCCCTGCAAGATTGCTGTGTCTTCCGGTCCCTCGGGTGGGCCTACCCCCACGCCAACACCAACACCAACACCAACTCCAACACCAACACCAACACCAACACCAACTCCGACACCCGTTCCATCACCGGCGTTGCAATATTCAGAGGGCGATGCCGTTCTGATCGGGCTGCGAAGCAACCCTCAAGACCGCCAGCAGCGCTATTACCCGGCGACGATTACGGGCCGCGATGATGACGGGCGGTACACCTTCAAGCAGTGGAACGGGCGCAGCGGCCGGCTGACCGCGCAATTCATCCACCCCGATACGGTGGGAGAGGGATCGACCATCCTCGCAAGGCCGCGCAATGGCGGCGCCTATCAATACGCCCGAGTGGACAAACGTTCCGGCAATCTGCTCGCAGTGGAATTCAACGACGGCACTGTGTCCCATGCCGATATGGCCGGGATCAAGCAGGACAGCGAAGACCTGTCGCCAGAACCTTTGCCGCGCTCCGAAAACGGCCCGGGCTGGGTCTTGCGGGTGTGCAACAAGGGGGCGCAGGCGGTGAAGGTTGCGACCGCGCTTGAGCCGGTTCCGGGGTACAAATACAGCAGCGGTTTCACCGATGTCGGTGCTGGCGACTGCGAAGACACGCCGATTGGCTCTCCGACCGACGGCGAAGGCTATGACGCAAACCGGACAGTCTACGCCTATGCCGAACGCTGGTTGAAGTACGGAGTGCGCGCCCCGGTGATCGAAAACCCGGCCAATGGCCGCAGCTATTGCGTGGGCGTCAAAGAGACTTGGACCGTAGCCTACTCAAACCAGGCGGGAGCGGGCGTTCCCTTGCAGTACTGCAACAGCGCAGGGCAGCGCCTAGCGCCGATGACACCGCTCGAATTGCCCGAAGGCGGGGGCATCGTGAAATGGACATTGCTGGATTAGGAGCGTGTATGATGGCTATGACAAACCTTATGAGCCGAGCCTCCAAGCTCACCAAATCGAGTGTGAGCGCCGCCTGCCTTGCAAGCGCGCTGGTCCTGGGCCCAAGCGCGCCGACCATGGCGCAATCATCGCAAGTCCAGCAGTATACAGTGCGGGCCTGCAACCAGATCAACGAACGGGTCTACTTGGCTCTTGCCTTCCCCGTTTCGTCACCCAAGTGGCAGTTTGATGCGGAAGGGTGGTGGTATATTGACCCGGGCGATTGCCTGTTGATCAATATGAATGAGATTTGGGCGCGCGCGGGGGTGCAAGATAGCATGATGCCAAACAGCGGCCAGCCCATAAGGCCTAATACCTTTTTCTACGCCGAAACGCGCGGCCTAAACTTGGAGAATTTCACACTACTCACAGCGCCTAAGGAAGCGATGGAGGACCTTTACCGCCAGTTTGGCATCGTGGCTTACGAGGCCGATGGCACCATCGATCACACCATGGGCACCTTACTGATAA
>JBCBYM010000116.1:0-8681 GCA_039815865.1 Pseudomonadota bacterium
ATCGCCGGATTTTCTTGAACAGCTAAAAGAATGCCAGACCAAATCCGATGATACACAGCGGCTCGCCTGTTTCGACCAGGTCGTGGGCGGGATGGTCGTGGCCAATGAAGCGGGCGAGGTCCAGATCATTGACCAGGAGGATGTGCGCCGCACCAACCGCGAGCTCTTCGGCCTATCGGTCCCGGACATCGAAATCCTCAAGACCGATGACGAGGAGGAGGACAAGAAGGCCAAGGAGATGCTCGAGACGGTGATCACAAGCGCGCGCTACGTCTCGAGAAAGAAGATCCGCTTTACCACACAGGAAGGCGCCGTATGGGAAATCCTGAGCGCGCCCAGCCGTCTTGCCACAGTCAAGGAAGGCGACAAGGTTGTCTTCAAGAAGGCGTCGATGGGGACGTTCTTTATTCGGATAAACGGACAAACTGGGGTGCGTGGCAAGCGGATTCAATGAGAGCGCAGCGCCGACTGACAAGCCGAGAAAAATAGGGGCGCGCCAATCGCTTGGCGCGCCCTTCTTTTGCCAGCGCCAGGGCAATTCCTGGCCGTGCCGGTTGGGATTTACAGCCCGCCCGGTCCGCAGTCATTGGCCAGGAAGTCCAGCATCTTGGTGTAGAATTGCTGCTGGTGGCTGTACATCAGAGTGGAATAGAAGTGGTCTGCATCGTCCAGCGTCACGAACTGGCCGGTCTTGCCCGCCTTCTCGAACGCCTTCTTATAGTCCTTGTAGTGGAAGTAGAGAACGCGCGCGTCGTCTTCCCCGTGGACCATAAGCAGCGGAATGTTCACCTTGGCCACCTCGTCGATCGGGTTGATACCGATCGTACCGCGACGCTTGGCCCAATCGTCGATCGCCTTGGGACCCTGACCACCGCCGCGCTGGCGATAGGTCTTGGCCGCATCGGCCACAGCCGCGCCGGCAACCGCGCACTGATAGATCTGGTCTTCACGGCTGAGCGACACGAGCGCCGCGTAACCGCCATAAGACCAGCCGAACATGGCGATGCGATCAGGATCAACCATGCCCTGCTCCACCAGGTAGAGCGCGCCGTCGTCCTTATCGTCCTGCATCTTGCCGCCGTGTTCGCCGTAGGCCGCATCGAAGTGCTTCTTGCCCCAGCCAACGGTCATCCGGTAACCCGGTTGAAGGACCATGTAGCCGGCGCTGGCGAGCAGCTGAGCCCATTCGTCATACCCGACAACTTCCGAGACGTGCGGGCCGCCATGCGGCATCACGACCAGTGGGAACGGGCCTTCACCCTTCGGGATCGTGACGTAGCCCGGAATGGTCATGCCATCACGCGACGGGTAGCGGATATACTGAACGTCAGCGAGGTTTTCCTGATTAAGCAACGGGTTACGGCTGCCGAGTTTGGCCAGCTTGCCATCCTTAACCAGCCAGAACGAGCCCGGATCATGTGGACCACGATTGGTCACGATCATCCGCTTACCGTCCATCGAACGGCTCGAGATGCTGATCTGGTGCGCGTAAGGGATCTGTTTTTCAAGAGCCTGGTAAAGCGCCTCTTCGTCCTTATCGAAGAAGTGACGCTCCCACTTGGCGCCCGGATACTGCGCAAACGAAAGCGTGTCGCGGCCCGGGATTGAGTGAAGACCAACGCTCATCACGTCGCCGTCGGTATCCTGGAACAGCTTCTTGCCATATTGGCCCGTTTCGAAGTCGAATTCCCAAAGCGCCGACTTGTCTTCGCCTTCGCGGGTTTCGATCATGTAGCCGAGGTTGGGATTGTCCGGCGAGATGTGCGCAAGTCCTTGAAAACCCGTCAGGAAACGGTGCAGGTTTTCGTGGTCGTCCTGATCATAGACTTCGCCAAACTGGGTCCACGAACCTTCACCGGGCTTGCGGTAATAGGTCTTGAGAGTGTTGTCGCTGTCAAAGCCCACGGCAAAGCGCGCATTGCCGTCATCGTCAAAACTGACCTGAGCGTACTTGCTGGTGCCACGCATGACGAGGCTCTTTGTGCCTTTGACAAGGTCGAGCTTGTAGTAATTGCGCGGGCGGAACGCCTTGAACGGATCGACCCCGACGCCGCTTTGCACCGGGTTGTCGGCCGCGACGATGACCTTGTCGGGTTCATCGGTCAGATCGCTCACGATGCTGAAACTGTCGCGAATCGTGCTGAACTTGTTCTTTTCCAAATTGTAGGAATAGCTGAGATAATTGCGCGTATCGTCCTCGGGGCCGCGCACATTCTCTCGCACCTGCTGCCAGGCAGTGCCGAAGATCAGGTTGTCGGTGACCCAGCTTGCGCCGATGATTTCCATCGGGTCCGCGTTCAGGCGGCGCAGCGGCTTGCTGAGATCGTCGGTCTTATAGACCTCAAGGATGTACTCACCCTCGCGCGATTCGACCTTGTGCACAAGCAGGTGCTTGCCATCGGGTGACAGATCCACCGCGTTCACGACATCGCGCAAAGCCCAGACATCGATCGGAACGGAGGGGACGCCGTTGGCTTGCGCCTGCGTCTCGGTCGGCGCGGTGGCGCTGAGACCAAGGACTGAGGCGCCGACCAATACAGCCGCCGCCGAAGCTTTCAGAAGTTTCATCGGGTACTACCCTTTTTGCTGAATACAGTGAGTGTTCAAGCGAGACGCCAGCCTCCATTCCAGCGCGCCGCATCTGCGGAGTAAATCAAAAAAGCGGCCTCTCGGCAAGAGCGAGAGGCCGCCTTTTTTGGCTAATTTCTGCGGTTCTCGCCCTTAGAAGCGATACAGCAGCTGCATGAAGAACTCGCGACCGTCAAAGTCGTACGGGTTCCCGATCGGCGTGTTCGAGATACCGAACACTTCGTTGGTGTCGATCAGCGGCGGATCCGCGTCGAAGATGTTCGTCACACCCGCGATGACGCGGAAATCGCCATTGTCCCAACGGATCGACGCGGTGTGCTCGAAGTACTCCTCGAGGAAACCAACGTCGGTGCAGTAGACACCGTCTCCGGCAACCACACCGTCAACAACGCCAGCCGCATCGCGCGAGCCGCCACCAAGACACGTATCGGCGAAGAAGCCAGTGAATTCACCGTCCGGACCGTAGCCGAAGGCATCCGAGAACGGATCGAGGCCGTCGGGATCCTGATCCATCGACCCGGTGTAGAAGGTCTGCCACGTGAAGCGGAAGTCCTTCCAGTCGATGAAGGCGGTCGCACGGCCCGTCCAGCTCGGGAAGCTGGGCTCACCGGCGAAGTCTTCTTCAGCGGCGTTACCTTCGTCGTCGATGAACAGGGTCGAACGCTCGATCAGGTGGTTGGCACGGAACTCAACCGCGACGTCGAACAGTTCGCCACCGATGGTGACGTCCTTGCTGAAGGTCGCGTTGAGGTCGATACCGCGCACCGATTCCTCGTTGAGGTTGATGAAGCCCGAGTTTACCGTCTGGATCAGGAAGCGATCCGCGGCCTGCGTGCTGGGAACGATACGATCGCAGAACGGGCTGCGGTTGCCATCGGTCCGGGTGTAGCAGTCGTTGATGATGAACTGCGTGCTCGGCTCGGTGATCGAGTCCTTCAGCAGGATGTCGTAGTAGTTGAAGTTCAACGCCACGCCAAAGCCGCTCGGGAAGTTCTCTTCGAACGAGAAGCCGGTCGTGATCGAACGCGAGGTTTCCGGTTCGATATCGAGGCTACCACCGGTGAAGATCTGCGCGCTGGCTTGCGAGATCGTGTTCACACCTTCGCTATCGATACCAACCTGGGTCGGATCGCGGCCTTCACGGACGCAGTTTGCGAGAGTTTCCGGATCACGCTCATCGCGGTCAGCCTGATAACCACCCGCGGTCGAGTCAAACGCATCGGCCGGCACAGCGCACGGGTCGAAGATGTTGTTGAAGCCCGACTGGTTCTGCAGGAAGTTCTCACGCAGGTTCGGCGCACGGAACGAGGTGCCGTAGCTGAACTTGAGGAGCAACGGTGAAACCGGGCGCCACCCACCTTGGATCGAGAAGGTGCCGTTGGTGCCGTAGAACTCTTCGTCCGTGATACGGCCCGCGGCCCGGATGTTGAGTTCTTCAACCAGCGTTTCACCGGCGACCAGCGGAACGTCGATTTCACCGTAGAGTTCGCGGATCCACTTGGAACCAACCGCACCGCCGTCAGCGAAGAAGCCCCAGAACAGGCCGTTCGAGGCGACCGTGTCCGGCTGCGAGTCGATCGAGTCTTCGCGCCACTCGGCACCAAGCACGACGCCAACCGGGCCAGCCGGAAGGTCGAACAGGTCACCGGTTACAAAGCCGCCGATGATGGTCTGCTCGTACACGGTGTCGAACGAACGGACACCGAACAGGTAGTCACGCTCGGCCTGCGTGGCGAAGTCGCCGATAACCGTGGTGTAGAGCGAGTCGACGAACAAGTTCACCGGAACACAGGTCGCATCACCGAGCGTCGGATCGGCCAGCTGCGGGTTGGCAAAGCCGCTCGTGTCGCACGGGCCGCCGGGAAGCAGCGGCGAGACCGGCTGGCTGTTGTAGTCATCCGCAATGCCGTCGCCGTCATTGTCGACGACGCCGTCGCCGTTGAAGTCTGCGGTCGGGTCGATACCCAGAGCGACCGCAAGACGGTCTTCGCGGATACCTTCACGCACCGAAGAGCTGTCCGAGCGCGAGTAGACGCCCGACACTTCGAACGACCAGCTCGGGCCGATGAAGGGCAGGTCACCGCGAACACCCAACACGCCGCGCCATTGCTCGATCGTGATGTCGGTGTTGTTCCGGTCGCCCTGCACTGAAGGGATCGGGCGGATTGCGACCGAACCGGCGCTACCCAAAGCGAAGGCACCGCCAGCGAATGTGTCGAGGCCGTTAAACACGTCGTCCTGCACGCGGCAGTCAATACCGTTGGGGTTCGTGTCGATGTTACACGGGTTGAACGGGTTTTCGGCCGGGACCCACGGGAAGAACTGCGGGGTGCCGTTATTGGGCACGAACTGGTCAAAGCGGCTGTAGGACGCTTCGAAGAACGGCGTGATGTTCGCCTCACCCGGGAAGGTGTACTCACCATAGGCGAAGACGTTGTAGACTTCCTGCTTCGGAATGAAGGTCACGTCCTGCTCAACCGCGTTGGTGTTCAGCAAAGCGAAGTCGACATCGCGAACGCCGTCGCCATCAGCGTCAACCGGAAGACCAAAGGCGTTGGTCGATTCCGAGAAGCCCGGGATACCAGTGTTACCCAGCACCGGGTCGCCGTTGATGTTGGTGACGCCGTAATCGACGGGGTCGATGTAGACGAAGCCAACGCGCGTCGCGTCAGGCTGAATACGGCCAACCAGACCCTGGATCTTACAGGGCTGCTCGGACACGGTGATCGCGCCGCCGCTGTCCTGCTGAACCTGCGCAGCGGAAGCGACGTCGGTCGTCAGGAAGTTGCCGTTCTGATCGACTTCGTAGTGAGTGTTACAACCCGACAGGAAGTCGCGATCGCTGATGAGCACTTCGTCAACCCGGCGGTATTCCGCGCCGATACCAAACACGCCGCGGTCGGTGTTGAAGCCCCAGGCCGCGCTGACGGTGAAGTCGTTGCCCGCGCCCGACTCGTTGTAATCGCCGTTGGCCTGCAGCTCCAGACCGTCAAAGTCCTTGCGCAGAATGGCGTTCACAACACCGGCAACCGCGTCCGAACCGTAAACCGAGGACGCGCCGTCGAGCAGCAGGTCGTAGCGGTCAACCAGCGAGGCCGGGATCAGGTTGATCGAGGGGTTGGAAGGAGCGCCTTCCACACCTGAGGGAGCCAGGCGACGGCCGTTGACGAGGACGAGAGTACGGTCAGCGTCGAGACCGCGAAGGTTGATCGTCTGCGAACCCGGACCGTTGTCGAGAACGAAGCCCTGGAAGGTCGCGTCGATCTGCGTACCCGAAGCCGCTTCCGAACGCTGAAGGATCTGAGCGGGGTCAAACGCGCCGATGGCCTGCTGGTTTTCGGTGCTGATAACCTGCAGCGGCGAGATCGACGAGTAGGTGTCGCGAACAATACGCGAGCCGGTAACCGTAATCCGCTCACCGCCCGATTCGCCGCTGGCGCCGGTGGTGACCTCAACCTGCTCTTCTTCTTCTTCCTGCCCTTCTTCGGCCTGCTCCTGAGCGGCGACCGGGCCGGCGATCACGAACGCGATAGCCGATGCGGAGAAGGCAAGCGCCTTCAGCGAATTGTGATGAAATGTCTTCATGATTACTCCAGTTGCGACAACCGGAACATCCATCGCGCCAATTATCCCTCCTGCACGCGTGGCGCGCGCAAGAAGGCCCCCTATTGGTATCGCGATTTAGCCCCTGCGATGACGGTTTTGTGCAATAGCGTTATTTTGATGTCAAAGCGGCTTACCGCATTGCCGCAATTTTCGCGGGGCTGTGGCGTTAATCCCACATACAGAATCAGGGGTTTGGACTTTCCTTGCTGCGAATTGCGCTCTTTGCGCAATAATATTACCCTTGCACGAAACAAGGCGTACTTTGCTTGGCAAGGTCAAAAAAGTGTCGCGCAAATGCTGCGCCCGGTTTGTTGCAAATTGTGACCGATCGGAGCGCCGGATTCGCTATTCGTCGAGCGTCATGAGCAGTTCGCCGTCACCCTCGTCGATTTTCAGCACGCTTCCGTCGGTGACCTCGCCCTCAAGCAACTTTTCAGCGAGCGGATCCTGCAAGTAACGTTGAACGGCGCGTTTCAACGGTCGCGCGCCGTACACAGGATCGTAACCCACGCGCCCAAGCCAGCGCAAAGCGGCGTCAGTCAAATCAAGCGTGATCTTGCGGTCATCAAGCAGCTTCTGAACGCGGCTAACCTGGATAGCCACGATCGGCGCCATGTGCTCCATCGCCAGGCGGTGGAACAAGATGATCTCATCGAGGCGGTTGAGGAATTCGGGGCGGAAATGCCCGCGCACCACATCCATCACCTGTTCCTCGACATCGGCGACCTTGCCATCATCGGGCAGGTTGGAGAGATACTGGCTGCCCAGGTTTGAGGTGAGGATGATCAGTGTGTTGGAAAAGTCCACGACACGGCCCTGCCCATCGGTCAGCCGCCCATCGTCGAGCACTTGCAACAGCACGTTGAAAACATCGGTGTGCGCTTTCTCGACCTCATCGAACAGCACGACCTGATAGGGCCGGCGCCGCACGCTTTCGGTAAGCACCCCGCCTTCATCATAGCCGACATAGCCCGGAGGCGCGCCGATCAGCCGGGCGACCGAGTGTTTTTCCATGAATTCCGACATGTCGATGCGCACCATCGCCTGATCATCATCGAACAGGAACTCCGCCAGCGCCTTGGTAAGCTCGGTCTTGCCGACGCCGGTGGGCCCGAGGAACAGGAAAGAGCCGAGCGGTCGACCCGGGTCTTGCAGGCCGGCGCGCGCGCGGCGCACCGCCTTGGAGACCGCTTCGACCGCAGCCGCCTGACCGATCACCCGCTTGCCCAGGATATTCTCCATGTCGAGCAGCTTTTCGCGCTCGCCCTCCAGCATCTTGTCGATCGGGATGCCGGTCCAGCGGCTGACGATGCTGGCAATATCCTCTTCGGTCACCTCTTCGCGCAGCAGCGCGTCTTCGTTGAGGTCTTCGGCTTCGGCGAGGCGCTTTTCGAGCGCGGGGATCGTGCCGTAGGACAGCTCGCCCGCCTTGGCGAGATCGCCCGAGCGCTGGGCCTGTTCCAGCTCCAGCCTCGCTGCATCAAGCTCTTCCTTGATACGACCTTCGGCTTCGATCTTGTCGCGCTCATTCTGCCAGCGTGTGGTAAGCTCGCTTGAATCCTGCTCAAGGTTCGCCAGCTCTTCGCGCAGGGTCGCAAGGCGCTCCTTGGAGGCCGCATCGTCCTCTTTCTCCAGCGCGGATTCCTCGATCTTGAGCTGTATGATCCGGCGGTCGAGCGCTTCGATCTCCTCCGGCTTACTCTCCACCTCCATGCGGATGCGGCTGGCCGCCTCATCCATCAGATCGATCGCCTTGTCGGGAAGGAAGCGGTTTTGGATGTAACGGTCCGACAGGCGCGCAGCCGCAACGATGCTCCCATCGGTGATGCGCACGCCGTGATGCAGCTCGTACTTGTCCTTGATCCCGCGCAGAATGCTTATCGTGTCCTCGACGCTGGGCTCTTCGATATAAACCGGCTGGAAACGCCGTTGGAGCGCGGGGTCCTTCTCAACGTATTTCTGATACTCATCGAGCGTTGTGGCGCCGATGCAGTGCAGCTCGCCGCGCGACAGGGCCGGCTTCAAGAGGTTGGAGGCGTCCATCGAGCCTTCCGAAGCGCCCGCGCCGATCAGCGTGTGCATCTCGTCAATGAACAGGATGATCTGCCCATCAGCGTTCTTGACCTCGTCGAGCACGCTTTTGAGGCGCTCTTCAAACTCGCCGCGATACTTTGCACCCGCGATCAGCGAGCCCATGTCGAGGCTCATCAGGGTGCGGCCCTTGAGGCTGTCGGGCACATCGCCATTGGCAATCCTGAGCGCCAGACCTTCGGCAATCGCGGTCTTGCCGGTGCCCGGCTCGCCGATCATGGCGGGATTGTTCTTGGTGCGACGCGCCAGGATCTGGATCGCGCGGCGAATTTCCTCATCGCGGCCGATCACGGGGTCAAGCTTACCATCGCGCGCGGCCTGCGTCAGATCACGCGCGAACTTTTCCATCGCGTCGTAATTCGCCTCGGCGTTGGCGCTGTCAGCGGTCTTGCCGC
>JBCBYM010000117.1:0-8571 GCA_039815865.1 Pseudomonadota bacterium
CCTCAGTCCAGGCTATTTCCGCAGTCAGGAAGCGCGGCTCCCAGCGTTTGCGTTCAGGCGCGACGTGGCGCATCCAGGCGGCGGTCAGAAGCGCGTCGGAGGAGTGGTCATCAATCTCGCCGGTTGCATCGATGGGCGCGCAGCCCAGCGCACTCAGCGCGGCGTTGAGATCGGCGTAGGTGAGCAGCTTGGTGCGCGCTCCCCCTCGCCCTTGAAGTGCGGCGGTCTCCTTCGATGCAAGGCCGGTGTAAATCTCGACCAGCACGCTCCCCTTCTGGGGGCTCCAGCGATCGGGCACCGGGTCCATTGGCCAGACATTGAGCTTGCCGCGCAGCTGGTGGAGCATGCGCATCCCCGAGAGCGAACTTTTGCCCACTTGCGCCGCGCCCACGAGGTTGAAGTTGGAAACCGGACGGCATTTCTGCGCGCGCTGGGCGGCTTCGGCGACGCGAAAGCGCCCTTCGCGCGAGATCGCTCCGTCTAGTAGAAAGCGGTCGCCCTCCTTGTCCTTGCCGTGCCTAAAATAGCGTGAGGCCTCTGCGTGGGCGACAAAGCTGTGCGCGCCCAGATGCGGGTCATCGGCGCAGATTTGATCGATCATCGCCCACAGCTTCTTGGCGCTGCGCGGTGTCTCGTTCCAGCCGGGAAAGAACGCACCTGCATCCTGATAGGGCAGGCTGATCCCCAGATCGACGCCCACCAAAGTCTTTGGCGGAAGCTCATCGCACAAGAGCGCCATCACTTCGGTGCGCGACCAGCCGCGCGGCGGAGGCTCGACGAGGACCGGAGGGCCGCCCTCGGCCTCGGCCAGCGCGAGCGCGATGCCCTTGTGCCGCTCACCCTTGGCGCCCGACCAGTCGATGGCGAGGAAATGATCGAATTCGGGTATTTTCATGAGGCACCGCGCCCGCGCTCGCGTCTCAGACGCTGCCAATAATCCATTCGCTCTTTCACCTGGCGCTCAAAGCCGCGCTCGACAGGGGTGTAGAAGGCCGCCGGCGCCATCCCATCGGGCCAGTAATTGTCGCCCGAAAAGCCGTCCTCAGCCTCATGATCGTAGGCATAGCCCTCGCCATAGCCGATATCCTTCATCAGCTTGGTCGGTGCGTTGAGGATATTGGCGGGCGGCATAAGGCTGCCAGTTTCGCGCGCGGTGGCAAAGGCGGATTTCTGCGCGGCATAGGCGGCGTTCGATTTGGGCGCGGTGGCGCAATAGAGGCAGGCCTGCACAATCGCGAGCTCACCTTCGGGGCTGCCGAGAAACGCATATGCGTCCTTGGCCGCGAGGCACTGGGTGAGCGCCTGCGGATCGGCAAGGCCGATGTCCTCGCTCGCAAAGCGCACCAGCCGCCGTAGGACATAAAGCGGCTCCTCGCCCGCAGTGAGCATGCGCGCCAGATAATACAGCGCTGCTTGCGGATCGGACCCGCGCAGGGATTTATGCAGCGCGCTGATGAGGTTGTAATGCCCGTCGCGATTCTTGTCGTAGACAGCGACGCGGCGTTGCAGGAACCTGGCAAGGCCCGGCGGATCAAGCGGTTCGGCAAGCTGCGCGTTGTAGAGCGTTTCGGCCTGGCCCAGAAGGAAGCGCCCATCGCCATCCGCGCTCGCCACCAGGGCTGCGCGCGCTTCGGGGGTGAGGGGGAGGGCGCCTTCGAGCGTTTCGGCCCGCGCCAGCAGAGCGTCAAGCGCTTCGTGGCTCAGCCGCTCAAGGATCAGCACCTGCGCCCGGCTCAGCAAAGCGGCGTTGAGGGCGAAACTGGGGTTTTCGGTCGTCGCCCCCACAAGGGTGATCGTGCCGCGTTCGACAAAGGGCAGAAACCCGTCCTGCTGCGCGCGGTTGAAGCGGTGGATCTCATCCACGAAGAGCAGCGTCTTCTTGCCCGCATCGGACATACGGTCGGCCTCGGCAAAGGCTTTCTTGAGGTCGGCGACGCCGGAAAACACCGCGCTGATCGAGGTAAATCGCATCCCCACCGCGTCCGCGAGCAAGCGCGCAATGCTGGTCTTGCCGGTGCCGGGCGGGCCCCAAAGGATGAGGCTGGAGAGGCGCCCGGCGGCCACCATGCGCCCGATCGCGCCGTCTGGACCGGTCAGATGCTCCTGCCCGATGACATCGGCGAGCGCACGCGGACGCAGCCGGTCCGCCAGCGGCGCGTCGTCGCGCGGGGCCGTGTTCGGGCGCTCGGGTGCGGCGGGCGCGTCCTCTCCAAACAGGTCTGCCATTCGCCGATGGTGATAGGCGCTTCGTGGAAATTTGCACCGTCAAATGGGAAAATCCCTTGAAGGGATAGCTTTGCGATATATCTTAAGTGCCATCTGAACTATCGAAAGGCGTACATTATGACATTCCGAAAATACAATGGGAGCGGGTGGTCGAGCCTGGGCCCGATGATCGCAATGATGGCCGCGCAAGCCGCCAGCGAATGGGACGAGGACACCAAGCGGGATCGCACCCGCGCACGCCGCAACTGGAAAGACAACACCCGCATGCGCAAGCGCCGTGGGCGTATGTTTGCACAGGGCGAGCTGCGTCTGGCGCTGCTGGCGCTGATCAATGAAGAGCCGCGCCATGGCTATGAGCTGATCCGCGCGATCGAAGATATGACCGGCGGCGGTTACGCGCCAAGTCCGGGCGCGGTCTATCCGACGCTGCAAATGCTCGAGGAAGAGGGCCTGATCAAGCAGACCAAGCCCAAATCGGACGACGAAGAAGAGACGAGCAGCAAGAAGCCTTTCAAGGCGACCAAGGCGGGCCGCGCTGAACTCGAAGACCGCGAAGACGAGGTCGAAGCGCTGATGGGCCGTCTGGGTGAACATGGCGAGCGCGCCGAGAAGGTGAAGCAGAAATCGCCCGACCTGTTTCGCGCGATGGGCAATCTGGCCAGCGTCCTGAAGAACCGCGCGAGCGCAGGCAAGATGGACAAGGCCACGATCGACGAGATCGTCGACATCATCGACGAGGTTGCCAAGCGGATCGAGCGGCTCTGATTTTCTGAGCAAATCTGACCGAAAACACCCCGCAGACCCGCCACTACGGTTGTCGGCCTGCGGGGTGTTGGCGTAGGGTCCCACCCGTCCGGGTCGCGCTGGGCAGGGAGGGTCGCCCATGAATGGTCGCATTATCGGACAAGTAAGGACGCCTTGGCATCTGTGGGTCGTGGGTGTTCTGGCCACTTTGTGGAATGCAGGCGGGATGTTCGCCTGGTATTCGATCATGTTTGGCGATCCCGAAGCGATGGAGTTCACGCCCGACATGGTGGAGTATTTCAACGCCTATCCGGTCTGGGCGCTGATCACCTACACAATGGGCACGTGGGGGGCGTTCTTCGGATCGCTTGTCCTGCTTTTGCGGCGCAAGCTGGCGATCATTTTGTTCGTGATTGCGATCATCGGCCTTGCCGGAACGACGCTCTACGAACGCGCAATCGCCACCATGCCCGAGGCCTTTCAGAGTACGGGTCAATTGATTTTCGCGATCGTGATCTGGACCACGACGATTGGCCTTTTGCTTTACGCGCGCACCATGGCCTCGAAAGGGGTGCTGCGCTGAGCGTACGGACAAGCGCCCGCGCTCTCAGAACGCCCGCTATGCCGCCGCTTCGGCCGCTTCGGCCTCTTGCAGCGCGCGGCGGTCTTCGATCAGGCGGATATACATGTCGGCCACCACCTTGTTGATCGCTTCCCAGCTGTATTCGAGGCTGCGCGTCTCTCCGGCTGAGCCGTGGCCGCTGCGCAGTGTCGCATCGGTGCAATAGGGGGCGATCGCTTCGGCAAAGCGGGCCGCGGTTTCCTGGGTTGTCTTGCCGGGCGGCACGAGCTGTCCGGTCTCGCCGTCGACCACCAGGCTCGCCGCTCCCGTCGCGCCGGCGGCCACTACGGGCAGGCCGCAAGCCATCGCCTCCAGCGTGACATTGCCAAAGGTCTCGGTGATTGAGGGGTTGAAGAAGATGTCCCCGCTCGCCAGCGCCGCACCCAACGCTTCGCCCGTCTTGAAGCCGGCAAAAATGCCGCCGGGCAGCGCCTCTTCAAACCAGCCGCGCGCCGGGCCATCGCCGATCACCAGCACTTTGTGGGGGACCTGGCGCTTCCTCAATTGCACGATGGTTTCAGCAAAGACGTCGAGGCCTTTTTCCATCACCAACCGGCCAAGGAACACCACCGCGACATCGTCGTCAGCGAGCCCGAGGCTCCGGCGCCAGTTCATATCGCGCTTTTCGGTGGCGAAGACCGAACGTTCGACCCCGCGCGACCACAGGCCGATATCATCGTGCATGTCCATCGCGAGAAGCTCATCAATCATGCTTTGCGACGGCGCCACCAGCGCATCGCAGCGATTGTAGAACCGGCGCAGAATGCTGATGATCAGCGGCTCAAGGAAAGCCATGTTGTAATAGCGCGGATAGGTCTCGAAACGAGTGTGGACGCTGGCGAGCACCGGGATGTCGTGATCCTGCGCCCAGCGCAAAGCGGCGTGGCCCGATGGATCGGGCGCGGACAGGTGGACGATGTTGGGCTGAAAGGTCGCCAGATCCGCGCGCACTTTGCGACCCAGCCCTGTGGGGATGCGATATTCGCCGCGTCCAAAGGGCATACCCACCGATGGCGTGCCCACCAGATCGCCGGTCGGTTCAAAGGCGGGCTTTTCAACCTTGGGCGAATAGACGCGCACCGCCGCTCCCTTCGCCAGCAGCGAACCCACCAGCCGGTTCAAGGCCTGGTTCGCGCCGTCGCGGGTGTAATTGTAGTTGCCGCTGAACAGGGCAATGCGCAGGTCAGTGTAATTCATGCGAGGGGGGCCCTAGTGCAAACGCGCAAGGCTTACCACACTTTCACCCATCCGGCACCGATCCGGACCGATCATTCATTGACACGTCACACCGCATCTCTAAAGGCGTTTGCGGGCCACGCGGTCCCAACGCCGCGCGAGCTCTCTGCAAGGAGAGAATACAATGACTGACTATACACGTGGGCTCCTCCATGAGCCGCCGCTCAAGCCTGAGCGCCCCCAATTTTCCTCCGGTCCCACCGTCAAGTTTCCCGGCTGGTCGCTCGACAAGCTGAAGACCGATTCGCTTGGCCGCTCGCACCGCAGCGCGCTGGCGAAGGGCCGCCTCAAATACGCGATTGACCTCAGCCGTGAACTGCTGGGCATTCCCGACGATTACCTCGTCGGCATCATGCCCGCATCCGACACCGGCGCGATTGAGGCCGCGATGTGGGCGATGCTTGATCCCTCGCGCCCGACGACGGTCGCGGCCTGGGAAAGCTTTGGCAATGTCTGGATTCAGGACGCGGTGAAGCAGCTGAAGCTGCCCAACCTGCAGGTCCTCTCCGCCGATTATGGCGAGATCCCCGACCTCACCACCATCCCGCAGCGCAACGATGTCGTCTTCACCTGGAACGGCACCACATCCGGCGCGATGATCCCCAACACTGACTGGCTTGAGCCGGGCCGCGAAGGGATCACGATCAACGATGCGACCAGTGCGATCTTCGCGATGGAGATGGACTGGGCCAAGCTCGACGCCACCACGTACAGCTGGCAGAAGGTGATGGGTTCCGAAGCGCAGCACGGCATGCTGATCCTCAGCCCCAAGGCCGTGGAACGCATCGAAAGCTATGATCCGCCCTGGCCGCTGCCCAAGCTCTTCCGCATGAAGAAGGGCGACACAATCAACAAAGGCATCTTCGAAGGCGCGACGATCAACACGCCGTCGCTGCTGGCGACCGAGGATTACATCGCGGCGCTCGAATGGGCCAAGTCGATCGGCGGCCTGCCCGCCATGATCGAGCGCGCCAACGCCAACGCGAAAATCGTCAAGGACTGGATCGAAGCCAAGCCGTGGCTCAAGAACATGGTCGATGATCCGGCCAAGCGCACCAACACCGGCGTGTGCATGCAGTTCACCGGTGACTGGTACGAAAGCCTCTCGGCTGAGGACCAGGCCGCGGTGCCCAAGACAATCGTCAAGATGCTCGAAGAGCGTCACGTGGGCTACGATTTCAACGGCTATCGCGACGCGCCGCCTTCCTTGCGCATATGGTGCGGGGGCACGCTGGAGGCTGAGGATATCTCGCGCCTCCTGCCGTGGATCGAGTGGGCCTACGAATCCGTCAAGAACGGCTGAGACGCTCAGCGTCATTTTGATTTGGCGTTGCTCCGGACTGTGAGCCGGAGCCCCGCTTTCCCCTTTTCATCCGCAGACCAAGCGGGACCCCGGTTTGTTGTCCGGGCTGATGAATGGAGTAAAATCCGATGAAACCCAAAGTTCTCATTTCCGACAAGATGGACCCCAACGCGGCGCGTATTTTCGAAGAGCGCGGCTGCGACGTTGATGTGATCACCGGCGAATCTCCCGAAGAGCTCGCCGCGCGCATTGGTGACTATCACGGGCTCGCGATCCGCTCGTCCACCAAGGTGACGCCCGCCATCCTCGATGCGGCCACCAACCTGAAGGTTATCGGGCGCGCCGGTATTGGCGTTGACAACGTCGATATCCCCTACGCCAGCGGCAAGGGCGTCGTTGTGATGAACACCCCGTTCGGCAACTCGATCACCACCGCTGAGCACGCGATCGCAATGACCATGGCGCTCGCGCGGATGATCCCAGCGGCCAACACCCGCACGCAAGCCGGCGAATGGCCCAAAAAGGATTTCATGGGCGTCGAGGTAACCGGCAAGACCGTGGGGCTTATCGGGGCGGGCAATATCGGCTCGATCTACGCAAGCCGCGCTCAGGGCCTGAAGATGAAGGTGATTGCCTACGATCCCTTCCTCACCGAAGACCGGGCGGTCGAAATGGGCGTTGAGAAGGTCGATCTCGATACGCTCCTCTCGCGCGCCGATTTCGTGACGCTGCACACGCCGCTCACCGATGAGACGCGCAATATCCTGAGCCGTGAGCGGCTTGAGAACGCCAAGCCCGGCATCCGCATCGTCAATTGCGCCCGAGGGGGCCTGATTGACGAAGCCGCGCTTAAGGATTGTCTTGAGAGTGGGCAGGTTGCCGGCGCGGCGCTGGACGTGTTCGCTGAGGAACCGGCCAAGGACAACGTCCTGTTCGGCGCGCCGGGCTTCATCTGCACCCCGCACCTTGGCGCCTCCACCACCGAAGCGCAGGTCAACGTTGCGCTGCAAGTGGCCGAGCAGATGGCTGATTACCTCGTCAATGGCGGGGTCACCAACGCGCTCAACATGCCATCGCTGAGCGCCGAGGAAGCGCCAAAGCTGAAGCCTTACATGGCGCTGGCGGAAAAGCTCGGAAGCCTTGTCGGGCAGCTGGCGCGCGGCAACCTCACCAAAATCAGCATTGAGCGCGAGGGCGCGGCGGCTGAGCTGAACGGCAAGCCGATCACCGGCGCGGTGCTGGCGGGGTTCATGCGGCGCTATTCGGACACGGTGAACATGGTCAACGCGCCCTATCTGGCGAAAGAACGCGGGCTGGAAGTTTCCGAAATCCGGCATGAGCGCGAAGGCGCGTTCAACACCCTCATCCGCGTGACGGTGGAGACCGACGCGGGGCCGCGTTCGGTCGCGGGCACGTTGTTTGGCAGCGGCAAGCCGCGCCTGGTTGAGATCTTCGGCATCGGGATCGAGGCGGAGCTTGAGGGCCACATGCTCTACATCGTCAACGACGATAAGCCGGGCTTTATTGGCCGCATCGGGACGCTCTTGGGCGATAGCGGGATCAATATCGGCACCTTTAACCTTGGTCGCCGCGATGCGGGCGTGGAAGCGGTGCTGCTGCTCAGCCTCGACGAAGCGCTGGGCGCGGACGTGGTGACAAAGGTTGAGACAGCCGAAGGCGTGAACCTTGCCAAGGCGCTGGTGTTTTAAGGGGACCCTACGAGACCCGCCTTCCAACTCTTCACGCGCTTTCGCCGCCTCAGTTGCACGCTTGCCGCTGGGGTGGCGAAGGGGCTAGGGGCCTTGGCCTATGACCAATCCAAGCGATCTTCTCCCCGTCGGCCTGGCGGACCGTCTGCCCGCCTGTGCGCGAGCCATCACGCTTGCCATGCGCACCGCGCTCGATCGGGTGGAGAGCCACGGCTATGACCGCGTGCGCCCGCCGCTGCTGGAGTTTGAGGCTTCGCTCGGCAGTCGGATGGCTGGGGTTGAGACCAACCGCATGTTCCGCTTTGTCGATCCCGCGAGCCTTCGCACGCTGGCGCTGCGCAGCGACATCACCCCGCAGATCGGACGCATTGCCTCGACCAGCCTTGCAAACGCGCCGCGTCCCTTGCGCCTTGCCTATTGCGGCGACACCGCGCTGATTGCGGCAAGCCAGCTTGATCCGGCGCGCGAGCGCTTGCAACTGGGCGCGGAGCTGATCGGCGCGGACACGGTCGCGGCGGCTTCGGAAATCGTTACGCTCGCGATTGAGGCGTGCCAGGCCGCAGGGCTTGCCGGGTTGTCGCTCGATGTGACGCTGCCGGACCTTGTCGACACGCTGGCTGCGCAGGACAAGGCGCTCTCGACCCAGACGATCGACGCGATCAAGCGTGAGCTCGACACCAAGGATGCGGGCGGCCTTCGCGCGGTTGGGGGCGAGGCATACCTCCCGCTGC
>JBCBYM010000118.1:0-8436 GCA_039815865.1 Pseudomonadota bacterium
CCGATAAAGACCATTTCCTGACGCCGATCCCCCCAGGGCGCCTCCCAATGCTTCATCACGAACTCTTCAAACGTGCCGTCTTCGGGCCAGCGGTTCTTGGGCACAGCGGCCCACCAGCGACCCATGCGGCTCACGCTCTTTTGCGAGCCCGCAATCGCCAGCTCGGCAAGGAATTCGGTGCGCGTCGCCAGCCAGAAATGGCCCTTGGCGCGGATCACCCGGTCAAGATGCTCGCCGGTCAGGAAGGCAAAGAGCTTAGCGGGCTCAAACGGGCGGCGCGCGCGGTAGACGAAGCTTTCAACGCCGTATTCCTCAGTCTCAGGCCGGTGGCTGGCGAAATCGTACAGCTCTTTCAGCCACAGCGGGTGCTGCTCGGACTGTTCTTCGTCGTAGAGGCCTGTGCCGATCACCTCATCAAGCTCGACCTTGCTGTGATCGGCCTCGATGATCTTGGCATCCGCGTTCAGGGACGCCACCACCTTCTTGACCATAGCAAGCTGCTCAGAGCTGACATCGCTGGCCTTGTTGACGATCACCACATCGGCGAATTCGATCTGCTCGACCAGCAGCGCGACAAGGCTGCGATCATCGCCCTCGCCCGCGGTTTCGCCGCGCGCGGAGAGAAGGTCGTCGCTCGAATAGTCGGCCAGCAGGTTCACCGCGTCGACGACCGTCACCATCGTATCGATTTGCGAGACATCGCCCAGGCTTTCGCCGAACTCGTCGCGGAACGAAAACGTTGCGGCAACAGGCAACGGCTCGGAAATGCCGGTGCTCTCGATAACGAGGTAATCGAAGCGGCCATCCTGCGCGAGAGTGCGCACCTCCTTGAGCAAGTCATCGCGCAGCGTGCAGCAGATGCAGCCATTGGTCATCTCGACCAGCGTTTCCTCCGAACGCGACAAGGCCGCCTCGCCCCCGCGCACAAGGTCAGCATCGATATTCACCTCGGACATGTCGTTGACGATCACCGCCACACGCTTGCCTTCGCGGTTGGAGAGGATGTGGTTGAGGAGCGTCGTCTTGCCCGCCCCCAGAAATCCGGAGAGGACGGTTACGGGAAGGCGCTTTTCAGGGGCCAAAGCGCCGGGACCGGCAGGTGCGTTCATGATGGGCTCCGATAAGGACGCGCGAGGTCTCAAAGGGCCGCCCCGCAAGATACAACGTATCATTAGGGTGTCGGCGCGCGTTCTTCAATGACGAGTTGCGCGCAAACGTGAGGGTGGCTGGCCAAAGGCGGTCAGGTCATCTCGGGCGCGGGGGCCACGGCGGGCATGTCCTCGACCGGAACCCTGGGCGCCATCACCTGCATTGTGAGGAAGCCAAGCGCAATCGTCAGCCCGCCCAGCCCAAGCGAGAGGTGCCAACGCAGGCGCATAAAGTCTGGCGCAGCGTAGCCCAAAGCGCGGTCCACCATCGGGCTGAGCGCAAGAAAGGCGCCAAGATACAGCATAGCCGGGCCCGGCCATTCCCACCCTTCGAGGTAAGGATAGAACAAGGCGGCCGCGATCAGGCTGGGCAGGACCGCGACCAGATAAGAGCCCGCGCTCGCCGTGCCCTGCTTGGCGATCGCCTGCCCCCACCACACGCCGCCCAGAAAGCTGAAGATCACCGCCGGGTAGACAAAGCCCATAAACACCGCGTTGTAGCGATACGGAGTGTCAATGAGGACAAGCGCGATGCAGATGATCTGCGGCAAGAGCCCGGCGTAGCCCAGCCAGCGCGCCGGCGCCGTGAGAGAGGAATGCGGATCCATACCTCAAAGAGCGCTCAGCCCATCGCGCGGTTCCAAAAAAGGGCGATCACGCCTTAGCGATCGACTGGAAGGGTTCCTATATGCCTGAAGTGCGAGCGAGCGCCGTTATCGACCCCGGCACGGAACGCGCGTTCGCGCTGTCCGTTTGAGGGCGGTAGGGCGTTTCGTGCTCTTTCAGGATCAAGGACACAGGCACCAGTGACGGATGACAGCAACGACACCTCGCGCAGCGATCGGTCTCGCGAACGCGCAGTTCCATCGGGGCGGATTGCGCGCTTCGGAACGTTCGGGAGGCTTGTGGGCGGCGTCGCGGGCGGTATGGCCGCCGAAGGCGCGCGGCGGCTGACCAGCGGCGAGAAGATATCCACCCGCGATCTGATCCTCACCCCCGGCAATGTGCGGCGCATGACTGAAAAGCTCAGCCATCTGCGCGGCGCGGCGATGAAGATGGGGCAGATGATCAGCCTTGATTCGGGCGATTTCCTTCCGCCTGAACTCAGCGAAATCCTGGCGACCTTGCGCGATCAGGCCAATTTCATGCCGACCAAGCAGCTCGATCAGGTGCTGAAAAGCGAATGGGGACCCGACTGGCGTCGCCAGTTCAAGTGGTTCAACCCGCGCCCGATTGCGGCGGCCAGCATCGGGCAGGTGCACAAGGCGCTGACGCGTGATGGGCAGGAATTGGCCATCAAGGTCCAGTATCCAGGCGTTGCCAAGAGCATCGACAGCGATGTCGACAACGTCTCGACCCTGCTGCGCGTCGCCGGCTTTGCCCCGCCTGAACTGGAGATGGGCAAGCTCCTCGACGCAGCGAAGAAGCAACTGCACGAAGAGGCCGATTATGAGCGTGAGGGCGCGCAGATGAAGCTCTACGCTGATGCGCTCGCCGATATGCCTGGCTTTGTCGTCCCCCGCCTGCATGAGGATCTGACGCGCGGATCGATCCTGGCGATGAGCTTTGAAGAGGGCGTCGCGATTGAAAAGCTCGAAGAGGAACCGGCTGAGCGCCGCGATGAAATCTTCGGCTACCTCTTGCGCCTAGTCTCCAGCGAATTGTTCGATTTCGGCGTGATGCAGACCGATCCCAACTTCGCCAATTTCCGCTACCGTCCTTCAACCGGTGAGATTATCCTCCTCGACTTTGGCGCGTGCCGCGCGGTCGATCCGGCGGTCTCGAACGGCTATCGCGACATGCTCAAGGCGGGGCTTGAAGGGGACCGTGACGAAGTGCGCGAGGCGACGATCCGCGCTGGCTTCATGATGCCGGTTGTTGCTGAAAAGCACCCCGAGCGGGTCAACACCATGATCGACATCGTTATCGACCAGATGCGCGAGGACAGGCCTTTCAACTTTGCCGATCGCGGCTTTGTTCACCTGCTGCGCGAGGAAGGCTTTGCCATCGCGCAGGACAAGGACACCTGGGCCTTCCCGCCGATTGAGACGCTGTTCGTACAGCGCAAGGTGAGCGGCATGGCGCTGCTCGGCACACGGCTGAAGGCGCAAGTCAATGTGCGACGGATCACTCAAGAGGTTCTTGCCAACACCAGCCCGATGCCGGTTGAAAAAGCGGCTTGATTGACGCCGCCGTCTGTCTTGATTTTAGGCGCCAGATCATTTGCTGTAGGGCTGCGAATTGATCGCGAGCATTTAGCATTAACAGCTGGAAAGCCCGCTGATTATACTAGGGTTTACCGTTAACTGTGTTGCATCTGTAACAGGGTGTGCGATACAAGCGCGCTATGGCTGGACGGGGTGAAACAAGACTGGCGGTGCTGTTCGTGTGCCTCGGCAATATCTGCCGTTCGCCGATGGCTGAAGGCGCCTTCCGCAAGGCGGCGGACGAAGCCGGTCTTGAATGCGATGTCGAATCCGTGGGCACGGCCAGCTATCACGTCGGTGAAGCGCCCGATCCGCGCGCCATCGCCACAGCTGCCGCGCATGGCATCGATATCAGCCGCGCCATCGGACGCCAGCTTGACCCGGACGATTTTGAGCGTTTCACCCATATCATCGCGATGGACACGGCCAATTTTGCTGGCATCATTGCTCGCGCTCCGCGTGAAGCGCGCGGCATGGTCACCATGTTGATGGACGCGGTGCCGGGCCGCGAAGGCGAAGCTGTGGCGGACCCCTATTACGGCGATGAAAGCGATTTTGAGGCCGCGTGGGACGATATTGCCATGGCCACCGGCTTGCTGGCCCGGAAGCTGATGGCCCAGAAATCGACGGCCTAGCGCGCCAAGCCCAGCGCGCCAAGCCCAGCGCCCAAGTCCAGCGCCCAAGCGCGCCCTAGCCGCCGCGCAGCAGCTGCACGCCCCAATCGCGTTCAAACAGATAGAGCAAGGTGCGCGCCGCTTCGCCTCGCTCAGAGGTGAGCCCACCATCGCGCTCTATGAGCAGCCGCGCATCGGCGTGGGCCGCAGGCAGCCAGCGCCGAACCTGGTCAAGATCCGCAATCCGAAACGCCGCTTCGCCCGATTGCCGCGTGCCCAGCAATTCGCCCCCGCCGCGCAGCTCGAGGTCTTTCTCAGCGAGATAAAAGCCGTCTTGGGAATCCTTGACATAAGCGAGGCGCTTTTTGCCGGTCTCGGACAATTCATCACCGCGCAGCAGCACGCAGCGGCTCTTTTCAGAGCCCCGACCCACACGCCCGCGCAATTGGTGCAGCTGGGCCAGCCCAAAACGCTCGGCCTGCTCGATCACCATAAGCGTGGCGGTGGGCACATCGACGCCCACTTCGATCACCGTTGTTGCCACAAGCAGCTTCGCCTCGCCGCGAGCAAAGCGCTCCATATTGGCGTCTTTGACTTCGGGATGCAGTTGCCCGTGAAGCAGCACGACCGCGTCCCCAAAACGCTCTTTGAGCTCGGCGTAGCGCGCCTCGGCTGCAGCGATGTCAGCCACTTCGCTGTCGCGCACCATGGGGCACACCCAGTAGGCTTGGTTCCCGCTCGCCAGATGCCGTCCAACCGCTTCGACCAGCTCGTCTGATCGGTTTTGCGGGAACACGAGGGTTTCGATCGCCTGCCGACCCGGGGGCAGTTCGTCGAGCCGGCTCACATCCATCTCGCCATATTGCGCAAGGGTGAGGCTGCGCGGGATCGGGGTCGCCGTCATCGCCAGAGTGTGGGGCGCGCGGCGGCCCTTGCCCGCCAGCGCCAGGCGCTGCGCCACGCCAAAGCGGTGCTGCTCATCGATCACGACAAGGCCCAGATCCTTGTAGCTCACGCTGTCCTGAAAGATCGCGTGCGTGCCCACGAGAATATCGATAGAGCCATCAAGCAGGCCCATAAGGATACTCTCGCGCTCGCGGCCCTTGGCCCGGCCCGTCAGCAGCGCAACCTCCACGCCGGTGGACGCAGCCATCTGTCGCAAGGTCTCAAAATGCTGGCGAGCCAGGATTTCCGTGGGCGCAAGCAGCGCGGCCTGTTTGCCCGCCTCGCACGCGATCAGCATGGCCGCGAGCGCAACCACCGTCTTTCCCGCGCCGACATCCCCTTGCAACAGCCGCAGCATCGGCGCTTCCTGCTGAAGATCGCCCTCGATCTCGGCAATGGAGCGTTTTTGCGCGCCGGTCATCTCAAACGGCAGCGAGAGCTTGGCGCGCAGGGCGCCGTCGCCTTGCAAGGCCTGACCTTTGCGTCGGCGTCCTTCCGCCTTCACCAGCAGCAAAGCGAGGCTGTTTGCGAGCAGCTCATCGTAAGCCAGCCGTTCGCGCGCGGGCTCGCTCGGCCCCTTATGCGCGGTCACCAAGGCCTCATTCCAGGATGGCCAGCCCTCGCGCTCAAACTGGCTCGGTTCGATCCATTCGGGCAGAGGCGGCAAGCGGCCCATCGCTTGCTCCACCAGCGAGGCAACGCGCGGCTGGGTAAGCCCTTCGGACAGGCGATAGACCGCCTCGCTCATCCGCCCCATATGCGCCGCGCTGTCTTTCTCAACATGGTCGGGATGGACGATCTGGAGCGTATCGCCATAGCGATCGAGCCGCCCCGCCACCCAGCGCTTCTCACCCACCGGCAGCTGTTTCTTCGCGGTGTAAGAGGCGCGCCCGAAATACGTCAGCGCCGCTATGTTGCCCGCCTCGTCCTGCGCCAGCACGCGGTAAGGCCCGCGCCCCGGATTGTAGGGCGCGCGGTGCTCGGTCGGCGTCAGCGCCACGATCACCTGCTCGCCCACAGCGCCGTCATCAAGGCCGGTGATCGCGCGCCGCGTCACAAAGCGTTCGGGCAGATGGTAGGCAACATCCTTGATTGTCGTGAGGCCCAGCTTCTCCAGCGGCTTGGCCAGCTTTGGCCCGACCCCTTCAAGGGTCTTGGTCTCAGCAAAAAGGGGGTTGAGAGCTTCAGGACGCATGATCGCCCCTTTATACCCGCTTGAACGCGGCTAGCGAGTGCCTTACCGGCTAGCGTATGACGGATATGCCCACTTTCGAAGAGCGATTGGCCCGCGCCAAGTTCCGCGCCTGGCACCGCGGCACGCGTGAGGCCGATTACATGATCGGCGGATTCTTTGACCGCTACGCCGCAACCTGGGGTGAAGCGGAGCTGGAATGGTTTGAAGATCTGCTCGCCGAAGACGATGTCGACATCATGGCCTGGGCCTTGAAGACACAGGACGTGCCAGAGCGTTTCCGAGGCGAGCTTATCGATACGATGATGAAGCTCGACTACGTGGATATTCCGCGCTAGGCGACCGACCTTTCAGGCGTTTCGGCGCCTTGATTTTGCTCCCTCTGAGCCCCGTGCGGGAACGCGCGGGGCCGATGCCGTTTGAGACTAGACCCACCGAAAGCGCCTCATGCCTGACCTTTCCCGCATCCTCTCCGCAAGCGCACCGCTCACTCTTTCCTCCCTGCCGCGCGGGGCAGCGGGGTTGGTGCTTGCGGACCTGGCGCGCGCTGCGAAACGTCGCGCGGTCTTTATCGCGCCTGATGAAGCGGCGATGCGCTCCGTGGCCGAAGCCGCGCGCTTCTTCGCGCCTGAGATTGAGGTGCTGGAATTTCCAGCCTGGGACTGCCTTCCCTATGACCGCGCCTCGCCCGCTCTGTCCGTCAGCGCGGCGCGGCTGTCCGCCTTGTTCAAACTTCAACACCCCTCCAGCGGCGCGCAGCTGCTGGTCACCACCGTCAACGCCGCCCTGCAACGCGTGCTTACCCCGTACCGCATTCGCGAGAACGCGCGCGGTTTCAAACCGGGCGTGACGATTGGGCATGAGAGCCTTTCCGCGCTGCTCACCCGCCAAGGCTACACTCGCTCCGACACCGTGGTCGACCATGGCGAGTTTGCGGTGCGCGGGTCGATTGTCGACATCTTCCCCTCCTCGCTCGACGAAGGGCTGCGGCTCGACTTTTTCGGCGATGAGCTCGAAAGCCTGCGGCTGTTTGATCCCACCACGCAGCGTTCCACCGGGCGGCTGGCCGATCACTTGCTGCTCCCCGCTTCCGAAGCGCTGCTTGACGACGACACGATCAAGCGCTTCCGATCGCGCTATCGCGAGCTGTTTGGCGCCAGCGCCACGCAAGACCCGCTCTACGAGGCGGTGAGCGACGGGCGGCGCCTGGCGGGCATGGAACACTGGCTGCCGCTGTTCGAGGACAAACTGGCGACCCTGTTTGATCACCTTGCAAAGAACGACGTGGTGGTGATCGATCAAGCGGCGCTTGGCGCCAGCGAAGAGCGCCTGAAGGACATAGGCGATTACCACGAACAGCGCAGCCGGATCGCGGGCGACAAGACCGGAAGCTATCGCCCCTTGGGTGCAGACGCGCTGTATCTGAGCGACACGGAATTCGCCGCTGCGCTCGCCTCAGCCAACGCGCACAAGACCAGCGTCTTTGCCGCGCCGGAGAGCAACACCACGCTTGATTTCGGCTTCAAGGCCGCGCGCGACTTCACCCCTGAGCGCACACGCGGCGAAAATGTCTACGAAGCCGCCGCCAAGCACTTCAAATCGATCGCCAAAAAGGGCCGCAAACCGCTGCTCGCCGCCTATTCGCAAGGCTCGGCCAAGCGCATTGCCTCGATCCTTGAAGAAGCCGGCTGCGCAAGCGCGCAAGCGGGCTCCTGGCAAGAGGCCCTGGGCCTCGCCGCCAAGGGAACCATTGCCGCCATGGTGCTGCCGCTGGAAGCCGGGTTCGCCAGCGACGAGCTTGAACTCCTGACCGAGCAGGACGTGCTGGGCGACCGCCTCGTGCGGCGCAAGAAAAAGCGCAAGGACGCTGACGCCTTCCTCGCCGAACTGCAAGCGCTCGCGCGCGGGGACCTGGTCGTCCATGTCGAGCACGGCATCGGCAAGTATCTGGGCCTTGATCCGATTACCGTGGGTAAAAGCCAGCACGATTGCGTCGCGCTTGAATATCATGGCGGCGACAAGCTCTTCATCCCGGTTGAGAACATCGACGTGCTCAGCCGCTATGGCTCTTCGGAAGAGGCGGTGCCGCTTGATCGGCTGGGCGGCGAAGCCTGGCAGAAACGCCGCGCGCGCCTTAAAGAGCGCATCACCGCGATTGCGGGTGAGCTTATGAAGGTGGCGGCCGAACGCGCGCTGAAGAAAGCGCCGGTTTTTGAAGCGGAGGAGAGCACCTACAACCCCTTCGTCGACCGCTTCCCCTGGGAAGAAACCGAGGATCAGGACGCCGCCATCGCCGATGTTCTGCGCGATCTGGAAAGCGGCAAGCCGAT
>JBCBYM010000119.1:0-8364 GCA_039815865.1 Pseudomonadota bacterium
CGCCGGGGGCCTGCTGAGACGAGGCAGCCAGCGGACCGTTGGTCAAACCGCAATCGGTTTCGAGAAGAACGGGATCGATTTCAGCGCTTTCGGCGATCTTGATCGGCTCACCCTGCCCCTGTACCGAACCGCCTATCAATTGGCCGTCATTGAAGTACTGGTCCGCGCCATAGACGCTCGCGCCGGTGATCCCGGTCGCTGCAATTCCCAAGGCTATCCGTTTCCAAAGCATGACAAGCACCCCCGTGTCCAAAAAACCCGACGCCACCCCAGCGCTGGTTCCTCTGCGGCTACCCCCATAACCGGCATCGCCTTTCGCACACTGAATACTGTTGTCAGCCCGCGTTCAACAAGGAGCGTGGCCTAGAGCGTGAACGCTCCACAGTCCAACGAGGCGCGCGAGTGCATCCGCGGGAACGCAGAGAAGCCCGATGCACACGCCAATCGCGCATTCCTGCATCCCGTTTGCTTGAGTTCCAAGATTCCTGCTAAACTCTAGGGTAAGGCTGAACATCGGGATTGGATCTACGACATTGAGAGTTCTTTTGGTCGAGGACAACCAGGAGACGGCCGACTTTATCGCGCGGGGGTTGGCCGAGGCTGGAGACACGTTGCACCACGCGCTCAGCGCCGAAGAGGGTATGATTCAAGCAGGCAGTGGGGAATTTGACGTCCTCATTTTTGATCGCATGCTGCCGAAGATGGACGGAACCGACGCCATCGAAGTGTTGCGCAAGGCCGGTCTCGAGACGCCGATATTGATGTTGACCGCGCTCTCCGGGATAGATCATCGCGTGTCTGGACTAGAGGCTGGCGCCGATGATTACCTCGTCAAGCCGTTTGCCTTTGTTGAGCTGTACGCCCGGCTCAAAGCGCTCGCACGGCGCCAGCCTCTCGCGCAAGAAGCCCCGACCCGGCTCATGGCAGGCGATCTTGTGCTTGAGCGGACAACACAAAGCGTCGAGCGCGCTGGGCAAGTTCTTGACCTCTTGCCACGCGAATACAGGATCCTTGAGTTCCTTATGCTGAACAAGGGGCAATTGGTCACACGCACCATGCTGCTCGACCGAATCTGGGGCTACAATTTCGACCCCAAGACCAGCCTTGTGCAAACCCATCTTAGCCGCCTTCGCGCGAAGGTGGATAAACCGTTTGAACGCGACCTTATCACGACAGTTCGAGGGTCTGGCTATGTCCTCTCGGCGCGCTGATCCCAAAGCCAATTCAGTCTTGGGATCAAGCGTTTTTCGCCGCGCGGTCCTGGCCGCAATAGCGAGCCTTGTTGTCCTGCTTGCGCTCGCATGGCTCATGTACACGGTCGAGCGCGAGAGCGAGTTTGACCTTTTAAGCGCAGAGCTATCCGACGCGCGCGAGGACGCTGAGGGGCTGGTTCGAGACGAAGGTTTGGAAGCCTTGGCCAGCGCTCTTGCGCATGATGATCGGCGGATCTGGGATCCCGATGATCTCTATTTCATGCTCGAAGAGGAAGAACGGATCGTTCGCCTTTTGAATGCGGACGATGAAACGCTGGCTGGCTATCCCGATATCGACCCGCCGGGCGGCGTTATCGATTGGTACTTTCTGGAGCATCCCGATCTCGGGGATGCGCCGCTGGTCGTCTCGCGCGAAGCGATTGGCGATGACTATGAGTTGGTCATCGCGCGCTTTGTTCCGGGCCGCGTTTTGTACAACGATGAAGTCATGCAGTTGGCAACGCTCTTTCTTGTGCTGGCCGTGGGCCCGATCGCGGTGATTTCGGCCTATTTCACCAGTCGCTCGGTGTTCCGTCGGCTGGATACGATCGCCATCACCACAAGCGAGATTGGCTTTGACCGCATCGACGCGCGTATTCCGCTTTCAAAGAAGAATGACGAGTTCGATCGGCTCGCGGGCGGGGTCAACGATATGCTGGACAGGATAGCGGCGCTCACCCGCAACCTGGAAGGAGTGACGGTCGATGTTGCGCATGATCTCAAGACACCGATTTCCAACATTGCCGGTCGGCTGCAACTGATCGAACGCGATGCGGGCAATCCGCCGGCGATTGAGGAACATGCGCGCGTTGCCAACGAACATATCGAAGCGCTTCTGCGCACGCTCGATGCGCTGTTGCGGCTGGGACAAATCGAAGCGGGGGCGCGGCGCGAGGCGTTTGAGCGCTTTGATCTGTCCGAGCTTGCCAACGAGTTGGCCGAGAGCTTTGAGCCGCTTTTTGAAGAGGACGACAAGACCTTTGAAGCGCGTATTTCGCCCCACGCAATGGTGCTGGGTGACCGCAATCTGGTCGCGCAGTTGATCACCAACCTGCTCGAAAACGCGATCGAGCATGCGCGCGATGGCGCCCGGGTTTGGTTGGAACTCAGCGCGGACAAGGATGGCACGCAGCTTATCGTTGGCGACGATGGACCTGGCATCGCGGCAAACCGGGCGACGGATATATTCGACCGATTTGTGCGCATGGATCCGGGGCGAACCAAAGCTGGCAACGGATTGGGGCTTAGCCTCGTCCAATCAATTGCCGCGCTGCACGGGGGCGCGGCCGTGGCGACCTCCACTCAGCCCGGCCTCGTGGTCGCGGTGACGTTTCCAAAATCGGCGATGCAGGACCGATAATCGCGCCCTAATTTTCCTTACAAATTTGTATGGAAGCGCACCCCAATCTGTAACCTCCACTGTCCTCGCTTGGCGTTAGACTGGCTCCTGTAACCATCATCAATCGGGAGTGTGTCGAGGTGATCAGTCAGCCGCTTCAACTTTGTCGACCCATACTGGCATTCTCCTCGACGCTGGCGGCCTCGTTGCTCCTCACCGGATGCGGCGGGGACGATAGCAGCGCCGCGCCAATCGTGATTGAGGGGCCCTCTGTCACGACCAGCGAAGGCGCCTTCGCGACATCGCAGAGCACGGCCCGGTTTCTTACACAAGCGACATTCGGTCCAGTCCCCTCGCAGATTAGCGGCCTCACCGGCACGTCGGCTTCATCTTGGTTTGCCCAGCAGCTCGCCATGGAGCCAACCTTGGTTGAGCCCGAGTTCGAAGCCTACATCGCGCTATCCGAGGAGGCTGCACAAGAAAGCGACGAGCTTTCCTTCGCTGCCCCGTCGTTTGTCTTTTGGAAGCACGCTATCGAAGCGCCCGATCAGTTGCGCTTGCGCATGGCTTTCGCCTTGTCGCAGATCCTTGTTGTCTCCGACGCAGGCGGCGAAATTCTGTCAGATGTGCCCGAAAGCATGGTTGGATACCAAGATATCCTGAGAAATCATGCCTTTGGCAACTATCGCGATCTTCTCGAAGCGATCACGTATAACCCGGCCATGGGCGAGTGGTTGACCTATATGGGCAACCAAAAGGCTGACGAAACCGGGCGAGTGCCCGACGAAAACTACGCCCGCGAGCTGCTGCAATTGTTCACAGTGGGCATTGTGGAGTTGCAGCCCAATGGCGAACCGCGCCTCCAAAACGGCCAACCCGTTGAACTCTACAACAATCAGGATGTGACCGGCCTTGCGCGTGTGTTCACCGGGCTCGATATCGCCGGACTCGACCGCAGCGTGTTCCCCTCACTGGTCGACGCGGTGGGCGAAGTGGATGATCTTGGCGAGAACTTCCTGCGGCCCATGACCTTCAACGACGCCTTGCACTCGGAGCGCGAGAAGACCTTCCTGAACTGCTCTATCCCAGCTGGCACCCGCACGCTGGACAGCATCACACAAGCGCTGGACTGCATCATGGCTCACCCCAATGTGGGGCCTTTCGTGTCGCGGCAGTTAATCCAGCGCTTCACAACCAGCGCCCCCTCTCCGGCCTATGTAGAGCGGGTTGCCGCAGCGTTCGATGCGGGCCGCTTTTTGCTACCGGATGGTCGCCAGGTTGGGACTGGCCGAAAGGGTGATCTACCCCCCACACTTGCGGCCATACTGTTTGACGCCGAAGCACAGGTGGACGCCGCGCTGAACAACGCGCAATTCGGCAAGATCCGGGAACCGGTGTTGCGTTTCACCAACTGGGCGCGAGCCTTTGATGTTGATGCAAGCAAACCCGAATACGCGCTGGAGTTGACGGATACGAGCAATCCAAGCGCGCTGTCGCAGCACCCGCACCGCGCACGCAGCGTGTTCAACTTCTACCGTCCCGGATACACCGCGCCGGGGACGCAATCAGGCGCTCTTGGTATGACTGTGCCCGAACTGCAGATCGTCAACGCCACCTCGACGACCGGTTACATCAACTTCATGACGTTCTGGACGTTTGGCGGGCTCGATATGCTCGACCCGGGCGAGATCGAGGAGGAGCTCTCAGAGCTCAATATACCATTCGACAGGGCCGAAGTCGCACGGGCCTGGCGGCCCGACTACACCGCTGAGATCGCTGTGGCCGACAACGCGGCGGCGCTGTTGGACCGGCTTGACCGCAATCTACTTTATGGCACGCTTTCGAGCGAAGCACGCGCTGCGATTGAGAGAGCGGTCAATCAAATTCCCCTGGATGATGAAGACGATGAGGACGCACGCGCGCTGCGGGCCAGCCTCGCCGTCTTTCTCATCATGACCTCGCCCGACTACCTGGTCCAACGCTGAGGAGCCTCGACGATGACACACAGCCCATCCGTCAGCCGGCGCAACGCCATCCGTATGCTGGGAGCCGGTGCTGTCGCTGGAACCGCCCTGTCCGGCGCGCCGGGAGTGTTCACCTCGCACGCCGCCGATACGTTCGACTACCGCGCGCTTGTATGCGTTTTCCTGTTTGGTGGTATGGACAGCCACGATGTGCTGATCCCCTTTCAGCAGGCTGAATATGATGGCTGGCGCTCGATCCGTCGCTCTTTTGTCGCGCGCCAAGGCGCCTCGCGCGATCGCGGAGCGCTCTTGCCACTTGCGCGCGTCAGCCGCCCGCCCGAAGAGCCCCCCCAACACGCGCTTGCACCCGAATTGGCGAGCATCAAGGCGCTGTACGACGCAGGCGACGCGGCGGTGATCGCCAATGTCGGCCCGCTTGTTGAGCCGGTGACCCGACAAGCCTTCGAAGCCGGGGTTGCACGCGTTCCGCCTCGGCTTTTCAGCCACAACGATCAGCAGAACATCTGGCAGGCCGGGGCTCCCGAAGGCGCGCAGTTTGGTTGGGGCGGATTGTTTGCCGACGCTGTTCTGGCCGCGGGGGGCAACAGCTTTCGCCCGCAGTTTACGACCATCACAACCGAGGAGGTGGGCCCCTTCCTCACCGGTCGAACCGCGTCACCGTATCGCATCGGCATCGATGGAGCAGCGCAGGTCAACATCCTTGAGGAATTTGCTGACCAGACCGATCCCGCTTTCGTCAGCGCCGTGCGCGACCAGTTGGCCGGGCGTTCCTTTATGGGCGAGAATGTGATTGAGCGCGACATCGCCGCGAAGTTTGGAAGCGGTCTTGATAGCAACGATTTCTACGGTCAGGCTCTTGCGAGCGGTATGCCGAGCTTTGGCGGGTTCGGAGCCGGACCCTTGAGCGCCCAATTGCGCGCCGTCGCGAACACAATTGCGGTTCGTGGCCGATTGTCCGCTTCGCGCCAGGTCTTTTTTGTTGGGCTTGGCGGGTTCGACACACACTCAGCCCAGGCGGTGGATCTGCCCAATCTGCTGCGCGAACTTGATAGCGCAACTGCCGCTTTTCACAGCGCGATGGCCTCCCTTGGCCTATCGCGGCAGGTCACCTTGTTCACCGCGTCAGATTTTGGCCGGACCCTGGCGGTCAACGGCGACGGGACCGACCATGGCTGGGGCAGCCACCACTTTGCGATCGGAGGCGCTGTGCGAGGCGGAGAGATTTACGGCGAAGTGCCCCCCTCGATCATCGGGCACGATCAAGAAGTTGGCGGGGGCCGTCTCATCCCCAGCTTGGCGGTCGATCAATACGCGGCGCAGCTTGGACGGTGGTTTGGCCTGGCTCCGTCAGAGATCGGCACTGCGCTGCCCAATCTCGGCCGGTTTACGAGCCCGGACTGGCAGTTCATCTGATGCCGAACCTCACCCGGCATATCCTGCCGCGCGGCGTCATGGCTTGCGCCGCTTTCGCGCTCACCTCGTGCGGCTCTGATACCATGATGATCGGTCCCCAGGCGCCCGATATCGGCGGCAATCGGGCTCCGGTGATTACATCGGCCTCAAGCGCCAATATCCCAGAAGACGCGGCCGGCACGGTCTATTCCGCAACGGCCGATGATCCTGACGGCGACGCGTTGATGTTTTCGCTCGATGGCCCGGACGTCGGACAATTCTCAATCGACAGCGCCTCGGGTGAAGTTGCCTTTGTTTCGGCGCCGGACTTTGAAACTCCGAGCGACGCCGACGGTGACAACGTTTATGAATTTGTCCTTGAAGTGCGCGACCCGAGCGGGGCAAGCGATCGTCTTTCGGTTGCGATAACCGTCACCGACCAGCCAGAATCAGCCCAGCGCTATGTCGACGAAATTTTTTCGGTCTTGGAGGTGAGGCGCGGTCTCGAGTACGCCCCCGGCCTGTTTCTCGACCTCTACACTCCCGATGGCGACACGGTGACCAATCGCCCGGTTATGATCGTTGCATCGGGTGGCGGATTTATCGAGCAGGATCGCGAAGCCGTTGAACCCATTGCCCAGGCCTTTGCGCGGCGCGGCTATGTCGCCGCCACAATCGATTACCGGGTTCTGGGTCGCCAACCGGTCAACGCCGATGATTTGGCAATCGCCGGGATTGAGGCCACTCATGACATGTTCGCAGCCGTAAGGTTCTTTCGGGCGGATGCAGAAGGCACGAACGCGTTCGGCGTCCGGTCGGGCGCGATTTTCGTGAGCGGAGAATCGGCTGGTGGGGTCATGGCGGCGATCGCGGCGACGAGCGACCCCGGCGATACCATCACTGGGGCTAACTTGCGTGTTTATCTCGAGGCCAATGGAGGCCCATTCGGAAGCGTCGGCGACAGTCTTTCAACAAGCTCACTGATCAACGGCGCAATGCCTCTCTCAGGGGCGACCCTAGAGCTGGGCTGGGTTGATGAAAACTCGGCGGTCCTCTTTGCAGCGCATGAAGAATTTGACGCGGTCGTGCCGTGCGGCACAGCGGCTGAGGGATCAAGCAACACCGGTCTGATCGTGTCAGGCGGATGCGCCATCGAGGCCGCTTATCAAAGCCAGGGCGCGCGCGGCGAGCTCTTTCTTGTCCGAGGGTCGAACGGTCATGTTGAGTTTACCGAGGACCAGCGCCGTGCAATCTACGCTGGCGCAGCGAGAGTGTTTTTTGACGAAGTGATCTCGCAGTAATCGCCTTGGCGGCAGGCTTCTGCCCAAACAGGCCGTCCGAATGCGACGCAGGCTGAAGCCTTGGTCTCCATCGCATCTTGAGTGGAATTGAAACGGGCCCCTCATCGGCGTTGGCAGTCTTACGCCAACTGCGCCTTCCAACGATGCCGATACGCTCCCTCGGCCGGCCCATTCCAACACAGGTCCAGATCGTTTGAAACGCCAGGTGAATGGCGGTGCTGTCAGTCTAACGCGAACTCGTCTCTGATTGACGCAGCTCGTCCTACTCTCGCCGTCCTTTAGGCCATCAGGCCTTGCCATTCCGCCAATGTGACCGAGCGGTTAGTCTTATATGTTTGTCGGTCGGTGAGATGTCGTTCGGAATTGAACGGGTTGTGGACGCTAGCGTGTGCTGAAGCAAACTTCTGTAGCGACTCCCATCGCCTGAAGCCTTGCATGACCCGTTCTTGGCGTAGGAACGATAAGTGTGAGTTCTCCGCTCGATTGTTAAGGCATCTCCCCATCTCGCGCCGGTCTTCGATGCCAAGATCATTCATAGCTGCTGGATAGGATCGCAGGCCGTCAGTCACGACTTCGACAGGGCTTCCGTGCCGCTTCAGCGCGTTCCTTAAGAACCTCAAAGCAGCCGATTTGTCTCGCTTATTGGTGACGTAGCTCTCCGAGCACTTCGCCTTCCTGATCGACAGCTCACCACAAGTAGCGAATCTCTCCATTGATGTTCGCTACGCGGCCCTTCGGGTCCGGAACACTTCATCAAGGCGCCAGCGCCATTGCCTGAAGCCTCGCATCCCGTCGATCCGCTGCCTCTTGATGTCAGATGCAAGCGTCGGCCCGGACCGGTTCTATCAGAACCGCAAAGTTTCGTGGCAGATATCGATACTGCGCTCGAACAGCAGGTCCTCGACATTGCGCAAACTGAGCGGAAAGCGAACGCACATCATAACTACGAGACGAATGAACTCGGGTGACGAGTTGAAGCGCTTAAACGGGCTAGCTGGTTTGCGGTGTCTGGGCATCCAAGCGCCCTACTCTCGCCTCCTCAATCCGCAACAGGTACAATTAGTCTGACAATGCCCAAATGAGGCTGTGCGAAT
>JBCBYM010000011.1:0-34263 GCA_039815865.1 Pseudomonadota bacterium
TGCGGCTTGAGCAGCTCAGTCAGCACCGCCCGCACATCATCGCCCCGTAGCTTGCGCTAGATAAAGATTGGCCTCCACTGGCGTGAATGCTCATGGTCCGCAAACAAGCCAGACCCGCGAAGGGTCGCCAAGGGATAACCCGCCCTTGCGTGGTTGCGTTTTGCCTGAAAATGACTCATTCACGGACATCCGGGCAAAGTACCGGTTTCATTCAAGGGATGCGGCAGAACTCGCTTAAGAGGATTACCAAACCCTGAGTTGGCTTCTTAAGGGATCAAAGAAGTGCAAATACATGGCAAAAGCTGAGCAAATTAAGGGGCTGATCTCTTCACATCTGAAGAAGGATGAAGAGCGCTTCGTGACGATTGCTCTTCAGCTCGCCGCTTCGGAAGCCAAACGCGGCCATGCAGTCCTTGCTGATGATATTCGCAAGCTGGTCGACAGCCGCTCGCAGCGTTCTTTTAAACTCGTCAGCATCAATCCCGAGCTCTCAGACCTCCTCATTGAGCAAGAGCCAGTCGCCAATCATTCCTCGCTTGTCGTCACCGATCGGCTTGAGGAGAAACTTGCTCGTATCATTGCTGAATATCGCCAAGCGCCGAAGCTGGAACAATTCGGCATGACCAACCGCCGCAAAGTCTTGCTCGCGGGCCCGCCGGGCACTGGAAAGACGATGACGGCCTCGGCGCTGGCGCGCCGGGCGAAGCTCCCTTTTTTCGTCGTTCAGATAGACCGGCTTTTTACGCGCTACCTGGGCGAGACCAACGCGAAGCTCAGGCAGGTCTTCGCTGTGATCCGGGAGCGTCCGGCAGTCTACCTTTTCGATGAGTTCGATACGCTGGGTTCTGCCCGAGGCAGCGAGAACGATGTGGGCGAAATGCGGCGGGTCCTGAATGCGCTTCTGCAGTTCATTGAAGAGGACCGCTCGCAGGGCTTGATCGTTGCAGCGACCAACACGGCCAAGTCTCTCGACCCCGCCCTGTTTCGCCGCTTCGACGACATCCTGCATTACGGTCACCCCGACCGCTCAGCGATCGAAGCGCTCTTGCAAAACCGGCTTTCGACCTTCCGGGGCCGGTTTAAGCTTGCCCCTGTAATCGGCGTCGCAACCGGGCTAAGCCACGCTGAAATCACAGAGGCTTGCAACGATGCGATCAAAGAAGCGATCCTCGCGGATCGATCGACGGTCACACAAAAGTCGCTCGTGGCTGCGCTGCGAGATCGCAAGGGCGCCTATGTAAGCGGGGACTAGTCAGAATGCCTGAGCTTCAGTTCCCTCACCTCTTCTTGCCGAATGCGCCCGATGCGATCGATTACCGCAATCCAATTGGCGGTGGCGGGGAGTTCGATCTGCCGCCCAATCGCCCCCGCACCGCGCACGCGGATCGCCTCAGGCAAGCGTTGGACGCGGCGTGGGTCGCAGCGCAAGCTGAGCGTGGGCAACGCCAAGCGGTCTCGCTGCCGACAAAAGACGGCGCGTTCATAGAGCTCGAAAGCGCGCCAGGCTATGATCTGCGAACCGCGAGCCTTGAGGATCGCGGCGCGGGTATTGAACTGCTGAACGTCCAGGACAGCGCAAACGACGCGGGGCAGCCAGTAACCCGGGCGACCCTATTCATTCCCAACGGGAAGCATGTCCGGCTGATCAACAAGCTCCAGCGCTACCGCGATGAGGAGACCCAATCGGGCAGACCCAAGCACCAAAAGCTGGTCGAGAGCATCGAAAACATTCGCAGAGCGGTCGTCCAATCCTTTTGGTACGATCCGATCGAACTCTTGCCTGCCGGTGAGGCGCGTGAGTGGTGTGAACTCTGGCTTGTCGCCAAAGAAAACAATCGTGAGGACGTTGAAGCGCAGACACGGGCGGTTGCGGGCGCGCTTGGCATTGGCGTGCAAGAGGGCGCTCTTCATTTTATCGAACGCTCAGTTTTGCTGGTCAACGCGACGTCCGATGAGCTTGCCGAGCTGCTTTCGGCGCTTCCGTATGTTGCCGAGTTTCGACGCGCCAAGGAAACAGCGGCGTTCTGGACTGAGATGCCCAACGCGGAACAGGCGGCTTGGGTCGGCCAACTCGCTCCCAGATTGGCGGTTACGCCCGACACTTCCGTGTCCGCGTGCGTGATCGACACCGGTGTCAACAATGGCCATCCGCTCCTTGCGCCACTTGTTGCGATAGAGGGCTGCGACAGCGTCGATGCGGCGTGGGGCAATGGCGATGATCATGGCCACGGGACAGGGATGTGTGGAACCGTCGCCTTTGGGGACCGGCTTTCGCAGCATTTGCAAACCGACACAGCGGTGGAAATCCCGTTTCGCATCGAATCCGTGAAGCTGATCCCCCGGCCTGGACATCACAACGATCCCCGCCTTTACGGAGAACGGACACAGCAAGCGATTGCCAGAAGCACCCTCTTCGATCCGCAAGCGCTCCGTGTCCACTGTCTCGCCATTACGAGCGAAGATGGTCGCGATCAAGGTCGTCCATCCTCGTGGTCAGGTGCGCTCGACAACGCCATCTTCGGCATTGGCGACGATCAACAGAAGCTCTGCATCGTCGCCGCCGGGAATGTAGCTGATCCCAATGAATGGCGCATCTACCCTGACGCCAATTTCACAAATTCGATCCATGATCCCGGGCAAGCCTGGAACGCGTTGACGGTCGGTGCGGCGACCTTTCTTGACGAGATTTCCGACCCTGACCTGGCCCACACCTTCGAACCGGTCGCCTCGCGCGGGCAGATCTCGCCGTATTCGACCTCCTCTCGCACTTGGGCCACAGAGCAGCGCTGGCCCAACAAGCCCGATATCGTTCTTGAAGGCGGCAATGTCGCCCTTGATCAGACAGGCTTCGCGACGCAGCTGGATGATCTTTCGATTCTGACGGTTGGGCATCGGCCCCAGGACGCCCTGCTGAACGCGAATTTTGCCACAAGCGCGGCAGCGGGGTTGGCGACCGAAATGTGCGCAAGGCTCTGGGAGGCGTATCCCGCCGCTTGGCCGGAAACGATCAGAGCGCTGCTGGTGCATTCAGCGCAGTGGACCGATGCGATGATCAGTCAGCTCACATCTGAGGCGGCGACGCCCACTGACAACATTGCCAATCTGCTGCGTATGTGCGGCTATGGAGTGCCCGATTTCACTCGAGCGCTGCAGTCCGCGACGAGCTCACTTACGTTGATCGCGCAGCAAACCATTCAACCTTTCGAGCAGGGCGAAAACTCAGAACGCGCCAACGACATGCATCTCTTTCGTTTGCCCTGGCCTGTTGCCGCTCTGGACGCGCTGCCGGACAACGCGCAGGTAACCATTAACGCGACGCTGTCCTATTATGTTGAGCCTGCGCCGGGCGAGAAGGGTTGGCGAGACAAATACAAGTACCGCTCGCACGGTCTTGACTTCAACATGAAGAAACCGACGGAAAGCGATGAGGAGTTTGTCCTGCGTCTGAACAAGGCTGTTCGCGTCGATGACGGGGATTATGGTGGATCGAGCCTTGATTGGTCTATCGGGCCACAAAAGGGGCGCTCGCACGGTTCGATCCATCGCGACTGGATCACTTTGCCCGCGGTCGAGGCGCGCAATTGCAACTTGATCGGCGTTTTCCCGAGGTCCGGCTGGTGGAAGGAACGTCCGCATCTTGGCCGTTTGGAGTCGCTGTCGCGCTATGCCTTGATCGTGTCGCTTACGACGCAATCGCAGGACATCGATGTCTACACGCCCGTCGCGCAGATGATTGAGGCACAGATCGATATCTAGCAGCGGGCCAAGCGCGCTTGGCGGGCCGTTGACAGTCTCGCCGACCTTTCAGCGGATCCCAACCCTAATCGACATTCGAGCAGGACTGGGTAAACATCTCACAAAGGATGGCGTCGCGAACGGCCTTGCGATTGGGACCAAAACCGGTGTTCGGAAAGGCGACCGCCCGCTGCTGCGCTTGCTCAAAGCCGCTGTAAATCGGATCGCTCTTGATGGCTTGAAAGCCATAGGCGGATCTCTTCGCAGGCAAAAGGTAGCGCGGCGGGAGCGGGCTGCCCCAGGCATCCTTTAAATCGCGGGCCAGAAGGTAGGGCTCCAAGACGTCATCCTGGTTCATATAGTCCGCGAAGGCACGAGCCCCGTCGCGACATTGCGCGGTGCGGTTGCACCGTTCGGAAAGCACGAAGGAATCTGCAAACATCAGCGGCGCGTTGCCGTCTCCCAGCGGGGCTGAGCCCACCTTCACGGTTTCCCAACCTGGCATTTTCTTGATAAAGTGGAAGCGTTCCGAATAGCCGATCAAGCTGTCGGCAAAGCCCATGGCAAAGAGCCCCGAAAAACCGGACGCGTTTGTTAAAGCGTATCGCTCTTCGCGAAGGCACGCGTTGAGCCCGTTTGCGTCGCAGAGCTTGAAAAGCGTTCTAAGCGAGGATGTCGTCTCAGGATCAAGCGCTGCGACCGTCTCTTCCCAGAGGACGTTTGGCGCCGCCTGCGGAGCTGTATCCACTCGCGCATCAAGATAAAGGGAGGGAATAGTCCAACTCCCTTCGAACGCGCCGACCAGGTCGACTGTGTCGTTGTTTTCTCCCCTAGCCGCCGCCACGAGTTCCGAAACCGTTTCTGCCTCGGCAACCTGCGCATCGCGTGTGAAGAGAAAATAGCCACACATCAGATGCGGAATTCCATAAAAGCGTCCATTCACCCTCGAAGCATCAAGCGCTGCGGAGAAAAACTGATCCTCGTCAACGTCTACCCAGGGAGAGATGGCTCCTGTGTTGACCAATTCGCCGAGCAACAGAGTGTCAATTTCCAGAACATCATAGCCATCAGCGGTTTCATCGGTGAGCCACCGTTCAAGTTTCTCGAGGTCATAGAGATCGAAGCGATTAGGAGTGAGTTTGATATCCAGTTCATACTGGGGATGAGCCTGCTCGAAGCCTTGTTTAATCGACACACGCAAGGCCTGGAGCTGATCAATGTCATACCCGGGGATAAACTCATAAAGCGCGACGCGAACGATCGTCTTTTCGTCATGATTTGATGCCGCCGCCGGCATGAGGGCAGCCAACATAATTGTCAGAAAAGACAAAACGACTCCGAATACTGCTCGCATGATAAACCCCTCCCCCTGAATAACACTCTCCGACCTTAATGGCACAATTTGACAAGAGGAAGGCGGATCAATCTCAAGAAATGAATGAGCGGTCGAACACTTGGTTAGCGACAAAGAGACGCCTTACGCGCTTTGCGTAAAGCGTCTCTCCTCGAATTACGCCGTTTTGGTCTGGCCGGCGATGTACGACTCGATGATCCGATTGGCTGTCTCGATCCGGCCGAGCTCCTGCCTGAGTGGCGCGCAGTCGGGATAGTGCTTCTGGAGCAAGGCGCTCAACTCGTTCAGGATTTCAAGCAATCCGCGGCTGCTTTTCGCTGCATCGGCGTAACGGCCATGCTCTTCTGGATCGTGATAATACACAGCGAAGAAGTCGAAGCCTTCAGGTTCGTTGCGGCCTAACTCGACGCCCATCCAGTCCTCAAGCCGGGACCGGATCTTATCCATGCGACTGTTAACGCTCCAAGGCTTCTCGGCCGAGCTCAACACTGCCTTGATGATCGACCCGGCCTGAATATGAGCGGCAAGCGGCATGGCCGCGCGCGGCTTGCGAGGCTGGTTTCCAAAAGCTCCGCCATAGGGGACGGTCAACTTGGTCGGCCGACACACTATTGTGGCCTTCGACTTGGCACGCCTGACGCTGTTGGCATCCTTCGCCATCGGACTGAGAAAGGTCGAGTGATCGGGCGCGGATTCGCCGGGCCACTCTTCGGCGATCACGGGTTTTGGCAAGCGATCGATCTTGGTCATCAGCCCATCGATATCGAAGCCGGTCGAAGCGTCGGTGACGATGTACAGGCTCGTCGCGTAGGGATAATACATGCCGGGCCACGCCGCAGCGCGGATATGGCGGTTATGCGTCAGCGCCCACCGCGCACGCTCATCACTCAAATGCGCCTTTGGATAGGGTTCGTCGGCGAGGATGAATTGGCCGGTGCCCGGATCGATCCATTCGGTCACATGGTCGCATCCAGGCAGCTTGCTGCGGTGAGCCCCGTCGGGATAGGCGGCGTCAAAATCACGAGAGGGTTGAAGGCCGGTGGCCTCCATGAACTGCAGCGTTCGGGCCGCCTTGCAGATTTCTTCGCGCGCGCGCCATTGTGAGTGATTAAGACGATCGCTCACTATATGATCGTCGGCCACGAGACGGCCTCCAAGCCCGCGCAACAGGTGCAAGTCGCGCTTTGGACACAAGTCGAGAAGGGGTATCGTAAGATCAATCCTGAGCGTCTCACGTCCAATCTGATGGGTGTCGCGATCATGCCAGTATCGCGTAAGATACAAGGGATAGGGGCGCCCGCGTGACTGGTTCACCAACGCGTTCTTAGCATGCGCGAAGTTCTGGTAGCCTGCTTTTATCGCTGATGCATTTAAGGCTGCGGCGTGACGCGTACCGCTGTCCTTTTTGAGCTGCTTGGCTAGGCGCTTGATGCCGTCGATCGTGGACGGCCGGATGTTCGGCTTCAACATAGCTTTCTCCCGGCTTGGATAAAGCGTCGCCCGTCAACCGCCTTTCAAGCCTGGAAAAATGCTGAAAGGAACGTGTTTGCAATGCGGTGCTGTCAACAGCTTCGCAACGACGGGCGGCGCGCTCCCGCTAGGAACATTTTTGCTATACTAAAATGGGCGCAGAGCCGCAACTTCGGCGACTGCGAAACCCACAGCGGCTCCGCACTTTTTTGCAATCGGAACGCGCTGGGGTGCGTCTTCCTTTCCATGCGCAAGGCATCGGTGCAGACCTCTTTGCGCCAGCCCTGACACAAGGCAACGGTTCGCAACCCGCCCCATCTAAGTCGGCTCAAAGGTCCGCCAACGCGCTTTCGATATCAGCGCGGAACCGGTCACCCGCAGCAAGAGGTGCGTCAAGGAAGGGTACGGTGTTTCCGACCGCGAGATCCGCATCGAGCTGTCGGGGATCGAGCGCGGGATCGATCACTTTGTGAAGAAGGAAAATGGGCTCGGTAAACAGCGCAAGCGCCAAAACACGATGTGAGCATCGCGCCGCCTTATTCACCGTCTCGACCAGTGCACGCCCTCGCCTGCCAGATTGGTCTGACAGCGCCTTTATGCGCTCTCAGCCTGACTGGCCTCGCTCAAATAATAGTACCCGGCTCCCTCCGCAGCTTCGGGACCCTCATCTACAGCTCCGCCTAGAGCGGCGGGTTCAGCGGCCGCTGCCTCTGTCTCATCATCAATCGGGGTCCGAGCCACGGCCTGCCCGCGACCGGCGGATGCCGCATCGCCAATCGCTTGGCAATACAGGCGCACCGCGCGGCTCGCATCGTCATTGCCAGGAACCGGGAAGGCGATGTTACTCGGGTCGACATTGGTGTCGAGCACGCCAATCACAGGGATGCCGAGCACAGCGGCTTCCTTGATCGCAAGGTCCTCCTTGTTCGCGTCGATCACGAACATCACGTCCGGAACGCCGCCCATGTCGCGGATACCGCCCAGCGAAAGCTCCAGCTTCTCACGTTCACGCGTCAGATTGAGAACTTCCTTCTTGGTCAACCCGCTCGTGTCGCCCGAAAGCTGCTCTTCGAGAGTCTTGAGCCGCTTGATCGAGCCCGAGATCGTCTTCCAGTTGGTGAGCATGCCGCCCAGCCAGCGGTGATTAACGAAATGCTGGCCCGAAGCGCGCGCGGCCTCGGCGATCGGCTCCTGCGCCTGACGCTTGGTGCCGACAAACAGGACCTTGCCGCCTGCGCGCACGGTCTGCTCGACGAAATCGAGCGCACGCGCGAAGAGCGGAACGGTCTGCGAGAGGTCAATGATGTGAACCCCGTTGCGCGCGCCGAAAATATACGGCTTCATGCGCGGGTTCCAGCGGTGGGTCTGGTGCCCGAAATGGGCTCCGGCTTCGATCAATTGCTGCATGGTGACCGTCGAGGCGGCTCTGGTCGAGCCAGGCTGCCGCGCTTTGCGTCCCCCTACCATCGCAGGCTCGCGGCGGCTCCTCGCCGTTTTGGCCAGGCTCGCCAAGCGGGTGTACGCCTCTTTGCGACGGTTGCGTAAGCTCTCGCGCGCTTTCTCGAGTTCCTTCGAGGGAGCTGGAAGACTGCGAGAAAACGCCTTTGCAGCTTCGAGCTTGGATTTCAGCTGCTCGAAACTCTCGCTGTCTAGATCCGACAAGGCCTGAACGGCTGCTTCCTGATAGGCTTGGCCTGACGGGGCCAGGCGAGCCAGTTTCTCAATGGCTTTAGGCTTATCTGCCATAGCTATGCAGAACCTGCATAATGTTGAATGTCCAATTGCAATTCGTCGAGCAATGAAACGGCGATTTGCTTGACGCTGGCGAGCGCCTCGATGACTTCGCGTTTTGTGAAATCGATAGGTGACGATTGCGCGGCAAGATCACGAACTTGCTTCGCCGTCTCGTTAACGATTGGATGATCCGTCTGTTCGATCTTCCGCACCATTTCGCCAAGCTCTGCCTTGCGTCCTTCTATAACGATACTCTCAATAACATCTTTCCCCAAACCTTCGATAACTTCATCTTTTAGTTGAGTGTCTCCCAAAAGCAACACATATGATAGGATTCGCTTCAGGGCCTTGATGATGCTTGCCGCTTCCGACTTGTTGGTTCGGCCGTGCAACAGGTCGTCTGCCTCATCGATCAGAAAGCTTGCATACCGGCCAAAGTTTTCGATCTCGGTGAGCAGCCTCGGCGGGTTTATACCAGAGATGACCGCTTCCTGCAGGGGATGACTTCGAAGCGCGTTTCCTGTTTCAAACTGAGCGTTTACGATTGTCAGCACCATAACGGTCGTTGGCATCAAGCCGATAGTCGTGTTTGTTACGAAATCCAGTTTGAAGGACTTCCCATGTCCTGCTTCTGAATGTGACGACAGAGCGGCATTCAGGTGCGACTCGAAATTGTCCCATGGCGCCGAATAAGCGTCGTCTTCGCACTTACACTCAACGAGCACCGCCTCTTTTATGACGCGCGTTTTTCTCGCTACGCGTTTTGCCAAAGCGGCTCCTTCCGCTTCACCATACTCGCAAAAATCGATGTCGCCGACGGCTCCCAATTCGCCGAGAAACGTCGCGCTGCCGCTCAAGCAGACAGCGTTATCGAAGTCGAGCGCCACAAGGCCCACGAGATCGGCTAACTGGGAGCAAACATCTCCGGGAGGGAAGACGGAAGCAAGATGGCATGGGACGTACCAATTTTTGCCTTCCACCAGGACCGACAAATATCCCGGATAACCGCTCTTGGAAAATCGCGCGCCGGTGGCGAGGCCTAATTCGATAAGTTCGCGATATTGAACATATGTCTCCAGGGCATCTATCTCATCTTCAGAGAAAGGCTGTGAGTTCTTGGCCAAGCCTGTAACCCTAAGAACAATAGCCTCTAAACCATTTTGCAATTCTAAGCCCCCGTGTAAGCGGAGCGGCGTTATTTCGTAAGGCTGCAAGAGATACAAGAAGAAATTATCCGGTTAGCCTCGGAGCCTTTAGTGAGGCAACTGAGTGAGTGCTGTTAGTCTCATCGCAAGTCGTCCCCGATTGGCGCCTGAGGCAGTGAATGGGGCAGGATGAGGCTTTGGAGCGCCCTATGGAAGCGGTTCGCGCCTCCCTTTTCGGCATGTCCTACCCCCTCGAGTGCTGCAACAAATCACACGGGCCAAACCTGACACCAGTGCGCGCCGCGATGCTCTCCTTGTCTTTTCGAAGAATTCCGCCAGTAATTGTGTCTGGCGCCCCTAAATGGTAATAGCCATCTAGGAGAAGTGAGTTGGATGATTTCGATAGAAACCCAGCTGAATCGGCTGAGCTGAAGGCTATCACCCAGCGGGATCCGTCCGGTGGCGTGAACCCGGAATGGTATTGGCAGAAGCCGGGCGACGAAGAGTATGTCATTCCGTCTAGCGAATCCGCTGGTGGCTTGGGGCAAGGACTTCTAGCCTTGATCCTGAGCGCCGCATTTCTATTCCTAGCGATTCTTAGCTGGTAACTTACTCGTCGTCGCCGCGAAGGGACCGTTGCAGGCGATTGCGTTGCCTTTGATCTCGATCATAGAAGCGCTCATCGAACCTGTCGCTTGCTCCACCTAGTCCTTCACGTTCCTGATCGAACTCCTCACGCCGCTCGCCATAGCGCGATCCATTCCTCTCATAGCGCTCACCCAATCCTTCCGCGCCTTCATCAATCCGCTCGCCTATCGAACCGTCATTTGAACCGCTTACTAGGTTGCGCGGGCCTCGATGCGAGCGCCGAGGCGTGCTTGCGCGCAGGTCCGCCTCGCTGAATTGGCCCGGGCCGGATACGTTGCTAACCACGCTGCCTTCGTCAGGGATAAGATCCCGGTAGGGAGCGACGCGCTCATCATAATAGTCCGAAATGATGTCGCGGGCGACGAGTTCATAGGCGGCCTGCTCCTGCGGGGTGTAATCCGTTCTGGCGAGGCTCGGCGCAGTGATGCCCAGTTCGATCGCCTTTTCCTGATAGCGGCTCGCGACGATCTGACTCATGTCGAAGCTCACATTCGAGCCATAGCCATCGCGCGACGACGTGTTGTTGCTGAGCGAAGTGGACAGCTCATCGATTGCTGCGATGCGTTCGTCAATGCGACGGACTTCCTCGAGCGCTCGCTCGCGGGAGAAAGAGTTGTCAGAGTATCCTTCGCTGCGGTTGAAGCTCCCACTCTGCGAATAGCTACCAGCGTCTTGCGTGGCATTCGACCCGTTGGAACGATTATCAGACGTCGAAGAATCAAAGCCTTTGGATGCAACGCGTTCGCCGCCCGTCGTGACGCTGTCAGTGCGGAGCCGCCCACCACTTACGCCAGCGTTCACACCTCCATTGAGGCCAGCGCCTGAACCTCGGCCTTGAGTTCCCTGGGAATTGCCTCTTCCGACGGCCCCAGAAAGCCCAGCACTGCCTGATCGCGTCGTTTCAAGGCGATCAGTGTTCGTCTGCTGATTGCCCTGTGAGCTTGTGACCCGATCACTCTCGCTGACCCCATCGCGTGAATCCAGCGACTGATTATCGAAGCGCTGCAGGTTTTCGCCTGAGCGGAATCCGGCTGTGCTCTCCGTTCCGCTCGAATTGCGCACGCCGCTCGTCTGGCGGCCAGACGTGCGATCAAGGAAAGACAGAGCGCGCGAACGCTCCTCGCTGAGCGTCGAGCGCGCGGTTTCCAGCTCGGAGAGTGTTTGCTGGCGCTCGGAATTGTTAAACTGGCTGAGCGAGGCGCCAAAGGCGAGACGGCTCATACCAGGCGATGTGTCGAACACGGTCGAGCCATCGGCGGTGCGCTTGGTGAAGGTGCCGTTGTCGTTGACCGTGCTCATCATGGCCGCGCCGCCGGTGTAGGACGGCGCGGTGTTCCACTGGTTCGACTGCCTGTTGAAGCTTGAGAGGTTCATGAAGCTCTCATTGCCATAGGAATAATTGCCGGTGGTGCGCTCGACGGCGGCCGCTTCGGCGGCGGCCTGCGCGGGCGCAAGCATCGAGGTCGCCTGGCTTGAGACCGCCATCGCCCCGCGCGCCATGCCGGCGGCGAGGAACGGGATCGACATCATCAGAAAGCCGGCAATGGTCGCGGTATCGGCGTTGACCGCGTCGATGCCCGCCATGCCGGCCATGGTGATGCCGCCCGGCGCAGTTGCGTTGAGCGAGTCCGCCGCGCGGTCCATGATGAACATGTGCAGGACGACATAAAGCGGTCCCCATGCGGCGAGATAAAAAAAGCCCGTGACATAGCCTTTGAGGGCCGTGACCCCGGTTCGCGGAAAAAGGAAAAGCGGAAAGATCACCGGGAACATCGCGTAGAACACAACCGTCAGCACGATGTTGAGCAGCGGCACCCAGGTCATCGCCTGCTGCGCAATCGAGGAATAGGTGTTGCGCGCCTGTTCCTCCGCACGCAGCATGGCAAAGGTGTCGCCATCGGCGGCGGATAGGTTCGCACGGGCCTGCAGGAACGCATCGACGAGCGAGCGCTGCTGGAAGACCTGCTGCGCGCTCTGCGAGCTGCCATGAAAGTGGCCTGCGATCACCGGCAGATCGGCGACCAGTTTGGCTTTGGCAGCCACGGGCGTGAGACCGGGAAACAGCTTGCGCCCCTCTTCCTCAAGACCCAACTCGGTGTAGGCCGCGATCGCGGTTTGCAATTCGGTGTATCCGGCCTGGCAGGTAACGATGGTGGAAGGTCCGGACACCGGAATCTGGGTCATGGCCCGGGCGGGCGAACCCGGGCCCATATCAACAAGGATGTTGTCGGAATTCGCGATCGTCTCGAAGTCTTCGAAGCCCAGCAGGATGTCGTAGAACAGGCACTGGCGGAAATATTCGTCGAGATTGGCGCTGATGCGCGGATCCTTGATTTGGAAGTCGCGCGTGCGATCCCACAGTCTCGCGCCATAGATGATGCCGTTGTTCGACATTTGCAGCGAACCTGGCATCACAAACACGGTCTCGGCGGTGCGGGTCAGCCAATCGCCTGCGGTCGAGCTGATCGAGGCTATCAGCCCCAGACCCACCGGCACGTTCGCAACCGTGGCGGGCACCAGAGAGGGATTGAGCCGATCGGTCACCTTTACCGTGGTGGTCGGAACGATCAGCGCGCCAAACATCAAAGTCGCGCCAAGGAACCAGTTGAGCCAAGCGCGCCAGTTGAGGCTGAAGGCGACGACCAGTAAGCTGTAAATTAAGCCCATCACCATCACGACGCGGATCAGCGCGCGAAAGCCCCCTCCCCCGGTCCAGGCGCTCACCGCGTTGAAGACGTTGACGATGTATTCGCCGCCGCCAGTGGTGAAGATCTCGAGCATCGCCACTCGCCCCTATTGAATGCCCTGGTTCGACAACGCAGTGCTGAACGAAAGCGCCGCCGACATTTGCGGAGAGAGATTGTTGCGCAAAGTGCTTTCAAGGAAGACCGCGCGCTCGACGATCATCTGCGTGCGGCTGAGGCGCGCAGTCATCTTTTCCGAATTATCCCGCAAGACCTCGCCGGCGACCGCGATCTGCTCGCGCCATTGCTCGACCGCGTCTTCCTGCCCGTTCTGAAACGAGCCAACCCCGCGGATCGCCAGATTATAGTGCTGCTGCGCGAGCGTCTCGAGCAAATCGACCGCGACGACTTCAGCAAGCTCGTTCATATCATTGCCGGTCATGCCGCCCAGGGTGGCCGCCGCGTTGACGGTCATGATCTTGTAGAGCGGAATGGTGGTCGCGCCGAGCAAGCCGATCTCATCGCCCGAGAGAGCCGCGTTGGTGCGGATCTTGGTGTTGATCCCTTCGATCATGGCCCGCACGCGCGGCTTCAGCGCCTCGGAGCTCGATATCGTGAGGGTTTGCTTGGTTGGATTGAGGCACTTGTTGGGCGTGTCGCAGTCGAGGATTTCGACTGCGCTGCCGCCATCCAGCAGCGCGGTAAGCAGATCGCTGTTGGCGTTGCCGACGAACTGGAAGCCACTCTTCCCGCTCGGATCGCCGTCCTGATAGAAGATGACCGTGCCGACAAAGGTCATGAGATATTCGCGGAACTCGACCGAGAAGCTCGGATAGCTGTCGCTGAGCATTTCCCAGGTGAAATTGTAGCTTTCAGCCGGAATGGTCGGATCGCTGTTAGCCTGGATCGTCGAAGATCGCTGGCCACCGGTCCCGCATTCATGGCGGCTTTTGGCCCAATCGGAAAACAGCCCCTGACTGTTTCCGACCGATTTACAGATCTCCGAGGACATGCGGTCGGACTTGCCCCACAGACCGCCAACAAGGTTCTGCGCCACCTCGCAGCTGTTCATATTGAACTGGTTCATCTGCTGGGCCTTCTGCGCCATCTCTTCGATGGTCGCGGCGATTTGCGGGCTGATCGATTTGATCGCGAGCTGAAAGGCGAAGCCGAGCGCATTGTTGGCGGTGGCCTTCAACATCGCGACGATTTCATCGGTGTTGATGAAGGAAAACGAACCCGAAAACACATCAATGCCGCCGCAGCCCGCCTTGACCGAAGGCAGTTGGAGATTGACTGGATTGACCTGTCTTTGCGGGAAACGGGTCCAGATGTTCCCGCCCGAATAATAGCCCGCTTGCTGGCCCTGATAAGCCACAGGCCCGGTCACATTGGCCGCCACGCCCATATCATCGAAGAAGTCGTTGAGCTCACCGCCAACGTCAGCGCTCACAGGCGTTGCAGCCATGCTCGCCGCAGCCAACGCAGAAAGGGCGACGCCAATTCTATGTCCTATAGCCATCAATAGTCGCTCCCTGGTTCAAGCTGGGTGAGTGAGAAGATGCGCTGCATCACATCGTCAGCGGCCATCACGCCGTATCCGATCGGGATCGGCTGCTTGGTGTGCGTATCGAACAGGACAAGCGCGGGCACGGTGCCGCCCTGGAGCCCCATGCGCTGGTACTGGCCCTGGTCGACCACAAAGTTCGGGAAATGCTCGTTGGGGCCCCCATCCATCGAGACCGCGAGGACCTCCAGCCCGTAGCGGTCCGACAGCGCGCGCATCACCGGCGAGAAGGTCCGGCAGGCTGAACAGGTCGAGGCGTAGAAATAGAAGACGCCGTAACGCTGCGTCAGCGCTTCCATCGAGCCGCTGCGCTGATCGCGCCGGTCTTCGAGCCATGTCTGTTTGGCGAGCGTGCCGACCGGGCGCTGAAGCGTGTAATCCAATTCGGGGTTTTGCCACAGCGCGCGGCTCCAGACATCGGCAAAGGTGGACGCGCGGTCGAGTTGCTCGCGCTGGAAGCGAATATAATTGACAATATTGCCCTGCGTCGGCTCGAGAATGGCGCGCGCCTTCAATTCATCGAGCTGCTTGGTGATCGCCTCCATGCGCTCGACCGCCGGTTCGGCTCGAACGGACCGAGCGGCGCGTTCGCGTTCCTCGCGCTTCGCCTTTTCCGAGTTGCAATAGAACCAGCTGCCGAGTTTGCGCTCTTCGCAGTAGAACGCATCATGTTCTGGGCTCGCAGAGGTCTGGGCGAGCGTTGGGCCGGTCACCGCCACGGCAAGCGCGGCGAGGGTGAGCATGGCAAGCTTTGTCATGGGTCTATCCCTTGTTCGAGTTCGAGCATCTGGAGAAGAAAGGCAGTTTTGAAGTGGCCGCGGCCGCGATCGATCATGCGGATCATGCCGCCCGACAGGGTTGTGGTGGCATCAACGCCTTCTTTGGTGAGACAGAAACCGAACGGCGTCGCGCTTGTCCGCTCAATCCAGCCTTTGGCTTGCAACCGCGCCAGCGACGCGCTGAGTTCAGAAGCGCTCGCGGGCCGCAAAAACCATTCTTTGATCAAAGCGAGCATGTCCGCCTCGCTGGTGGCAAGATCGCGCCCTATCGCAACGCTGACGGCCAGGTCGAGCACCTGGGCGGGCGGAAAGGGATCGCCGCTTTGAAGGGGAAGGATGGTGGCGCTGGCCACGCTCAAACACCTCCATGAAGGGTGTAATAATACTCAATCTTCTCCTGGATCTGGATCGACATCTCGATCTCATCAGGCAGCTTGGCGGCGTCCACGAACTCGGCATAGACCTCGCCGAAATCCATTTGGCTCAGATCGAGCTGCTGGAACTGCGCGATCAGAAAGCCTTCGCAGTCCGGGTCCTTGGGCTTGCCCCAAGCCATCCCGAGCTGGGCCTTGCCTTGCTCGTTAAGGATGCGCACGAGCTTGGAACCGTAGCAGCAATAGGACTGCTTCTTGGTGGTGCACACGCCAAGGATCTTGCTCGAGCAATAGGTGCCGACATTGTGGCACAGCCCTGCATCGTCCTTTTTATCGACGTCGCGATCTTCGCTGCTGCACAGGAACGGCGTGAGGAGAGGAACACCTTTGCCGCTGCAGCAATTGGAAAGCCCAAAGAGCTTCTTGGTGCATTTGAGGTTCTCGCCGCTGAAGATCTTGAGCGCATCAGGATCGAAATCATCGCGCAGCTCGCCCATGACATTCATGGCGACCATCGCGTCCTTAAATTCGGTCGAGGCTTCGCGGGTCACGCTCGTGCATTCGCCATCGATGCAATAGAGATCATCCCCGCAGACATAGGCTGGAGGAGGCGGCGCACCGGTGTTCGGGGTCGTGCACTGATACCAGCGGTCAAAGACGTTGCAGGTGACGCCGTCGGCGTCATAGCTGAGGCATTCTTCATGGCTGAACGCGCATTCCGGCCGCGCGTCGAGCGACGAGCAATCGCTTTGCGCAGGTCGGCCACCGCACGAATATTGGCGCTCCCATTCCCAGCACGGAAGCGTGATCTCGGCGCCGTTCACCACGCGGGTGGCAGGCACGCTATCGACGCATATGTCCGCACTGCTGCAGCTCGCATCGGGGGCCAAACACGCGCCCCAGTCGAAGGTGGCGCTGGGCGGCCCCGCCGTGCACTCATAGACGTAGTGGGTGGTGTTGTAGGCGCAGTAGCCGCCACCGTTCTCGCAGTCTTCGACCACGGTGTTGGATTGGCTCGACACAAGATCGCACGTGCCCGAGGTATAGGGCGCGAGCGCAGCAGGACAAGTGTCGTATTCGTCGGTGCCGGTGCCCGCATCGTGCAGATCCTCGCACGACACGGTCTCGACCGGCGGCGCGGTCACGCTCAAGGGCGGCCGGCACATGTGCGTTGTCGGCGCCTGGCCCGGATCAGTGTTGCAGCTTTCCAGATAGGTGAGAGCTCCGCCGCTTCCTGAAGGAAGCGGATTGCAGGTGCCCGACGAACCATCGGGTGCGACCCCAGGCCCGAGATAGGTGTCGGGATCGGCCTCGATCGCCTGCGCGGAAGACAGATCGATCGTGGTGGGATCGAAGGTGGTGCGATATGGATCGAGCACGGTCTGATAGTCATCAGCATAGCGCTGCGCTTCCCCGGCCGTGCTCAGGCCCACCGGGTCTTCGACAAAGTCCAGGTGCGGGAAATCAGTGCCACCATAGGTGGGCACGTCGGTTTCCGCGCCAGACGCAAGAATGGAATCGCTCGTGCTATCGCGCACCCCCTCGCCCAATGCTTCCCCTTCAATGCGCGCGTCCGATGAGGTCATCTGCGCATGCGCGAGTTGACATGTAGCGAGCAAAGCGGCGCAGGAAATTAGGAGCCGCGCGCCATTCATCGCGTCCCCCGAATGTTCGAAAGAGCGAGGCGCGAAACCGGCGCGCCCGGACCTTTGGCATCGGCAAAGGTCTCAAGCACGTAAGCAACGCTGACATTGCCTGCGATCCGGTCATGCGGCGGCGGCGCGGTGACGCAATCCAGCTGGTCGCAGGGTTCAAAGGTACTCGAGAGCGCGACATAGGTCGGCACCCGGTCCACGCCGAAGAAGCGGAACAGGCGCGGATCGATCGCGACATTGCTTGCGCCCGCTTGGTCGACGACCTTGCAAATGCCGGTGATGAAGTCCTGCGGGTTGCCCGCCGCAAAGCCTCGAAACACGACCACCCCGCCCGCTTTGGTCGTGTCCGCGATCATTTGCGACAGGGCCTCTTCGGGCATGGAGAGGCTGGCAAAGGCGATGAAGAGCGGCGCGCCCTTGGGGCTCGCCATGCCGGCTTTGGCGCCCGCGACCATTTCGTCAAAATCGAACGGCGCTTCTTGGTTCTTGGCCGAACCGCCTGCGATATCGGACACGTCGAGATCCTCGATCGCCGCATAGCCGTCCTGAACGGTGCTCTCGGCTTCCTCGCGATGCGCTTCGCTGTTGGTCATGGCGTAGTCGAACAGGGCCTGCGCATCCTCGCGAAACTCATCCGCGCGCGCTTCGATCGCCTGCGGGTCGAAGCCTTCCACACTTTGCGCAAAGACGATTGTCACACCGCCGAGGGCGGTCAGCGCGGCGGCTCCCAGAACGAGTTTGAGTTTCATATCCGCCCTCCCGTCACAGCACGCAGCAATTGCGTTTGCGCCACAGCAGGAAACCGACGTCCTCGCCCTTGACCGGATAAACCTGTCCGGATTTGGGCAGGATCGTGGTCGCGCCGATCGGCGAGCACGCCTCGCGTCCGCTCACCATCGGGGTCGGGTTGACCTGCTGGAGCCGGTACTGGCTCTTTTTGAGGATCGGCATGATATATTTGGAGCACAGAGCCTTGGGGCCGCTCGTGCCCCATGCGAGGCCCTGGCGGTGCATCTTGAAAACCATGCGTTCCGCGGCGAGGCGCGAGGATTGCTTGATGCCGATATTAGCCCCGATATTGCCGTTCATCGGATACATCGGGCCCTGGCACCCCGAGCACCAGAAGAGCTGATCAATCGGCAGCGTGGCGGTCGCGGCGATGCAATCGGCCGAGCAGGCGGCCTGCGCGATGGGCGAGGTGAACAAAGCCGCTTCGGGATTGAGCAAGGCAGCGAGTTCATCGTCCTGCCACAGCGGATCGATCTCGCTCATATAGGCGACATCGAACGAGCTTGCTTCGAGGCACAGAAAATCGGTGACCACTTCGAGCCAATAGAGCAGCGGATAGATGTAATAGTGAACGTGGTACTTGGCGGTCATCTGCGACTGACCGCCGATTTGCGATACGTTCGAGGCATAGCCGTTGCCGATCGGAAAGCCGGGATCGAGTTTCACCCCGCCGAGATTGGGAAAGCACCACGGCTTGGTCGAGACATCGATCAGCCGCACCGGCTCCCAAAAGCCCATCGCGAGACCAATACGCGGCACCGGCGTACCGCAGGCGCAGATCGGGAGATCGGGGTTCTTGGTATCGGCGCGCGAACTCGGCCAGATCTTGAGCGACCCAAGCGAGAGGGGGAACATGCAGCCCCAGCACACATCGGTGATCGGGTTGACGAAACTGCCCGAGCAGCGACCCGGACCCGATGGCAGTCCTTCAGCCGCAGCTGGAACGGCCAGAGCGAACGCCGCCAACGCGGCGAGCGGGGCGAGGAGCTTACGCCACATCGTCATTCTCCCTGAAAAGCCAGGCATCGTCGGCCGCGTTCTTCGCTTTGAGCCACAGCCAGCCCTGGACGAGAGCAAAGGTCGCAGCACCCACGACAAGCGGCAGCGCCAAGAGACCAATGGCGGAACGCAGCGAGCCAAAGAACAGGACAAGCGCCGCAACCAGCCCGCACGACCATACAGTGCGATACCGCGCGCGGCGGAGCTCAGGAGTTTCCGGCGCAGCCAGAGGCACCGGCATCAAGTCTCTGAGCCAGCTCACTTCACACTCCCCTTCCGCGAAATCACCTGCTCGGTCACGAGCAGAACCTCGCCCTGCTGTTCGACCAGCGCAGGGGTCCGACTGATCCCGAAATGGGCAGTAAGCTTGCCGCCCTGATCGAAATAGAAGCGGCGCTGATGGACCTTCATCAGTTCGAAGGGCGATCCATCGACAAAGATGATCTTGATGCTTGTGTCCGAGCCGCGCTGCAGCGCCCACTCGACCTCAGCGGCGTCATCGCCATTGACGAAGACGAGGCTTTTGCTCAGCAATGAAGTGGCAAGCGGGTTCACACGCTGGCCAGCAGACGCGATCAGATTGCCCCGGTGATCGCGAATGTCGTTCTCGACGACAATGGCGGGATCGAACTCCCAACTGCGAGTGACCTCGGCGCGCGAAATGCCGCTGACAGGAACCGGGCGCATCACCCGCTGCTTCACCCGCGCCGCGAACCGCTCGTTGAGCTCATCGAGCTTGCCGGTGGCCTCAGCCCGATCGAGCTGCGTCTTGATGACCGACATGAGATCAGGCTCGATCACCGGCCAGGTCTGACCCATTTGGCCATGGTCCACCGCCTGCGCCATCGGAGACGGCGATGCACTGGCCGAAGCGCCCAGCGCCAAAAGCGCGACACAAACAAGCCGACGCGTCACAGGATCGGCTGCCCGGTGCCGACCAGACGGTCACGGCACACAAAACCGATATGCGCATAGCGGCTGTCGAACCCATCCTTATGGGGGGTCGCCGCAAAGACGCAGCCTTCAGGTACGATGCCTACAGGTCCTTTGGTCAGCGGATCGCCGTTTTTGGTCAGAGGTTTGAGAGATGCCACGCGCTGGCCATTGACCAGCACATCGCCGCCTTCGCGCGCGACGACATCGCCGGGCACACCGAACGCGATCTTGGCAAAGGCTTCCGGCTCCTCACCAAAATACTTCAGCGTCACGGGATCATGGCCGGGGTGAAAGACCACAACTTCCCCGCGATTGGGGAACCCGCCACTCTCAACGAGGAAGGCCCAATTGGGCAGCGAGTCCGTCGCGTTGATCATCAGGGCATGGGTTTTCGACCATTTATCGAGCGCGCTGACCGCGCCGAACACACCGCACAAAGCGGCGACCGCAAGAAGCTTGCCGTTGCTCGAAAGCCGTTGGGTCTTAGCGCGCGCCATCGCCCTCGCCTTCCTCATTCGATGCCATGAAGGCCTGCATTTCGCCCTGCACTCGCGCTCTTTGCGATGGCTGAGCCGCGCTTGGCGCCTGCGCGATCTGGGGACGCGGCACTGTGGCGTAGACTGCCGCCTTCACGCTTTCGGTCACATCGGGAATGTCGCCGCCAATCACCGCTTCGTGGACCAGCACGACCTTGCCGCTTTCGGCGAGTCCAGCGACCGTCTGATCGAGCGTTGTCATAAAGACTGAGGTTTGCTGCGCAGCGGTCTGCTCGTCCGCGCTTGAACGCGCCTGAGCGGTCAGATATTCGCTGATGATCCCTTGAAGCTGGAGCTGGACAAATTCCGGCTCGCCGCTTTCTTCCGCGAGGAGGTTCTTGGTGACCCAAGCTCCCCAAATGAAGATCGCAATGGCGCCCAAAAGCAGCAAGATTTCGCGCAGCGTCATTCCAACAAAGCGGCGGGTTGCGACGAGCCGTCGATCGTCTCTGGGCGGGTCGGTCTTGAGTTCCATGCCAGCACTCTCGAACAGATCAGTCATCGTCACCTCCCGTGACGTCAAAGGCAGCGCGAAGGCTTGCGCGCCGGAAAAAGGCGATGAGAGCAAAGGAGAGCCCGAGAACGGTGCAGATGATCGTGTGAAACTGGGCTCGTCGCGCCGCATCGGCTTCGAGATAGCGCGAGGCGAGATTGTCGAGCTGAAGCATTGTGCCAGGCAGCGTGAAATTGCCGAGCAGCCAGAAGAACAACGTCGCCACGCCCAACGTCGCCATCACGCTCGTTGCGAGCCAACCAGCAAGCCGGAGACCCACAAGCAGCGCGTCCTGCCTGCGTTCTTTGTGGCTTGCGTGGGCCGGCTGATGAAGCAGGGCGCTCATTCTGCCGCCTCCCGCAGGGGCGCGACATCGGGGAAGGCGACCGCTTCGATCGCTTCCTGCATCGTGCAGCCGCAATGGACGAGATCCTCGATCTCGGCGAAGACCTCGGGGCTCGAAGAATAGAGCGTGCCCGAGAACCGATCGAGCACGAGACGCCCAACGCTTTCGGTGTCGGGGCCGCGGATAAAGATATCCGAATAGTCGATGCCGTTGCGCTTGAGGCTGCGCAGCAGCGCTTCGGTCATCCCGTCCATCTCGAAGCGATCCGAGTTTCGGAAATCCGAAATCGTCTCGCCCTTCTGCTGAAGGATCAGGAACCAGTCGGAATTTTCGAGCGCGGCGCGTGAGCCTTCCGATTTGTAGTAATCGTGGATCGATTGGGTCGCGGTGATGAGCGAACCGCCATATTTGCGGCAGGTGCGCGAATAGGTCTCGACAAAGTCCGCCATCGCCCCGCCCTTCAGCATCTGCCAGGCCTCATCGATGATCAGCGGTTTCGGGATGGCGCGGTCCATCCTACGCATCACCTGCGAAGCGATGAACATGATCGAGGTCAGGACCACGCCGCGCAGCTCTTCTCGCGTCGCAAGGTCCGACAATTCGAACACGGTGAGATCAGCCGACAGATCGAGATTGGCATCGCCGAGGAAGAACTGGCCGAAGGTTCCGCTTGCCGCAAAGGGCAGAAGCGAGGTCGCGAGATCGTAGGCGTAAGGATGCTCAGCTCCCTTGAGCGCGTCGATCACATGGTCGACGGTCCCGTCACGCGCATGCGCGTCCCACACCGCGTTCACCGCTTGGTCGATCAGCCCGCGCTCCGTATCGTTGAGGCGGGTTTCGTTGCGCGCCATTTGCGAAATGATCGATTTGAGCATGGCGAGGCAATCGACGAGGTAATCATCATCGCCTTGGGCAAGCTTCTCATCAATCATCCGGAAGGGATTGATCGAGATGCCCGAGGACAGCTTGAACTCGGTGAATGTGCCGCCGAGCGCCTTTGCCATATGTTCAAAGCTACGCCCATCATCGATCACGATGGTCTTGGCCCCGACGCCTGCAAAGCTCGCGGTCAGATCCTGGAGCAGCACCGATTTGCCAGAGCCGGACTTGCCCGCGATCGCGACATTGTGGTTGCCGGCCGAGTTCTGAAACGGCGACCAGAATTGCGGCTGACCACGGCGGCCGATAAAGAGGCAATGCGGGATGTTGCCGCCGACATATTCGCCCTGGATCGGCGCGATCGCGGCGACATTGGCCGAGCGCATCGTGCGCAAACGCTTCATGCGCTTCAGATCATGGTCGAGGCCATCGGCGAGCATGAGTGGAAAATGCGCCATAAAGGCCGGGAGCTGGATATGGGTCTCGTCGATCAGATCCCACCCGCTTGCCTTGTAGAGCGCCTTCAGCGTGCGCTCGCAGGGCTCGCCCCTTCCCTTGGGAGACAGGATCGTCACGGCGTAATAGCATTGAACGAGCTTCTCGCCCTGCTTGACGCGGTCAGCCACAAACTCCCATTCGCTCGCTTCGGTCCGCAGTTTAGGCACAAGCTTCACGCCCTTGCCTTCCGCAAGCGAACTGGTGCGCGCGAATTTGTAGCCCGCTTTGCCTTCGGAAGCCTCCTGGCTCGGAATGATGCCGCAGATCGTTTGGAGGACCGGGCATGGCAGGCACAATTTGGGATTGAAGATATCACCGATCATCTTCTGCGTGTCCCAGGGCGCCCAGCGATCGGGAAAGTTGCGCACCGCCATCGTGCGGATATCGAAGCGTTCGGGCACAAAGTCCTTCATTTCGGGGACGCCCTCGTGCGTAGAACCAGTCGGACGCAAAGACTGAGCGTCGAGCACGAGGCGATCCTTTTCGACATGGGTGATGAGATCGCGGCGCACGCATTGTTCATTGATCGGATCGAAGCGGTTGTAGCCCGGCACTTCATCACCCGCGCCGGTGGAAGGCGCGAGCATCTCATCGAACAGCTTGATGAGATCGGTCGGCTCGTACTCCTTCACCGGGACATCGATCGATTCCAGCGCCGAAATGATCCCATCGCGCATGGTCAGCAGCTCTTCGCTCGATAGCGCAGAGCCCTCGGTCACTCCGACCGACAGGATGACCCGGAAATTGCGCACGAAGAACGGGCCATCGCTTGCCAGCGTCGACCAGGCCCCATTTGTGAGCTTGTCGAGCCGGTGGCGCGCCAGCGTCTGGAAGACGCCCGAGGCTTTGAAGCGCGGCAGCGCCCAGGCCTGCAGCTTTTCGGCGACCCGCGGGCTGGCATAGTTGGTCACGCTGAACCGAGTCCCGGGCAGCAGAATGTCCGAGACCAGCGAGCCGATAATGTCGCTCACCCGATCATTCGCGCCCACCAGCGGAGCGAGCTCGAGAATAAAGCCCTTGGAGCGGGTCTGATGGAAGATCCGCTTCTCTTCGTCGAACGAGCGATAGCCCAGATAATGCGAGAGCATCGGGACTTCGGCGGGCCGTGCGGCTTTCTCGGGCTGGCAATCATCGCCCACCACGAGAATGACGATATTGCTGAGAAGACTGCCCATCGCGCGCTACTCCACAATGCCGGGAAAGGAGGTGGCTCGGCGGCGCGCCTGTAGTTGCGCGGCAAGCTGCTCCTTCACCTCATCCTCGATTTGCTCGAGAGGATTGGGCTCTTGTGCCGCGGCGACTTGCGGGATGGGCTGCTCCGCAGTCGGCGAAACGGGGTCAGCGAGAGCACCCGGCGCGATCGCCAGCAAAGACGGTGCGCTTTCAGCGGCCGCCAACAGCCCGCGATTGCGTGACGGCTGAGAGCCTCGGCTCGCCATCGCGTCCATCGCATCACCCCGACCTGGCAAACCCGCTTCAATGCGCACCACGCGGCGCGCATGTTCCGTTCCCGTAGCGTCGGTGTAGCCGGGGAAGACGATCGAGAGCTCATAGCTCGGCGCAGCGCGCGCGACCGGTGAAGCGTTCGCAGCCGCGATGGTGTGGACCGGCGTGTCGATGCCGTCATCCATGGGATAAGGGCCAGCGGGGTTGAGCAGATCGGTCGAGCTGGTCTCTTCGATCCGTGCCAGGGCGTTGTCGTCGATCACAGTGGAGGGCGCGCAGACGCCATCGGGCGCATCGCAGCGGAAACTGCCATTCACATTGGTGCCGAAAGTCGTGCATCCGCCAAGCCCAGCGGCAAGGACTGCACAGGTGATTGCCGGAGTAAGCCTCATGAGGCGTCTCCTTCGATCCAGCTTTCGAGGAAGTCGCGCGAGCGGTAACCGTGAACCACGGCGCCATCCTCGCGCACGATGACCGGCGTGCCGGTGAAGCCATGCGCCTTGGCAAACGCTTCATTAGCATCGAGGCCCGACGTATCGCAGTCGCCTCCAGTGGTAATCGACCCACCGTCGTAAGCTTGATTGACCGCACGTTTTTTGTCCGGCGAACAGATCACAGCTTCCGAAATCGAACGGGTGCCAAGCACCGAGATTGGCCGCACGACGACTTTCACTTCGAGCGTTTCGAGCGTCTCATGAAGCTGCTTGCAGTAGCCGCAACGAAAATCGCTGAAGACGGTCAGGGTTTTCGAACCGCGGCCCATCGTGACCGCGCCGCTGCTGGGAAGCGCTGCGAGCGCAGCACGATCGACCTGCGCGTCAATTGTCCTTGCCGAACCGGATGCAGGCTGAGGCGCGCTTTCACCCGCGCGCGCGCCACCTCCCCCTACAAGCATATCGGGGTTCATTTCGAGCAGCCGCGCAGCGGTCAGGTCCTGCTTGGTCTCCATATCGTAGACCCGGCCGATAATGAGATAGCGTGCGCTTTCATCGACATAGAACAGGTTCTGCTTGGCCTGGACTTCGCACACGCCCTGGATGTTCTCACAATCGATCGCAGTGATTTCCGTCTTGGGCAGCCGCTCAGCGAGCGCTGCGGCAACGCTTTGATCCGTGGGCGAGACCAAAGCGGCAGCTGCCACCGCGACCCCGCTGCCTGCGGCGAGGACCGCGATCCCGGCGGTCGCTTTGGCTAAGGGAGTAAACTTCTTCATGAACTAGCTCCTCAATTCCTGATGAATGTGCCGTCGAGGAACACGACCTCGACCTCGGCGCCGGTCGGCATTTCGACCACCGGCTGATATTGTTCGGCGCGCTCGATCAGATATTCCGAAAGGGTGTTGCCTGCATTTGCTGCGCCGCCGCCAATCGCTTGGATGCCGACATCCTCAGCCGAAGGCAGGACGGGTTCATTCGCGATGCGCGGGATCTGGTTGGCGCCCTGAAAGGCGTTGCCAACGCCGCCGAACAGCCCGGCGATAAAGGCCTGGGTGGTGAGACCGCCTTCGCGGCTGACCACCCGCCCGCGCACGCCGACCTTGCCGCCGAAAGCGATGAACCCCTTTACCTCGGAGACCGCGAACCGCCCGCCCGGCTGCGCGCAGGTCATGCGCTGCAACTTGACGTAAACCTTCTCGCTCGAAAGATCGCCATAGGCGGCGCCATTAACCATGCAGCCTTGAACGCGGGTCGCGAGCAGCTTCCCATCGCCATAGACTGAGCGGGCAGGACCGGTAACGCGCAGCAGGACCGGAAGGGGATCGCTCTGGCTGCGTGTGTTGGTGGTCGCATCCACTCCCACCACGACGGTCGCCTTCGCAATCGAATTGGGCGGAAGATAGTTGGGCGAATCCGTGTAGACCGCTGGCGCCTGCGAGGGATCGATCCGCGAGGCAGTTCCCGCTTCCGGGGTCAAGGAGACCATCTCGATCTCATTGCCGCGCCGGGCCGGTGTGGGTGCCGCCGCGCCAGGCCGTTGGCCTGCGCTTTGGGCTTGGGGGACCCCCAAAGCTTGCGCGGCGGCAACCGGACCCGGCTTGGTTGGCCGGGCGTTCGCTTGACTGATCTGTTGGCGCAGCTGCTGGTTCTCGCGCTCATAGGCTTCAAGCACCCGCTGTCCGTCTCGGGCCATGGCGGCGTTTTCGCCGCGCAAAGCCGCGACCTGCGACTGCAATTCCTGGACCTGTCCCGCCTGCGCCTCGACACCCTTGAGACGCTCGCCGTGCGAGTTGATCTCGCCTTCATAGAGCGCAAAATATTCCTGATCGACGCGTTGCCGGTTGAGGATCACATCGGTCGAGATCGTGGTCTCGGTGCCATCCGCCATAGCCTCGTCGACCACCTCTTCGGTGTCGAGGACATACATCGCGCCAGCGATGGCGATCACTCCGCCCAGTCCGAACATCAGCATCTTCTGGCGTTTTTGGGTCCGACAGTTTTCAGCAATCGATCCGCCCGCATCGAGTGTATCGTGCTGATCGGGTTTGGCGCTATCGAGGTTCTTGGGATTGCGCTTGAGGAAGTTCTTGGGGTTCACTGTGGGTCTCCTCTTTTAGAGGGCACCACGACATAGGCGGCGGTGGCCTGCCCGCGTTCAAGATTCGGATTGGAGATGGTGACCGCGATGGCGGCGTCGCCCGCGATCAGCTGCTCATTAAGAATGAGCGGCGCGTCTCCGGTGTTTTCGATGCGAAGCACTTTGCCCGTGATCGTCGGGCTGCGATATTGCGTGATCAGCTGAACCTTGAGGGTGCCGACGTTGACCGGCGCACGCGCCGCATCGCTGATGTCAAAGCCGGTGACGGGGCGCTGCTCGAACATGGCGCGCACCAGACCGACAGCCTGAGTCTCGAGAGGCGCGTTAGCTTGGAGTGTTTCTGCAGGCGGCTGCGGGTTCTCGATATCAGCATTCGCGACGAAGACCTGCAGCGCGCCCTCCCCGCTGACGCGGCAGTCAAACCTGTAGACAAACCCCTTCTTGGTGGTCCCGAAGAACGAAATGTTGGGCTTGGCGTAGCCTTGCGGGACCGAGAGATAGAGATCGCCGCGCGTGGGCTCATGCACAATCGAAAAGTCTTCGCCCGGCACGCCCGACTGGACGCGCGAGACGGCGATGAACTGGTCGTCCTTGAGCGCAATGCGCGTGAGGTCGGATTTCGACGCCTTGCAGCGCACCTCGCCGTTATCGACCGCCAAGATATGTTCCTGCGCAGCCGCTGGAGACGCTGCGATTACAAGCGAGCCGACAATCATGGCGCCGCCGCTCAGCCGGAGGGCCTCGCAATCGATCCGCGAAGCGAGAAGCGCGCCGCTCGCGATCATCACGGAGGAGAGTATCGTGCTCATGGCGCGTCCCCTTCTTTGACGACCACGCCAAAGCCTTTGAGGCGCAGCGAGACGCCGGTGTATTTCCAGCGGAACTCGAAAATCTTGTGCTCGCGGCGCACATTGCGCGAGCCGACGATGGTGTGAAGCACACCGCCCACCTGGCTCGTGAGGGCCTCAGGGTCGGTCTTGATCCAGTCGATCGTCACGAACTGCGTGACCTGCGAGCCCTGCTGCTCCTCCATGATGCGCATCAGATCGGCTTTGAGCGCGCCGCGGCTTTCGGGCGCGGCGATCGCGACAAGCCCATCGAGCCAGTATTGCAGGGTCTCGGGCGAGCGGTTGAGCGCCAGCTGCGCTGTATCCCGGGTCACCGCTTCAAGATATTCAGGCGTCACGGCTGAAGAGCTGAGCGCCATCTGACTGGGCAGGATTGGCTGCAGCACGATCTCGCGGTCGCGGGTGGCTGCGGCGGTGAACATCACCACGACCAGAATGCCGAGCACGATGCAGATAAGCGCCAAGAGATTGCGCTGTTTGAGCGTCCTTTGCGACGCTTCATGAGCAAGAGAAAGTTCCATGTCAGCCCGCCATCACGCGCAAGTGAGAGGGCGGAGCGACTTTCAGACCAAAAAATTCCCCTGGCAGATGCCAGTAACCCAAATGCAACACCCAATACATCGAGCGCCCGGCTTTAAGTTTGCGATACCCAAACCACGCAGCAATGGCCCCAATAAGGCCGATGACAATATGCTGAGCGAGAATGCCCCAGGCGAAAGGGATCACCATCACGAGGAATTCATCGAGCGTCCAGAACCCGATCAACTCGGGATCATCGAGATGCTTTGGGATGGAATAGAGGTCCAAAAGTCAGCTCCGCCAGGAATGGGAGGCGCTCGTCATCTGCGAAGAGAGGAACCGCGCGCCGCCCGTTGGAGAAGATCGGATCGGATGATCAGATCGTGGCCGTCACCGTCGAGGTGACGATCGGCACACCGGTGCCCGCGCCAACGCCGACACCGACCGGAATGGCGATCTGGCCCATCGAGAACCGGCCCGAGGCCAGAGCTACGATCCCGCCAGCAAGCGAAAGGACGGTGATGATCTTACCACCCGAGCCTTCGAGGAAGTTGGTGAAGGTCGTGAGCGCGGTGTCGAACGTGGTGTCGGTGCCGGCCATGGCGGCGGTGGCCGCAAGGCAGGCGAAAGCGAGCGCCGCAGCGAGCAACATAAGCTTGTCGCTGCGTGTGCTTGGCTTGGTGGTCGTCAGTGTGGTCATGAGCGTTGCCTTTCAATGTTTTGTCTCGGAGCCATCAGCGGCGCCGAGGATCATTGAGCGGCGAAACCGGTGAGGTCTCAATCCAGCTGCACAGACAAAAACGTCCAGACATGCGGTTTCAGACGTTTGCGGGCTGACGCCCTGCCCGTTTCGGGCTGTGGACAAACCGACTTCTGTCCATTGACACTGTCGATTTTCGTCAGCGCGTCAGCCCAAGCCTTAATCACTTCTGTTGCAATCAGGCACAGACCCCGTCCTGACGCGCCCGGAAGCTGGCCCGCGATTGGCTGGTCATATAAGCTCCGAAAACAACGATCCGCCGCGAATCGGTGGGCAGACCTGAGGAACTCAACGCATTCTCGCATTCGCGAGGCTTGGAGGGAGCTGTGAATGCGCAAGGCCCTGCGCCGCGCCGACCTGCGGTGCATCAATTGCTCGTGAACGATAAGGCGCTGAGCTTGATGATCGATGCGATCGCCAAGCTCAGCCATCAACGCCGCCGCTTTGCCACTTTGAGCGATGTCCTGCTCCATGCGCTCGAGCATCAAACTGAAGCAGAAAGCCCGGCTATAAGCGACCTTGGCGCGCTGCAGTCGCTCGTCGGAGAGCACAAAGTCTATGTAAGGATTCCGCGCGAGAGCGCTCGGCAATTTGCTGCCTTAAAGCACAGGGTCGGCGATGCTCTTCCGGGAAAAAGTGCAGTGCGTGAAGCGGTTTGCTATTGTTGCCTCATTATTTTGAATTGCAAAAATTAGTCTTGCCCATTCGTAAAACGCTTGTTTACGTCTCTATGCCTTGGCTGTTGTTGCCGATTCGGTGCCGAGCGGAAGTGGCACCAAAACATGGGAGTGAATGAGCATGGGATCGCTCATATCGCCTGTAAGCGAAGCGAGAACTGCGCGGCATGATTATGCGGCGCTTATCCGGGCCGTTATGGCCAAGCGAGGGGTTAGCGTGACGCGCCTCTACGAAGAAGGCGTCATACGCAAATGCACCGCGCGCGCCTTCGATGAGCGCTTGGCATCCGGAGAGATTAGCACAAGGGAGTTTAGCGATCTCTTCGCCTTTCTGGATATCAATCCGCTGCGCGCCACACTTGCGCTCAGCTGCCTCGAGAATGCAGAGGGCTATTTCGATCCGACCTGCAAAACCATCGCAGAATTGGCGGTGGAGGCTGTGGTCACGCTTCACGAGGAAATCGCGGCATGCGAAGGCGATTTCGAACCTATTCGCCTTTCACTGTGCAAGGCGCTCGCGCAGCGTGTTTCCGGCATGATCGTCGATCACCATAAGAGGATCGAAGAAGCCCGTGCCGCTGTCTTCTAAGCAGCAAAGAAATCAAGACGCCGAAGCTTGAGCACGGATGCCTCGCATGAAGCACGAAGCCCTGATCGCCTGGACCTCACTCTACATCGCTGTCGGAATCATGGCGCTCATCTGCGCCATTTTATCCGTGATCGTCACGGTCGATGACTGGCGCACGGGCCGCTGGCGCCCCGCTCTTGAAACCGGCCTCGATAAGACCCTGCTTCTGCCCAAGCTATGGCTCAGATGGCAGTTGAACTATCTGCGCGGAGCGCCGGTAATCTGCGCGATAGCGATTTACTATGCGTCTCATGTTGGCTTCTCGGTCTTCTGGGACTTGTGAGCTGTTGACGACCATGATCTGAGACCATCTCGTCCGTCTCATTGGGACACAACGGCGTTCGTACAGCACTTGGGAAAATCTGCGGCGAATGCTGAAAGCTTTCGGCCCTCATGCGTCTTAAGCAATGATACCTTGGACACCCGGATTATGCCTAACGAGCCGAACAGCGTCACCTACTTAGACGCATCAGCCGTCGAGTCTTTCAGCCAATTGGGCACGGCAGCGCACTTTTCGCCTTCCAGCTGCGTAAATAGCAAGCCCAAGCCTCCACCGGCAGTCCTCTGACAATTGACATTGCGTCATGTGATGCGCATATATGCATCAGGAGATGTGATATGGCCAGCCTAGCGATTTCAGAAGCGGACGCCCCCGTCGGCATCCAGACCTTTGCGGATGACGAGGACCGCGGCCGCCTCACCGGCGTCGCGGTCAAGGCCATGCTGCGGCTCATCGAGGCTTGGGGCGCAAGCAATGCAGAAGGCTCAGCGCTTCTCGGCGTATCGCAAAGCACGTGGGACCGAATGAAGGCGGGCACCTGGGAGGGAACGCTCAGCCAGGATCAGCTCACACGCGCCTCGGCGCTGATTGGCCTCTTCAAAGGTCTTCATCTGCTCTTCGCCAATGACATGGCCGATCGCTGGCCCAAGCTAGAAAACAGAGCGCCTGTGTTCGACCGCAAGTCGCCCATCGACGCGATGATCGAAGGCGGGATCCCGCGAATGCTTGAGACCCGGCAATATATCGACGCGCTTCGTGGCGGGCTCTGAGGCCAATCACGAGCCACCGTTGATCCGGGAGGCGTTCGAGCGAACCATTCGTCTAGTGAGCAGCGCGCGGCTTCGCGAGGCGGTCATGACGCCGCTCGTCGACGATGAGGACGAGCTTGCTCTGCTGGCCGAGATCGAAGGCGCAACAAGTTCGCGGCGGATTGCCGAGGAACGGGGTATGGGCGGCGTGTCGCCTAACGAGCTCGTTCATGGTGTGCCCCACGCAAAATTCATCAACGCCAGCTTTGCCTATGCGAAACCGCGCGAACCCAACCGCTTCAATCCCGCCGGTCGCGGGGCATGGTATGCAGCATTGGACGTCGAGACGTCGATTGCCGAAGTCGGCTACCACCTCACCCAAGCGTTAGCCGATGCGGGCGACTTTGACGCGGTCGTCGAATATGGCGAGATGATATCGAGCATGTCAGGCGTCTTTGTGGATCTGCGCGACATGCCTGATCACCCCGCCCTACATCCTGACAAAGCCGAGGGCTATTCGGCGGGCAATGCGCTGGCGGCTCAGACGCGCGGCGAAGGGCATAATGGCATTATCTACCCATCGGTGCGCCACGAAGGGGGCACATGCATCGCCGCGCTGTGGCCGAACGTTGTCCAATCGGTGGTGCAAGGCGCGTTGTATCGCCTGACTTGGCAAGGTGGACCCGCGTTCGAAGTCGAGGCGATCTAGCCCACAAGCGGCAAAGCCTCGCACGTGCTTTGCCCCGAGCCTGCTAGCCAGGAACGCTCACCGCCAGAACCCGTCTTTCCTCTGGCCATAGAGATTGTCGTATTCCTCGCGAGCGTCATAGGCGCTCTTGCGAATGCCGACCTCGACCCGCTCGCCTCCAACGCTGCGGATATGCAGATCGCGCAGATCGACGCGGTTTCGCAAGGCCCAGTCCTTTGCCTCGCGTTCGCTGCCAAACGTGCCGGCGTCTTCGTAGTCAAATGCCATCAATGTCTCCTTTGTTGGAATGGTAACTAAGGCCGACAGCGACGCGCGGCGCTCGCCTGCGGCGCGTAAGCAAATGTCGTTGATTTCGAGAGTGGCGCAGCGGCGCGGCTAGCCAAGCCACAAACTGTGCCAGGCCAACGCCCAACGATCCGATCAACACTACCGCGAAAGTGGCGAGGCCGAGTGCAACCAGCTCGGTCACGATATGCTGGTGAGCGATTAAAAGATCGAGGCCGACATCGATTGGTGTGCGTTCATCGGCTGAGTGCGGGTCGTGGGTCATCTCAAACCTCTTATCGGCTGCGTTCGATATTGCGTTCGGGCAGATCAATCTGCGGCACAGCGCGCAGGCTGTCGCGATCGACATTGGGGAGCGGGGGCAGCTTGTCCTCGCCGCTGCGCAAGTGAGCGGGGATCTTTGGAGTAAACTGGCGCGCCGCCCCCGCGCCCCTCGGCTGCTCGACCTGCTTCTCGCCAAGCGTTTCGAGCGCGCTGGTCTTATCGCCCGGATTGCGGCCGATCTGAGCGAGCAGCCGCTCTTTGTCGTTGGTGACGATCGTGATGTCGTCGCGCACGCGGGTCATCATGACGAGAGCTAAGCGCTGGTTCGACAAGTGCCGCGCGGAGGAATGCATTTCACCGATCGCCAGGTCGCGCGTGTCGCCCTGCGCCTGGTGCATATTGAGCGCATAAGCGAGCCCCATTCGCTCGAGCATCCGGTCGTTTTGTTTCAGTTCGACCGTATCGCCGTTGCGGTTCTCGACGGTGACGATGCCGTCCTTGATGGCAAGCACCCTGGCTTCTTCCGATTTCATCAGGCCGCGCTTGTCATCCTTGGCCGTCCAGCGGACCTTGTCGCCTTCATGAATCGTCTCTTTGTGTTTCTCGGACAGGCGCAGCGCGTCGCGCTTGTCGGCCGGATCGATCCCGGAGGGGTCAAAGCGCTGAAGCTTCCCGTTCGCATCGCGGAGCAGCACCCGTCCCTTCTCGTCCACCCCTTCGACATCATAGCGCCCACGAGCAAGCGCTCCTGGCGCGTCGTGGCGCATGACCTCGAGCAGCTGGCCTTTGCTGTAGGAACCGGCGTAACGCAGTTCCTCGCGCGTTGCATGGGCCGGGAGCAAAGTGGTGAGCGCCAAGCTCTCGCCCTTCACCACCCCTTCTGCGCGCAAACCATCCTGCACCAGGCGATTGAGCGAGGCGCGCGCATCGCGCCCCGATGAATAGATCGCGGTGCGGTCGCGCTCGCCCTGCGGCAGCGCGAGCCAGGTGTCGGCGGTTTTCTCGATGTGATCCGCGCCCGCTTCGACGACGCGATCGCCAAGAGATGCAAAGCTCTCCCTGAACTGGCCCGCGCGCGCGAGCCCGGCGGCCTCCTTCATATGCTCGGTGCGTTGCCGCAGGCTGGTGTCGAGCCGCGCCATGGCGGGATTGTCGGCCTGGATCAGCGCGAAGCTTTTGCCCGCCTCGATCGGCTGCAGCTGCGCTCGATCGCCAATCATAATCAGCTTATCGACGCCCATCTTATTGGCGATCGTGAGAAGGTCGTTCATCGGCTTGTTGGCGACAAGCGAGGCTTCGTCGAGCACAAGGATCTTGCCGTGCAAAGCCTCTTTCGAGGCTTCGTATTGCGGCCCTGATCCGTGCAGCGCGCCGCGCAGATGCCCGTTGACGAAGGACGAAACGGTCTTGGCTTCGATCCCGCCCCGAACCAGTTCGCCGCCGGGTTTTCGGATTTGAGTGTCGTTGCGAAGGTCGCTGACCATCTTGTTGGCGAACGAGAGCCCGATCACCTCCCTCCCCTCTTGATGCGCAAGGCTGGCGATGGCTGAAATCAAGGTGGTCTTCCCGGCGCCCGCGACCCCTTGAATAACGATTGTGCGATCATCGCTCGACAGTGCAAGCGTGCCCGCCGCTATTTGTTCTGCGTTGAGATCGTGTTCCCCGGAAACCTCTCTGAGGCGTCCTGGAGCCTCGCTCGCTTCAACCATTGCGGGACTGGCGTCTTTCCCCGCCGCAACGTTGTTCAGCACCGCGCGCTCAATCTTCTGATGTTCGGGCGTGGTAAATTTCTCGACAGCCTTGTCGAGCCGCGTGGTCGCCCCTTCGAGCATTTTGCCTTGTGCGATGAGCGCGTCCATCCGCGCTTCCACGCTTTGGGCTGTCACGCCCTTGAGGCCGAGATCGAGCGCGACCTTGACCAGCTCGCCTTTGGTCCAGGAGG
>JBCBYM010000120.1:0-8175 GCA_039815865.1 Pseudomonadota bacterium
ACGCCCTGCCGCTCCAGATGCGTTTGCGCAGCGCCTGTCTGGCCAAAGGCGCAAGTACCATCATCGAGGAACATCGGGTCGTGGTGGCATAGGTCGCCCGCATCCACGCGCCCACGACTGGCTTTGGATGCACACGCACCCAGCCTCAAATCACCATAGGTCGTGCGTGAAAGGCCTTTCGTGTCGGGGATGGGCAGGCTTACAGGCGCGCCGTCCACAATGGGCGATGGCCCGCCGCCTGCACTGGTATCAAAGCCCTTGCGTGAGAAGATGACGCGCATGGCCACAAGGCTAGCCGCCCAAGCGGGGCCTTGCGACCATTTGTTGCACAAGAGGCACCATTCCTTGCTTTGATTTGGCCCAAATTTGGGAGTAGAGGCTGGCGCCATGACACATTACACAAAAGTTACAGCGCTCATCATGGCGGGAAAGCGATCGGGCGTGCTCGATCCCCTCGCCGAGCGCGCGGGCGTTGCGCAGAAGGCCGTTGTCCCGGTGAACGGCGTGCCCATGGTTGCGCGCGTCGTCGATGCCGTCGCCGCGTGTTCTGAGGTCGCCACCATCCGGATCATCGCGCACGAGCCTGACGAAATCGCCGCGCAACCAGGCATCGCCAAGCTGATCGAAGAGGGCCGTCTGAGCTTTGCGCAAGGCAAGTTCAACATCGTCGACAGCGTCTTTTCCGGGGCCGAGGACGCGGACTTTCCGCTGCTCATCACCACCGCCGACAACTGCCTGGTCACGCCTGAGGGCTACTCGGAGTTTATCGGCAAATGCCTTTTGGCCGAAGCCGGCGGCGCCGCTGGGCTGGCCCGCAAGGAAGATGTGCAAGCGGCTGATCCGGAAGGCCAGAAGAGGTTTTACGAGTTTCGCGATGGCGGCTTTTCCAATTGCAACATGTACTGGATCGGCAGCGCCAAGGCCTTGAGTGCGGCGGAAATCATGCGAGAGGGCGGCCAGTTCGTGAAATTCCCGCGCCGTATCATCAAGGCGTTCGGTCTGATGAACCTCCTGCGTTTTCGCTTCGGCACAGGCTCCAAGGAAAAGCTGTTCGAACAAGTTTCCAAGCGCTTTGGCTTCAAGCTTGTGCCAGTAGAGCTCAGCGATGGCCATTTCGCGATCGACGTCGACAATGAGCGCACCTTTGCGGTGACAGAAAAGATCCTGAAACGACGAGAAGGCGACCAGACCGGCGCGTAAGCCTGCGCTGTTGCGACCCGATGAAGCGTCTCTTTTCCAACATAGGCTGGCTGCTGGGCGGGCGCGGGTTCAACGCAGGTATGAGCCTCGTCTACATCTATTTGGCGACGCACACGCTGGGTCTGGAGAGCTTTGGCCATTTCGCTCTGATCGTGGCTCTGGGCCAGGCGATTACGGGCTTTGCGAGCTTTCAGACGTGGCAGTTCATTGTGCGGTGGGGGGCTAATGGCACAGGCACACCCGAGGCTCCCGATCCAGAGGCGGTGCGGCAGGCGACCGGGTTTGCGATCGCGCTGGATGTCCTCTCGGTGGTGATGGGAACGGTTGCGGCGGGGGTAGTGGTGATGTCAGCCGCGCTCTGGCTGCCTTTGCCCGCTGATCTTTATGCTCTGACCTTTGGCTATTGCGTGGTCTCGTTGCTTTCGATCCGGGCAACGCCGACCGGACTATTGCGCCTGCGCTTCAAGTTTGCGACCGCAACCGCCGCCGAAGCCGTGCAACCCGCCATCCGCGCGCTGGGAGCGGTTCTGGCGGTGGTCTTCATGCCCAGTGTCACCGGCTTCATCTTGGCTTGGGCCGCTTCCGAGGTCGCCGTTGCCATCGCCTTGTGGATTGCCGCCGCGCGCGACGAAGGCATCGACTTAACCGCGATCAGCTTGTCCCAGATCCCCGAGCGTTACACCGATGCCTGGGCGTTTGTTTGGTCAACCAACATGTCCGGATCGCTAACCATTGCCGGCAAGCAGGTGATTATCCTGTTGGTTGGCGCCTTTGGCGGAGCGGCTTTGGCGGGCGGTTTTCGCGTGGCCTCGCAATTGGGTCAGGCGCTTGTCAGTCTGGCGCAGACCGTATCCAAGGCGATCTTCCCCGAATTGGTCCACGCCAAGGAAAACGCGCTGACCATGGCGCGGCGCATGGCGAATATCGCCGTGATTGCGGGCGTGGTTGCTGTGGCTGTGGCGCTTCTCGCAGGGCGCTGGGCGCTGGGCGTCATCGCCGAGGAGGACTTCAGCGCGTTCTATTGGGCGATGGTGATCCTGAGCGTTGCCGGCGCGGTGGAGCTTGTCGGCGCGAGCCTTGAATCGTTGCTCGTATCCGCGGGCCGGGCCGGGACCGCCTTTGCCGTACGCGCGGTGCCGACCGTGCTGGCGCTGGTGTTTCTGGATGCAGCGATTGACTGGAACGGGGCCAAGGGCGCCGCTTTTGCGGTGCTGAGTTCAAGCAGTCTGGCGGTGATCGGGTTCTATGTCGCGATCCTCAATTTGAGCGAGATCCGTATCGAGGTCGAGCCAGACGTCAAAGACTGAGCCTGACAACGAAAGCGGCGGCGAAACACGCCAAGCGGCCGAACAATCATTGACCCAAAGCGGGCCCTGGATGGGAGCCTAAGACGGACAAGGCGCCGAAAACCACGTGAGGTATTCAGCCAACGGGACCATTCCCACGCTTTTGCGCAATTCATCGACCCTCTCGGGCTCTTCAAGCGGACGTGGCGCGCGCTCTCCATTCGAACATCGCACTTGGGTCGCATAGCGCTGTTTGCCGTTCAGCTTGAGCATCACGCGATCATAGAGATAAGCGTAGTTTCCCTTCTCGACTTCGCCAGAGTCCAAGAGCGGCTCCATTAAGCGCAGCGCCCGGTATTGAAACGCCGGATCCTGATCGGCGTGCTGCACCAGCAACCACGCAGAGCTGGCCGCGCGCTCGCCCACTTCGGATTTTTGGGGCCAGCCATTCGCGCGCACTTCGCTATCGAGCCACCGCGTGTTTTCATAATCAACCCGCGTAATTTCAGACCATACGAGGCGGCGGAACACGGTCCTCTCGGCTTCGTTCAACTGCGGCAGACGCGGGCCGTCCGTGGTGCGATCGCCCCATGATGACGCAAAGCGCAGCAGCTGATCGGCCAAGGTGCGCACCTCTAGCTCGCGCGCAAGGCGATCATCAACTGGGCCAACGCGCAGCTCGGTCAGACGAATGGTCTCGACCAATGTGTTGAACGCGATACGCGCCGCCGGAAGCGCGGCTTCGATCTCGCTAAAGTTCTCAAAGCCTTTCAGCGATTGCGGTTGGATCACCTGTTGGCACAGGTTGGCAGCGCCGCTGACGGTTTCTCCCTCCTGCTTTACGCCGAGTTCGGTCAGCCGCGCGTCTAGCCGCTCGCGCCCCGCTTTCCCGCACCGATCAAGCCAATCTTTGACCGTCAGCCACTCGGCCGTTTCCACCGCGCTGGCCCCCGGATAGGCTCCGCGCAGGTAAGACAAGTCGCCCGGTTCAAAGCGGCCATCAACGATCCGGTCCGCCACGATCGGTGGCGGATCAGGGTAGTCCGGCTCGCTTTCGGGAGGGTCGTCCGCTGCGATCAGCGTGAGGCTGAGAATGGCGATCAAGCCTGACTTAATCGCCTTTCCCATCACGCCTGCGGCTCTTCCTCAAGGTCAACCCACGCCAGCTTGGGCTTACGCGCCGCTGCCGTTTCGTCGAGCCGGCGCCGCGGGGCGAAATAGGGCGCTTGCTTAAGCGCTTCATCGCCATCCAGTGCGCGGCTTGTCACGTGGCGGAAGGCGGTGATGAACTGATCGATCGAAGCCTTGCTCTCGGTCTCGGTCGGCTCGACCAGCATCGCGCCGTGAACCACCAGCGGGAAATACACCGTCATCGGGTGGTAGCCTTCGTCAATGAGACCCTTGGCGAGATCGAGCGTTGTCAGCCCGCCGCCAAAATCCTTATCGCCAAACAGCGCCTCGTGCATGCACGGGCCGCTATCCGCGAACGGCGCGTGGAGGATGTCTTCCAGGCTGCGCAGGATGTAATTGGCGTTGAGCACCGCATCCTCAGCCACCTGCTTCAACCCGTCAGCGCCGTGGCTGAGCATGTAGGTCAGCGCGCGGGTGAACATGCCCATCTGGCCATGAAACGCCGTCATCCGGCCGAAGGTGTGATGATCCTCATCGGTGTGCTCTTCCTCGATGATGTGAAACTCGCCCGCCTCGTCCTTCTCGACGTAAGGCAGAGGCGCAAACGGCGCGAGCGCTTCGGAGAAGACGACCGGGCCCGAGCCCGGACCACCGCCGCCATGCGGGGTCGAGAAGGTCTTGTGCAGGTTGATGTGCATCGCATCAACGCCAAGGTCTCCGGGACGCACACGGCCAACGATCGCGTTGAAATTGGCACCGTCACAGTACACATAGCCGCCCGCTTCGTGAACGGCGTCGGCGATTTCGCGAAAGTCCTTTTCGAACAACCCGCACGTATTGGGGTTGGTGATCATCACCGCCGCCACGTCCGGGCCTAACCGGGCTTTGAGCGCCTCGACATCCACGCGGCCTTCCGGCGTCGCGGGGATGTTGTCGACCTTGTAGCCGGCAAAGGCGGCGGTTGCGGGGTTGGTGCCGTGCGCGCTTTCCGGCACCAGCACCACTTCGCGCGGGTTGCCAGCCGCCGTGTGCGCAGCGCGGATGGCGAGGATGCCGCACAATTCGCCATGCGCGCCCGCCTTGGGGCTCATCGCCACCGCTGGCATGCCGGTTAGCGTCTTGAGCCAGGTCGCCAGCTGATCGATCACTTCGAGCGCGCCCTGGACGCTGGATTGCGGGGCGAGCGGGTGAATGTCGGCAAAGCCGGGCAGGCGCGCCATCTTCTCGTTGAGGCGCGGATTGTGCTTCATCGTGCAGCTGCCGAGCGGGAAGAAGCCCAGATCAATGCCGTAGTTCTGGCGACTGAGGCGCGTGTAATGACGCACCGTCTCAGGCTCGGTCAGACCGACGAGGCCGATAGGCTGCGCGCGGTCCAGTCCGCTCAGACGGTTGGGCGCCGTTTCATCCACCTCGGGCAGATCGACACCGGTTGTCTCAGCCTTGCCGATCTCGAAGATCAGCGGCTCTTCGAGCATGAGCGCGCGGTTGCCTGTCGTTGTGACCATGTCACCGGTGGCATCGGCGACTTCCATGGTGGGCTTCCAGCCGGATTTGTTGGGCGCGTTCATTGGGCAGGCTCCAGTTCAAGGACGGCTTCAAGTTCATTGGCGAGGGTTTCGATATCCTCTTCGGTCGTGGTCTCGGTCACCGCGACGAGCAGCGCGTGTTCAAGCGCTTCGACGCCGGGGTAAAGGCGCCCAAGCGAGACACCGCCCAGCACGCCGCGATCCGCCAGATCGCGCACGATCTCGCGCGCGGGCTTGCCCTCAAGCATCAGCGTGAACTCGTTGAAGAAGGCAGTGTTGAGGAGGCTGACGCCCGGAACCTTCTCCAGACGATCCGCCGCCAGACAGGCGAGGCGGTGGTTTTCAGCCGCCAATTGGCGCAGACCCTTCTCGCCCAAGAGCGTCATATGCGTGGTGAAGGCCAGCGCGCACAGGCCGGAATTGGTGCAGATGTTCGACGTCGCCTTCTCGCGCCGGATATGCTGTTCGCGGGTTGAAAGCGTCAGGACGAAGCCGCGCTTGCCTTCCGCATCCACGGTCTCACCGCACAGACGCCCGGGCATCTGACGCACATGCTTGGGATTGCGCACCGCGAAAAGGCCCAGATAGGGTCCACCGAATTGCAAACCAACGCCCAGCGCCTGACCTTCGCCCACGACAATATCCGCGCCCAGTTCGCCTGGCGATTTGATCGCACCAAGCGCGACCGGCTCGGTGTTGACAACAACGAGCAGCGCGCCCTTGGCGTGCGCGGCATCGGCGACCTTCGAGAGGTCTGTAAGGCGCCCAAGGATATCCGGATATTGCACCACCACGCAGGCGGTGTTCTCATCGATGCGCGCGGTCAGCCCATCCGTATCCGGCTCGGTCGTGATGGCGGGCTGCGCATCAGCAATCTCGTCGCCGGTGAACTGCGCCATGGTCTTGACCACTTGCGCGTAATGCGGGTGAAGCGATCCGGACAGAACCGCGCGGTTGCGCTTGGTCACCCGGGTCGCCATAGCGACCGCCTCCCAGCACGCGGTTGAGCCATCATAAAGCGAGGCATTCGCCACCGCACAGCCATAGAGCCGCGCGACCTGTGACTGAAACTCGAACAGCATTTGCAGCGTGCCCTGAGCGATCTCGGGCTGATACGGCGTGTAGGCGGTCAGGAACTCGCCCCTGCTGATCACCGTATCGACGCTGGCCGGAATGTGGTGGCGATAGGCGCCCGCGCCAAGGAAGAACGGGGTGTTCTCTGCGGCGAGGTTCTTGCCCGCTAGCGCTTTCATATGGCGCTCAACCGCCATCTCGCTGGCGTGCATGGGCAGATCGTGGATCGGGCCATCCAGCCGCGCCACTTCGGGCACGTCGACGAACAAGTCGTCGACAGAAGACGCGCCACACTTGGCGAGCATCTCTTGGCGGTCGGTATCAGTGAGAGGGAGATAACGCATTCTAATGTCCTTGGTAGGCCTTGCGCATGCCGCGCAAGACGGGGCTGGCCTTACAGCCCGTCGACAAATTCCTTGTATCCGGCCTCGTCCATCAGGCCTTCAAGCTCGCTTGCATCGGCGATGCTCATGCGGAAGAACCAGCCATCTTCCTCAGGGCTTGAATTGACGAGCGCGGGCTCATCTTCCAGCATTGTGTTGCCTTCGGTCACCTCGCCAGTGATCGGCGCGTAGACGTCGCTCGCGGCCTTCACACTTTCGACCACCGCCGCATCGCCGCCTTTATCGAGCGCGGTGCCAACTTCGGGCAGTTCGACGAAGACGATATCGCCCAATTGCTCTTGTGCGTAGTCGGTGATGCCAACCGTGGCGCTGTCATCCTCAACGTCGATCCATTCATGTTCATCGGTGAAATAGCGCGGCATTCTATTCAGCTCCCTCGGTAGTAGCGGTGGGGGACAAAAGGCATGGGTGAAACTTTGGCGGTGAGGCGCTTCTTGCGCACCGCGATTTCGATCGGCGCGCCTTCAGCGGCGTGTTCAGCGTCGATATAAGCCATGGCGATGGGATAGCCGAGCGTGGGCGAGAAGCCGCCGCTCGTTACGGTTCCCACCTTGGCATCGCCTACAAAGACCTCGGCGCCTTCGCGCGCGGGCAGACGGCCCTCGACAACCAGGCCAACGCGGGTCTGCTCGGGTCCGTCTTCAAGAACCTTCATAACCGGGCCGTGACCAAGATAGCCGCCGGCCTCGCGGCGCTTCTTAGAGAGCGCAAAGGTAAGGTCCGCGCTCACCGGATCGGTCTTAGTCGTGATGTCGTGGCCGTAGAGCGGCAAGCCCGCCTCCAGCCTCAGGCTATCGCGCGCGCCCAAGCCTGCGGGGCGAACCCGTTCGTCGTCGACCAGCGCGTTGGCGAGCCCTTCCACCGCGTCTTGGTGCACGGTGATCTCGAACCCATCCTCGCCGGTATAGCCGCAGCGGCTGACCCAGACATGGCCTTCCCCCCAGGCAAACAGGTCCGCGGTCATAAAGGTGAGCGCGCCGGTGCCCGGGATCAGCTCTTCCAGAACCTCGCCCGCCTTGGGCCCTTGCAAGGCCAGAAGGCCAAAATCGTCATAATGGTGGAGCGTGATATCGTCCGGCAGATGCTCGCGCAGGTGGGCGATGTCGTCCCACTTGGTCGCGCCGTTCACCACCAAATTGATGCGCGGGCCAGCGTTCGTGACCATCAGGTCATCGAGAATGCCTCCGTCCTCATCCAAGAGCAGCGAATACCGCATGCGCCCGGTCTTGAGACTGGTGATGAGGCCCGGAAGCAAGTCCTCGAGGGCCGCCGCGCCCTGCGCAGCCGCTTCGGCAAAATCCTCTGACGGCCCGGCGACGCTAAGCTGGCCCATATGGCTTACATCGAACAGGCTCGCGCTGGAGCGCGTCCATTCGTGCTCCGCGACGATACCGCCGCCCTCTCCCGTATTCTGGATCGGCATTTCATAGCCCGCAAACGGGACCATGCGAGCGCCTTGCGAACGGTGCCAGGTATCCAGCGGGAGCGTGCCAAGCGGCAGGTCTTCCGGCAGATCTTCTGATGTATGATCGTCGCTCAAATGTCAGTCCCCGA
>JBCBYM010000121.1:0-8145 GCA_039815865.1 Pseudomonadota bacterium
GGACCGTGAACTGAATGCCAGCAAACACGCGCTGAAGGCCGCTGAAATGCGGGTACTATTCGGCGCTATGATCGAACCGCGCTCACCAGAAACTCCACATTGCCCTTGGGGCCGGTGATCGGGCTTTCGACAATACCTTCAATATGCCAGCCAAGCCCCTCTAACCATTCGCGGACCTCGCTGCACACCCGCTCATGCAATGCCGGGTCGCGCACCACGCCGCCTTTGGCGACCTCTTCGCGGGCAACCTCGAATTGCGGTTTGATCAGCGCCACCAGGCGGCATTGGGACGCGGCTAGCCGGAGCGGCACGTCGAGCACTTTGGCAAGGCTGATAAAGCTCGCATCGCACACGACCATGTCGCACGGCCGGTCGATCAATTCCGGCGTCAGCAGCCGCGCCGAAGTCTGCTCGATCACCGTGACGCGCGGATCTTCGCGCAGTTTCCAGGCAAGTTGGTTGGTCCCGCTGTCGACCGCAAAGACATGCTCCGCTCCGCCCTGCAAAAGCACATCGGTAAAGCCGCCGGTGGAACTGCCGATATCCATCGCCACCGCGCCGCTCACATCAAGGGAGAAATGCTCCAGAGCGTGCGCCAGCTTGATCCCGCCGCGGCTGACCCAGGGATGATCGCGCCCGCGCACCTCGATGGCGGCGTCTGCGGCGACCTGTTGCCCGGGCTTGTCCACCTTCGCCTCGCCCAGAAACACGGTGCCCGCCATCACCAACGCCTGCGCGCGGGTGCGGCTTTCCGCCAGCCCGCGCTCCACCAGCAATTGGTCAACGCGGATTTTCCTGGGTGGTTTTGCAGGGTTAGTCATGGACGTAGATGGCGTTAGCGCGCATTGAGGAGGCATGAAAGCACCCTCCCCCCAGACCCTTTCGAAGGCGGTCCTTGGCGCCGCGCTCTTGCCGCTTGCAACCTTGGCGTCGGTCGCGGCTTGCGCCAGCGAAGCGCAGCCCGCGCCCAGCGATGAAGGCGTGTACGAGAACTACCTCGACGCGCCGCAAACGCCGGGGACTTGGACCTATGAGGACGAGCCGGCGGAGAGCCTGGGCCTCTATGGCATTCCCGATCCGGCCCACCCCTTCGTGATCCGCTGCGACAAACGGGCCAAACGCATTGGCCTTGCCCGCAGCACGACGCGCGAGGGGCCGCTCACCATGGTGCTGACCGCGGAGACGACCACGCGCCAGCTGGTCGCGCAAACGGTGGAAGGGTACGGGCTGGTCGCGGTCGATCTCGATCCCAAGGATCCGCTGATCGATGCGATGGCGATCACCAAAGGGCGGTTTGTGGTCGAGCTGGAGGGTGAGCCCACGCTCTACATCCCGGCCTGGACCGAATTCAGCCGCGTGATCGAGGATTGCCGCTAGGCGCGTTCTCCCCGGTGTGTGCCCCGCTTATCCGGTGCATTTCCACGCGATTTCCCCAGGCTTATCCACCCGATTCCTTCGTTAATATCCACAGGGTTACGCGTCTGGGCCGCCCGAGCTTTGCCTGAATCAAAAAGCGCCCAAGGTTTCCCGGGGGCGCTTGCGTGATTTGCTTTGGGCAACGGCGAACCATTCTGACGGGGTAAAAGAAAAATACAAGACTTGTGTGAGCGAATCACATGATTCAAAACAGCATCAGGCCAGCGGTACACGCAAGGCTCGGCCCCCCGGTGATAGGATGTGGGTCTTGGCTTAAAAGCGCGAAAGGAGGTGATCCGATGTCTCATGGTTCAGTAGCGAGGTCGGTGAAGATCCCTACGGAGCATATTCGGTAACTCTCCTTGCCGAGTAAGGCTTCGTGAGCGGCGCTTCCGGCCGCTGACCATGCAAAGGGCAGTTCCAGCTACGGGCCTGGAGCTGCCCTTTACATTTTGTAGCTGCGATCGCCCATCAGCGAGAAGTGGGGGAGTATAGAGGAACGCGCGATGAGTACGCGCCGGTGCCTTTTTGCTCGTTCAAAGAGGCAGATATTGTCCAGCCTTGTTCTGAGCCCCAGCGTCTTAAATTGGTAGGTGAAAGCGGATGTTCCTTTTTGCGCTGCGATCATTGAGGCGGACGCTCCGAGAGCACCCATTCGCAGACTTTTGCGCATTCGCTTTCTTGCGATCGCTTCTCATCGCGAGCGTTGCACAGCAAAGACAAAGCGGGTGATATGGCCAGAGCATCAGGCTTCTGCTTGGATCGGAACGGCCGCACAAAACCCGACAAAGCCGTAACCGCAGGACTGATAGCAAATCCTTGGCCGACCCCTTCAAGACCGGCTCGAGTAACGCCCTCCCCAAGGATGTTTCAGACTGGGCCACTAACCATTCGGTAAGCAAAAAGGTCTGTAAATCTGTTTACGCCGTGTTAACTCTCAGTTGTCGCAGCCTCAGGCGATTCGGTTAGGCAAAGACCTAACAATGTCTGGGGAGATTTGGGGGGGAGCGAGTCAAAATCACTCCCACTATTTGAGTGCCGATAGGCGCTCTCGAAATTCGGTGGATGGCTGCCGAAGCCTGAAGGGCCTTGCTCTTCGGGATGCTTCTTGTCGTGCAATTTTTGAAGGATGAATCATGAAAAAACTTCTTATCGCAAGCTCAGCTTTCGCTCTTCTGTCGTCGCCGGCTTTCGCTCAGTCTTCGCAGGATTCGCAGGATTTCACGGTCAACGGCACCGTTGAGAATGAATGCAGCATCGAAAACCCGGCTGACGTGACCCTCGGCGAGTTCGCCGTCATCACCACGCCGGGCGCCGACGCTCTGCAATATGACGACAACAAGAGCGACTCGCAGACGTTCTGGATGAGCTGCAACTACACCACCAGCATCGCGGTCGAATCCGACAACCTGGCGCTGGTTGGTGACGTCGCTCCGACCGACTCGCAGTTTACCAACCGCCTCGACTATCGCCTGAACTTCTCGACCGTGACCGGCACCGCGCTGACCGGCCTCGGCAGCATTCCGTTCGGTGTCCTGGGGAACCGTACCCGCACCCAAGCCAGCGAATTCCACGCCAACGTGCAAATGGATGTCGTTGTGCCGAAGGGCGAGTACAGCAACGCCTCCAAGCGTCTGGTTGCCGGTAACTATTCGGACCGCGTTGTCATCACGCTCGGCACGCTCTAATCACGCCGATCGTTTAACAGCATACGGAAAAGGGGGGCTTCGGCTCCCCTTTTTTTGGGTCTGATAGAGGACCAATAAGCCTTCCTAAAACCTCTCATGTCGGCGGATTAGGCAGATTTTTACGATGGGAAGGTAGTTCAGTTCCGGACTGAGGAGCTGACTGTGAAAATCTTTCCATACGCCTCGATTGTAATGGTATCCCTAGCGACGGTTGCGAGCCCGTCCGCAGCCGAAACACGGTCGTCCGCGGGCGCGCGCATCAACGGATGGGTGCCCGAAATCTGTCGGCTTTCGGCGGGTTCCTTTACGGTTCAGACCGACGGAACGGTCCGCGGTTCGGTTCAGGAGATCTGCAACACCAACAGCGCCTTTCAGATCGTTGCCACCCACCGTAGTCTTGGCGCAAGCGAAGAAGCCACGGTTCGTTATGCTCAGGCCCAGGCCTCGCTGAGCGAAAGCGGTCTTACTCAGGTTGCGGTCCGTCGCGGCCAAAGCGTTGCCACGGTTCCTATCGTCATTGATGCGCGCAACATCAACGCTCCGATTGCCATTGCTTTCACGCTTTCGCTCGTTTGACGGCGTCGCTCGACGCTCTTTCATCAGGTCTTTTCCGAAGGGCAGAGTTAACGCACCAACCCCGTCATGTGGTTGAAACGGTAACCTCAACGCGATCGGAATATTCGCCAGCGCGCGACTGAAACGGGGGAACCAAGACGCGCAGCCGGTGGAAATCACCCAAGGCCCCGGTCCCACGCGGCATGCCTCCGGCGGACTGGCCGGAAAGGTTGACCGCCTTGCCATTCATAAAGAGCTGGTATTCAATCCGACCTCGCAGGTCGGGCGTCACTAGGGCGCCAGCGTTTTCCGACCGGAAGCTGACTGAATAGGGCGAGGTGCTCCACACTCGTATGCCGAAGGGATCGGAACGAGTTGTAGCGTCGGATTTGAGCGTTCCCAGATTGATCTGTGCAAGCTTGCCGCGCCCGGTTGCGCCCACAATCCGCATTTCCACCGCAGTCGGGAATTCAAGCCGAACGGTGAGCAGCATCGTGTCGACAACTTCCCTGTTCGCATCAAGCAAGGACACAAGAAGCTGGTCAACAATAGTGCCATCCTTCACGCCCCAATCCGAAGGGATAAGGAAATTGAAGGGCACAGCCAGCCCGTTGGATTCCGAGGAAAGGCGAAGGACGGGAATGTCGCTTGCGCGTGTCCCAGGAACACCTTCATTGGGAAGGATCTGTACGACGCGTTGACGCGTCCGCAACGTGAACGCTCGCCGATCGCCAGCCGGCGAGTTGCCGAGCCGGGCAAACCGCAAGGCGGTTACGCAAGGGGCGTCAAGGTCACCGGCGTTTCGCACCCTGATATCAAAGTTTTCAACGCGCACCCTCGTGCGGCCAGCCACGATATTCCGGACGTTGATCGACTGAGCTGACCGAAAGAACTCGGGAATGCATTCATCAGCGGCCGCAGCCGGGAAACAGAAGCACGCGAGCGTGCTCACCAGGATTGCTTTGGCCAGTCGCTTCATGTCCACCTCCTATTTGTCAGCCGAAGGAATTGTGAGTGTGCTTGCCCGGACGACAAGCTCGGAATCCGGCTCTATCTCTATCACGAAGGAGCGTTCATCATCGTTAAGATCGATCAAGTACGACCGACCCGGCGCAAGGCCGTAAAGCCCGAACCGGCCTTTCGCATTGGTAAAGAACGGCAATTCGGCAAAGTCCTCATCCCCATCATTGGAAACGACGCGGCCGGTAGCCAGCGATACAGGGCCTGACGGATCGGCGAGAGTACCGATAAAACTGATGGAATAAGTGTTGCCGACATCAAGTCTGTATCCGCTCTTGTAGGGCGGAGTGATTTCGGTGATCCCGTCGCCGACATCGAAAGGTGTATCGGGGTCAGCGGAATCGAACTGAACGGATTGCGTGGTGAAAGGCGAAATGTCACCTTGAACAGCCGCACCAAACGTGCCGCTACGCGCGTAATATCGCCCTTCAGACAAGTCTCGGCCAGTAATGATCGAGCGCTCCCCTAGTTCATCGGCTGGTTTGGCCACGATAAACGAGTTGCTGACCGGACGCCCGATCCCGAATGCGCCTTTGGCATAGGCCAGAGATGTGCCAACCTGCAGGCGATAGCGTTGCTGATCCAAAAGACCGCTGAACGAGTCCCCAACTGTTTGCACATCGCCTCGCACTTCAAAGCGATTTGAGACATAGTCGACCTGCGCTGCGCCCTGGTTGTTCTCGCCAAACCGCGAGTACGAAACATCGTAACCAAATGATCCAACCCGATTGTTGCTCCCGCGAGAGATATTTGCCCTAAAGCTATCGATCTGGCTGCGATAATCCGCGTTGGCTCTGGTCCGCCCGCCAAAGGCATAAGATATTCCGACCCGCACTCCAAAACCGGTGTCGTTGATCAAGGTTCGCCCGAATTCGCCACCTGCGGTGATGCGCAATCGATCATTCAAGCGATAGTTTAGATCAGCAAAGAAGCTGAAATTTGGCTCATCACGCCCACCGCCCGAAATATAGGTAAGCCCGGCGGTTGCGTTCAAATCGGGCCCGAATGAACGGCTTACGCTGCCGCCCACATTGAACAGGTCGAAACTGCCTTCGATAAGATTGTCGATCGTACGGTATTCAGCCGTTTCGAAGTCGAAGTTCAGCGAAACCCGCGTCGAGGACAAGATTTCACCGAAGGTCAGGCTGTAGGAGCCGCGGGCGGCAAAGCCGGAGCCGACATCGGAATTGCTGACCGCCGCCTCGATGTCGAACACACCTGGTACAACCTGAGGGACGCCGATCATGGACAGGCCCAGAACCTGTGTATCCTGCGAAGCCTGCAGCGCGCCGCCTAACAGAAGATCCGTGGACAAGGCGCGGCGATAAAACCCGGAGGCGCCCACGTCGCTGCCGTAGATCGGTTCAAAGCCGATATCTTCAGCCAGAAAACCAACCGCTAGCGAGTATTCTTCCTGACCGGGCGCAATGGGCAATTGCTGGAAGAAGAAATTGTAATCCACAAACTCTTCGCGTCCGAACGAATCACGGATGCGCAGCTGAATGTTGTTTGATCCCTGTTGTATGGGCAACGTCGAAATGTCGAACGGGCCTGCGTCGAGTTGGGTGCTGCTGAGCAGGTTCCCATCAACCAATACGTCGACCGTTGATCGGTTGTCGAGGAACAGGACTTGGCCATCCAGGCGGGAAACGGTGTTGAGCACTCCAAAGAGTTGCGAGCTTTTTTCGACTGCAAAGCCGCCAATCTGCGCGTTGCGCAGCACAGTGATCGTGTTGGTGGTCAAATCGCCAGCTGTAAAGCGACGCATCTTGTCGGGCTGATCGTAAACAAGCCGGGCCGAGCGCCGCACCAGTCGGTAATTATCACTGAATTGGGATGTGGCGCCGCCTTCATATTCAAACACGATATCGCCCCACCGTGCGGCGCCGTCGAAGAAGACGTCGTAATTCTGGATATTGCCTTCGGTGAGGTAGTCGAAGTTGGTCGTAAGGTTCAGATAGGTGCTGAACTTGGCTGGGGGCTCAATGTCGATTTGCGACGACAGCCGGCCCAGCTGATCCCCGCCAAGGAATTGCAGCTCGCGGTATTGCGGGTTCAGACGAACCATTTCGATCTGAAGCCTTTGCAGGTCGAACACAAAGCTGAAACCCGCCGCCTCGAGTGCGTCCTTGGTCAGGAAATCGCTGCCGCCCCTCGCATTGGCAAGCGCGGCCCGCCCCTCTTCATTGAGAATGGCGCTAAGCTCGGCTGCAAGACCCTTTGCATCGACGCTGAAATTCTCTTCATCAACGAACTCGATCAGAACATCGCCAAAGGCGTAGTCCTCGTAGATGAAGGGCACCGTGAACGAAATCGTCGGCCGCTCTGGGGAGCTCTCATCGATTGGCCGAGTTTCGGCGGGTTGGTCGACGGACGGCGGCTTTTCGGTTGGAGCGGTGGGGGCATCTTCTTGCTTTGCCGCTTGAATGCTCTGTGTAAGGCTTATGGCGCTTGATCCAACGGCACCCGACCGGTGGTAAAGGCCCGCCCCGACATTATTATTCCACGTCGCCTCAAAATCGAGAGGAACGTCATATGGGATCAATTCATACGTGGCTTTGCCTTCGCGTTCTGCTGCCGCTTGCTCGTGTTCCTTGACCGTGTTTGCATCGTGTTGCTGTGCATGAGCGTTCACCATGTTGGTCCAGGTGAGCGCCAACAGGCTGGCGAAAGCCCGAAGTCTGCAAGTTCTAGCCCCCCCCATGACACTTACAGGTCTAATTCGACCAAGATACTTTCCGGCCGAAGAGGTGCGTCGCTGGGTAGAAAGAATTCACGATTGCGCCCCGGCGCAACCACGCCGGCGCCTACAAACCGACTGGCGTCATCGCCGGTCAGCTGCATCACGTAGGGTTCCCCTGACATGGTCGTGGCGCGGATGGTCCATTTGGATTGCCCAGCATAGTAATACCGCGTTCCGTTGTTACCAAGCTCGACCAGAAGGCCTTTCTCCATCCGAGGCGCGGCGCCGTCTTCGGCGGGACCGTCGCCTTCCAGAACCTCACGCTCAACATACTGAGCGCTGATCACTTGCGGTAATGGTTCTGTGTTATCGGGCACAACGTGAACCAGTACGTTGAAATTGACGATCACCTGGACCTGGTTTTCTCCCGGATCAAACGCGACAGGCACTTGCCGGATAGCGAGGTAATAGAGCTGCGAGGTTTCCAGCAGATCGGTGCCCAGATATTGCACTCGAAAAACTTGGCTTGAGTCGCGTTCGACCAGCGCCTGAGGCGGGAAGACTAGGAAGTCGTCATCCGCCGGAGTGACGGTCAGCTCACCCTTTGTGGAGATTTCTCCGCGAACCATAGCGACTTCATAGGCGATATCGCGGCCGGAATCGTTGGTTAGTTCGATCCGGGCAACCGCCTGACGGCCCGTCGGTTTCATCTCGACGATCATGGGAGTGACGCGCGAAGCTTCCGCCACACTTGCACCCAACGCGGTCAATAAAAGCGCAAGC
>JBCBYM010000122.1:0-8121 GCA_039815865.1 Pseudomonadota bacterium
GAACTCACCAAACACCAGCACTTCGATAGGGCCCTGCTTCAAGAGCGGTTCCCAGACTTCTCGAAACCCTTCGGGCGTCACGCGCTCAAGGTCTTGCGGGCTCGGTGTTGCAAAGCGCGGGTCCTTGTCAGTGACCAGATATTGCAGATCGCGGCTGATCACGGCGCCCGGGCTGGTGGCGTAGGTGTTGTAAGCCAGGCCAGCGGCGGCCTTGGCGCGGATCACGGGATCGGCATCCCAGCGCGGCATGCCCAGCTTGGCCGCGAACAGATAAAGCTGATCTTCCACATCGCTCGAACGGGTCTGGGCGGTCAACGTAAAGACCGCATCATCAATCCCGAAAGCAAAGCCAAGCTTGCGGCCCGTTGCCAGACGATCGATCTCGTTCTGGCCAAGCTCGCCGAGCCCGGATCCCACCAAAGCCGCCTGGCCAATCGAGGCGTAAACGGCGCTCTTGGCATCAAACGCGCGGTAGCCTGAACCAAAGCGCACCTTCACCGTCACCCGGCCCGGCTCAGCATCATTGGCCCAAACCAGAGCGCGAACGCCATTGGCAAAGTCGACCTGCTCGACCTCAAGGATACCGAGCGCCTTCTCGCTGAGGACTTCGCCCGGAGGACCAACGGGCGGGAGCTCATCAAAGGTGATGGTCTGAGCCGCCAGCCGAGCGCTTGCGTCAACATCAACTTCGCTTGTCAGGGCGATTCTAAGCGTCTGCGTATCGGCCTCGCCTTCTTGCGGCGTGACATAAACCGATCGCACAACATCGCCTTCGAACAACGCCTTGGTGCGCGCGAGCACTTCTTGCGGCGTCAGTCGAGGCTCCATCCCTGCAAACACGTCACGCACCACTTTGGGCGCGGCCACTGTCTCACGAATGTCGACCGCGTTGACGATGTTGTCCGCCAGTGTGGATCCGGCCTGGACGCTTTCCTGTTCGACCTGGTTTTCGAACACCACCGCGTATTCGGCGGCCTCGCGGTCGATCTCTTCCTGCGTGGGCGGATTGGTTATGGCGTCGGCGATCACGCTGCGCACATCAGCAAGCGCGGCCTGCCAGTCATCGGTCAGCGGAGCGAAGGTGACGAAGGTTGCGTCGGTGGAGCGTGACAGATCGTCCTGCGAGACCTGCGCGTAGAGGAAGCTGCCTCCGCTGCGCGCTCGCGATTCAAGTCGGCGGTTGATGATTGCCTGGCTAAGGGAATCGAGCAGAAGCCCCTCGTTGTAGACGATGGTATCGTCCACTTGTCGCCAGGGCCGCATGATCGCGTAAGTGAGGTTGCGCGGCAGATCCGCTTCCACGGCCACGCCCAGCTCTCCGATTGGCCATCCCGTGCCCGCCGCGGCAACTGTGCCTTCGGGCGGGACCGGATCGCCAAAATCGGGCGGCACCGCGGCCTCGCCGCGGCCTTCCCAATCGCCGAACCATTCCTCAACAAGGCCGGCCAGCACCATCGGATCAGCATCACCGGCGACAACAACTACGGCGTTTTTCGGGCGATACCAGCGTCGGTGGAACTCTTCGACCTGGGCTCCCGTCGCCGCTTCAAGCGTTTCGACGGTGCCGATCGGATTGCGGGTTGCCAGCCGCTGACCGGCAAAAAAGGTGCGCCGCGTGAATTGCGCGACACGTTCGGACGCGCCCCCGCGCTCTCGCTTTTCAGCGAGCACGATGGGCAATTCGGCTTTCACATTCGCATCGTTAAGCACCGGTTCGCGGATCATGCCGGACAGGTACTTGAAGCTCTCTACCAGCTTGGCGCGATCCGCGTTTGGCAGGTCAAGCTTGTAAGCGGTGTGCGTCGGGCTGGTCTCCGCGTTGGCGTCGCTGCCGAAGGTGGCGCCCAGGCGTTGCCAGGCGGCGATGGCCTCGGCCTGGCCCAGATATTTGCTCTCACGGAACAGCAAGTGCTCCAGTAGGTGCGCATAGCCCTGTTCAAAGTCGCGCTCGTGCAGCGAACCGGCATCAATGCGCACTCGGATCGAGACCTGCCCCGGCGGCACACCGTTCTTGCGCACCGCATAGCGCAGGCCGTTCTCCATTTCGCCAAACAGCCATTCGCGATCAACGGGAACATTGCTGCCACGGTAAAGCCAAGGCGTCTCATCACCCGTTTGCAGCGCCTTCGGCTCTGGAACGGAAATTGGTTCAGGAACGAAGACTTCGACCGGCGGCTCCACACCAGCCTCAGGGGCCTCTTGCGCGATGGATGGCGCAACCAGGTATAAGGGCGAAAGGACAAGGGAAAGGGCGCCAGCGGCTCGCAGGAAAAACGTCATAGCCTTTCAGTATAGAGCGCGCAGGTCTGAAGGGATAGTGAATGCATCATATAATGTGATCGCTTGCCCTTGATCGGCGGCATTCCTATATTTGGGCCATGTTTATCGAGACAGAAACAACCCCGAACCCCTCCAGCCTCAAATTTCTTCCGGGACGCGCGGTTATGCCTGCTGGAACGCGCGAATTCGCCTCACCCGAAGCCGCCGAGGCAAGCCCTCTGGCTCAAGCCATTTTTGACACCGGCGAAGCGGTGAACGTCTTCTTTGGTTCGGACTTTGTCACCGTGACAGCCGCGCCGGGGGCGGACTGGAGCGCGCTGAAGCCCGAGGTTACCGCGATCCTGCTCGATCACTTTGTGTCCGAGGCCCCGCTCTTTGCAGGCGGAAGCGCCGATGGCATTTTCGTACCCGACGATGACGCAGTCATGGCCGTCGAAGATCGCGAGGAAGACGCTGAGATCATTGCCAACATCCACGAACTGCTTGAAACGCGCGTGCGACCGGCGGTGGCGGGCGATGGCGGCGATATCGCTTATCGCGGCTTTCAGGACGGGGTTGTTTACCTCACCCTCCAAGGCGCGTGCGCAGGCTGCCCGTCAAGCACCGCGACCTTGAAGCAAGGGATTGAAGGCCTCTTGAAGCATTATGTCCCCGAAGTGCTCGAAGTGCGCGCGGCCTGATCGCCCTCACCCAGCCTCAAGGACCGGTATGACCCAGCAATTTCACGACACCGTCCTTTCGGACGCCGCGCTCGCGCAGCTCTTCAACGAAGCGCGCACGTACAATGGCTGGCTCGACAAGCCCGTTTCACCGGCTCAATTGCACGCAATATGGGACCTTGCGAAAATGGCGCCGACATCGGCGAACATGCAGCCAGCGCGGATCGTGTGGGTGACCTCGGCGCAGGAAAAGGCCAAGCTTGCTGCGTGCGCGATGGAAGGGAACAGCGAAAAGATCCTCGCTGCACCGGTCACCGCTTTGATTGGGTACGACATCGACTTTCACGAAGAGCTCCCCTGGCTCTTCCCCCACACCGATGCAAAGAGCTGGTTCGAGGGCGACGAAAAGGGACGCGAAGAAGGCGCGTTCCGCAATTCCTCGCTGCAGGGCGCCTACATTATTCTGGCTGCGCGCGCGCTTGGACTGGATTGCGGGCCAATGTCGGGTTTTGACGCCGACGCGGTGAACACCGCCTTCTTTGCCGACACGCCGCGCCACCGCGTCAATTTCCTCTGCTCAATCGGCTATGGCGATCCCGCCAGCCTGTTCGATCGCTCACCGCGCCCCGATTTTGAGACCTTCAACACCATCGTGTAACTTGCTCCTGCGCCGCGCCTGAGGCAGGGCGTGGGGCATGCGCATTCTCGCTATAGAGACCGCCACTCAGGCCTGTTCGCTTGCCCTGTTCGAGGGGGAGGCAACGATTGGGCATGATCACCGCGTTCTGGGACGAGGGCATGCGGAACAGTTGGTGCCGATGATCGCGCAATTGCCAGATCAGGGCCAAGCGGACCGGATCCTCGTCTCGCTTGGACCGGGCAGCTTTACCGGCGTGCGCGTGGGCCTTGCTGCGGCGCGCGCTCTTGGGATTGCCTGGGGCGCAGAGGTGCTCGGCTATCCGACCTTGCGTCTGGTTCAGGTCATCGCCACGCACGGCGCGCCTCAAAACGTCACTGTGTGCATGAACGGTGGCCACGGCGAATGGTTCGTCCAGAACTTCGCCACCGATGCCCCCACGCAAGGAGAGGCTCGCTCGCTGACGCCCGCTCAGGTCCAGCAAGAGGGCACGCATCCGATGATTGCTGGCAACCGGGCGACCGAATGCGCGGCGCTGTTCGATGAAGAGCGCCAGGCCCTCGATCTGTTGCCCGATGCCCGCTTTGCACGCCTCTTGGACGAAACGCATCTCACACGCGACCTGCGCCCGATCTATGGCCGCGCGCCCGACGCCACGCCGCAGAACCCGGTGCCGGCCGCATGATCCGCGGGGCAAGTCAAGATTGCGCCGCTCTGGTCGAAGCGATCATGCGAATTATGAACGGCGCGTTCGATCCCGCCTTCGGAGAGGCCTGGAACCAGCGTCAGATCAGCGACGCTCTGGTTCTGCCCAGCACTCACGCTCTTCTGATCAACGCCAAAGGGGAACTGATTGAGCGCGCTTGCGATGATCTGGCCGGCTTTGTTCTCTCGCGCCACGCCGCTGATGAGGAAGAACTCCTGCTTATCGCGGTTCTGCCCGAACACCGCACGCACGGGCTTGGGCAGGCGCTGATCGACCGGCTGTTTGAGGCCGCCGCAAAGCGCGGAGTGACGCGGGTCTTCCTCGAGATGCGCCGCGGCAATCCAGCGGTCCACCTTTACCACAAGGTAGGATTTGAACCGATTGGTGAGCGGCCGGACTATTACAAGATGGAAGACGGCACACGTCTTGATGCAATTACTTTTGCACGCGCTCTTTAAACATCAGAATACATTGACAATGGATCAGATTAATTGAGCATAAATGCGTGCCCAGCTTGCATCGCCGGCTAGAGTGGTCCAATATACCCTCGCCGACCAACTAAAGGCGGAAATAACAAAACAACACGAGGGACTCATGCAAGAAATGGAAATGGAACTGAAGGAAACACTTATCACTCTAACAAGCGACATTGTCGCAGCGCACGTCAGCAACAACGACGTCGCTGTTGATGATGTCCCGAGCCTGATCACCAACGTCTTTGGTGCGCTTTCGGGTCTTGGCGAGCAGGCTGAGCCGGCCGAAGAACGTCCGGAACCGGCCGTCTCCATTCGCGCATCGGTTAAGCCCGACTACATCGTGTGTCTTGAAGACGGCAAGAAGCTCAAGATGCTCAAGCGTTACCTGCGCACGAACTATGACATGACACCGGAAGAATACCGCACCCGCTGGAACCTGCCCTCGGACTACCCGATGGTTGCGCCCAACTACGCGGAAAAGCGCCGCGACCTGGCCAAGAAGATCGGCCTTGGCCGCAAGCCTGGCACCGGGCGCACGCGCCGCAAGGCAGCCTGACGCCTTGTAAAGCCTTCCGGGTCGCATCGGATGCTGAAAGCCGCCGCCTTGCTCAAGTGTGAGGCGGCGGTTTTTCTCTGCTCGCCACCGCCAGCGCAATGGGGCTTCAACAAGGCACTTATCCCCTGCCCGCTTGAGCATGAAGCGCGGTCTTAGTAAGGACTGAACAAGACACATCAATCGGGCACCAATCGGGTACCAGTGCGCGCGCGCGGAGAACGGCGCGCTGCGTCGCGCCTTAGCGGTCCCACGGGGGCAAGGGAGCTATCCTTGACGCAGAAAATCGACCTTGAGCAATTGTGCGCTGAAAAAGGCCTGCGCATCACCGAGCAACGCCGAGTGATTGCGAAGGTTCTGTCTGAGAGCGAAGACCACCCCGATGTGGAGCTGCTTCACAGCCGTGCCTCGGCGATTGATCCGAAAATTTCGATCGCCACGGTCTACCGCACGGTCCGGCTGTTCGAGGAAGCGGGTATTCTTGACCGCCACGATTTTGGCGATGGTCGCTCGCGCTACGAACCCGTGCCCGAGGCCCATCATGATCACCTGATTGATGTCGAAACGGGCAAAGTGGTCGAATTCGTGGATCCAGAGGTCGAATCGCTCCAACGCCAGATTGCCGAGAAGTTGGGCTATCGCCTCGTCGATCACCGCATGGAACTCTACGGCGTGCGCATTTCGCGCGAGGATTGAGCCAGCAGGGCCAGGACATAATGACCGACATGAGCAACAAAGCCTGGGACAAGCGCGTCGCTGCGGCGCGCGGCGAGGAAACCAAGATCTCGGTTCTGGGATGGGTGCGGATCGTCTCACGCGCGCTGGGGCTGGTCGGTCTGCTGATCGTTTTCGTGCCGCTCCACTTCCTGTTTCGCAACCTGGCGTACGGTTCGCCCTTCCCGATGCTGTTCCTGCGTTATGCGGGCCGGGTTTGCGGAGCGCGGGTCGAAGCGCACGGCACGCATCTCAAGCGCGATGTCTTCTATGTCGCCAATCATGTGTCCTGGATCGACATTCTTTCGCTGGCCGGCGCCAGCGGCACCGCGTTCGTCGCCAAGGCCGAGATTGAGCAATCGCCTATTGTTGGCTGGCTCGCCTCATTGAACCGCACCGTTTTCGTGAAGCGCGAGCATCGGCTCGGTGTGGCCGAGCAGATCAACGCGCTCAAAGAGGCGCTGGCTGACAACTGGTCGGTCACGGTGTTCCCTGAGGGCACCACCACCGATGGCCAGTCGCTGTTGCCCTTCAAGACCAGCATGCTGTCCGTGCTTGAGCCCCCGCCGCCTGGCGTGCTCGTGCAGCCGGTTCTGCTGGATTACGGCCCGGTCGCAGAGTGGATTGGCTGGATTGGCGATGAAGGCGGGCTCAACAACGCCAAGCGTGTTCTGTCGCGCCGCGGGTCGTTCAAGATGAAGGTGCATTTCCTTGAACCGTTCAGTCCCGTCGACTTTCGCGGGCGCAAGGCGATCAGCGCGGAAGCGCGTCGGCGTATCGAAGAAGCCTTGTGCGAAGCTCTGGGCAAGCCGCTGCGCGAATTCAGCCACTCGGTGCCGCCGGTGCGCTACGAAGCGCCTGAAAACAAGATCACCGTCGACGCAAACTGAACCGCTCAGACGCCTTGGCGCGGCAGCGCTTTAGAGCGCGGCGCGCACCAGCCAATCATGAAACAGCCGCACGGGCCGCATTTCGAGCGCGGTGGGCTTGCACACGAACCAATAGCTGTAGGGGCTCTCGACCGCGAGCTTGCCCAGATTGGTAAGTCGGTTGTCCGCAGCGCGGCGAAGGTGATCATCGTGCATGATCGCAATGCCCAGACCTTGCGCGGCCGCTTCCAGCATAAGCTGGCCTGAATCGTAGTGATCGATCGCCGCAGGCTCCATGTCTTCGAGGCGATAGGCCTGTTTCCAAGCGCGGAAGCTCTCAGGCAGCTCGTTGTGGATCAGGAAGGTCTGCTTGGCGAGGCTTTCGGCTTCAACCTCAGTACCAACCGATTGCGCGACATCCTTGGAGCAGATCGCATGGACAAGGTTGTGATCGAGGCGGACTGCGTGGAGATTTGTGTCGGGGCCTCGCGACAGGATGATCGCAGCATCCAACGTATCGCCCACCCGGTCTTCCAGGTGCGGCGCTGTATCGATGTCGATGTGAAGCAGCGGGTGACGCTTGCGCAGCTCTCCCAGCCGCGGGAACAGACGCTGGCTGCCAAACATCGGCAACACACCCAAACGAAGGCGCAACAGCGAAACATTGTCCGACTGGCTTTCGACCGCGCGGGCGAGCGATTCCAGATGCGGGTTCACCGCCTCGTAAAAGGCCTGCCCCTCATCGGTCAGCTGCATGGACTGGCGCGCGCGTGTGAAGAGCTTCTTGCCCACAAACTCTTCAAGGTTCGTGATCCGGCGCGACAGAGCGGAAGGGCTAAGGCCTATTTCCTCAGCAGCGGCCCGGGCGGAACCCAGACGAACGGTGCGCATGAACGCTTCAAGCGCGCGAAGCGGGGGCAGACGGCGTGACGGCATAATCTCTCCTGTTGTACCAAGAGATACGTTTTCCAAGCGATTTGGATGCAAAAAATCGAAGAAATACGTGCAAAAACGCGATCGGAGTGCGATTATTGCATGTCACTCGCAACTGCAGCAACCACCGGTTTGTGTAGACGCAAGCGCTTGACGTGGGTTTCATCACCTGCTGTCACTTCAATCCGCCAGCCGCTGGGATGTTCCACAATGGCGCCCACCTGAGGCACCGCTTCGGCGAGGACAAAGGCCAGCCCGCCCAGCGTATCGACCGATTCCTCAACCTCAGCCAGG
>JBCBYM010000123.1:0-7787 GCA_039815865.1 Pseudomonadota bacterium
ACCCTCCGCCTCGGTCGTGATCGTGATCCCGTCTTCGTCAAAGCGCAGCTCAGACCCCTTGTCATCAAGCGGGATCACAGCGCCATCCTCGATGTCGAGCGGTTGGACCGGACCCTTGGGATTGGGCGATGCGGTGGGCTTGGGCGCGGGTTTCAGCGAAAGCGCGCCGCGCATGAAGTCCTTCCAGATGCGCGCGGGCAGCCCGCCTCCGGTCACATTGCCAAGCGAGGAATTGTCGTCATTGCCGACCCACACACCCACGACCAGCGTATCATCCCCCTCGCCCGCATAGCCCACAAACAGCGCGTCGCGGCTGTCCTGGGTGGTGCCGGTCTTGCCGTAATTGGCGATGGGAAGCGTCGCTGCGCGGCCTGTGCCGCGATTGATGGCCTTGCGCAGCATCTGCTCCATGTCATCGTGAGCGCTGCCCGAGACGCTGTCTTCCTTGGTGGTGAACCAGTCCCACCAGCTCGGCTCTTCGGGTTCAAAGGCGTAAGGGGTTACCGGAAAGTCGTTCGCAGCCAGTCCCGCATAAGCGCTCGTGAGCTCAAGCAAAGTCATGCTCGATGTGCCAAGCGCAAGGCTTGGATCGCCCTCAGGCAGCGGCGAGGTCACACCCATCGAGCGCGCCGTGCGGATGACGCGTTCGCTGCCCAGCTCGTTGAACAAACGCACGCTTGCGACATTGCTCGAACTGGCGAGCGCGTCCTCGAGGGTGATGTCCTCTGAGTATTTCGCGCCGTAGTTTTTGGGCCGATAGCTGCCCGCCTCGATCGGGGTGTTGGCAATCGTGTCATCAGGGTCCCAACCCGCCTCCAGCGCCGCGAGATAGACGAACAGTTTGAATGTGGATCCAGGCTGACGGCGCGCTTGGGTCGCTCGGTTGAAGGGGCTCTTGGCGTAGCTCTTGCCGCCCACCATGGCGACGACTTCACCAGATGGGCGCATGGCGACAAGGCCCACTTGCGCATCCCCAAGACTGGCGCGCCCGATCACGCGGTTGGCAAGCGCTTGAAGCCGGGCATCCAGAGTGGTGGTCAGGACGGTGCTGGCGTAACCGGCCTCGCTCTGTTGCCGGGCAATCGGCAGCGCCCAGTCTGCAAAATAGGTGCCGGTGGGCAGATCGTTGCGCGTGCGCGAATCGATGCGTGGGGCCGGAAACGCGTCGGCCTCAGCCTGTGTCAGATACCCCTCATCCACCATTGCCGCGACCACAAGATCCATGCGCTTCTTGGCGCGCTCATAGTGGCGCGTGGGCGCGTAGCGCGACGGGGCCTGCAGCAATCCAGCCAGCATCGCGGCCTGATGCGGAAGCAGGTTTTCCGGCTGCCGGTAGAAGTAATGCAAGCTGGCTGCGCGCAGGCCATATTGATTGTCACCGAAATAGGCGTTGGAGAGATAACGCTCGAGGATCTCATCTTTGGTCAACCACGTCTCCAGCCAGAACGCGATCAGCGCTTCGCGGGCCTTGCGCGACAGGCTTTGCTCAGGGGTAAGGAATGTGAACTTGGCAAGCTGCTGGGTGATCGTGCTGCCCCCGCCAACGCCCGTCCACGCAGCGCGCGCAATCCCGCGCGGGTCAACACCCCAGTGCGAATAGAAGCGCCGGTCTTCGATTGCGATGAAGGCTTGCGCTACGTGATCGGGCAGCTTTTCCATCTCCACCGGCTCCGCCACCATGGCGCCAGAGCGGGCAATCGGTGTCCCATTGCTTGCCAGCAGCGTGACCTGCGGCGGCGCGATGGGTTCAAGGCTCTTGGAAAGCGGCGCAGTGTAAGCCAGCCATCCAACCAGAGCGATAAACGCCAGCAGCATCGAAGCGACGATGCGAACCGCCCACCAGCGCTTCTTGCGCCCGCGCCAATGGGTAAAGCTCCACCACGGCGCGCGGCGGCGCTCCTCTGTTTGGACTGCGCCATCCAGCTGGCCGAGGCGCTGATCCCAACTGGCGTAGTCCGGACGAGCCGTGACGAGGCCTCCTACCGGACGCTCGCTGACATCATCGTCAAGATCGATGGGCCGCTGGCTCTCATACAGAGCGTAATAATCGTTATGCGCGGATTCGTGAGCACGCCGCGGCTTGCGGCCCAGGAACAGATCAAAGAACGCCATCACGGTGTGTTAGCATTCTAGTACACACGGCCGCAAGCTTGAAGCGGGCATGTATAGATCCCGGGCGACCTGAAGACACTCGGGATCCATACCGGCACGGCAATCACGCCCGCGAGCATTCCATCTTCTGGTTCGCACCCACGTTCCAGAATTCAACCATGCCTGAGGGCGTCGGGTTCATCCTGAACGTGGTGGGCTCGGAGGGCAGACGCTCCGCCTTGCGCTTTAGCGAGAGCAGTTGACCGCCGCGTTGGCGCTGGCCGTTGACTTCAGCCTCTTCGAGCTCGTTCGCAGTCATCGTGATCGTCACCGTGCTGTCTTCTTGCGCGTAGTTGAACTGCGAGTTTGTTTTAACCTTCAATTTGTTGCCGGCGCGATCCGTGCGCAGGAGGTTTAGGGTCTGCTCGCCTGACCCGCCATCGAACTCCATCATCACCGTCGTCACGACGTTGAAGTTGGCATCCTGAAGGAGTTCCGTGCAGTTCCAATTGCCAGCGACATCCACACTGCCCGAGGCATTGGCGGCCGGATCGGAGCTGCCCGAAGGAGCGGCGCTGTCGGCTTCAGTCGCCTCACCACCGCAGGCGGCAAGAAGCAGGGCGGGTGCAAAAATGAAAGCGGTCTTCTTGAACATGATATTCCCCTGGCTTGACCCCCAATATGCGGGGGCGAGCGGGCATATCGTTCAGATAAATTGACCTAAAGCTTAACGAATAGTCACCGCGCCTTCAGGAAGGTCTTCCCCAAACACCCGCTGGTAATACTCGCTCACCAGCGTGCGCTCCGCCTCATCGCATTTGTTGAGGAAGGAGAGACGGAAGGAGAATCCGAGCGAATTGAAAATGCTCGCATTTTGTGCCCAGGTAATGACAGTGCGCGGGCTCATCACGGTTGAGATATCGCCGTTCATGAAGCCCTGACGGGTCAGCTCGGCGACCTTGATCATGTTTGCAATCGTCGCATCATCAGTGTCAGGCGTCTTGGATTTGACGATGTCCTGCTCCACTTCAGGGGCGAGGTAGTTAAGCGCGACGACCACGTTCCAGCGGTCCATCTGCGCCTGGTTGATCGCCTGCGTGCCGTGATAAAGCCCGCTCGTATCGCCAAGGCCAACGGTGTTGGTCGTCGCAAACAGACGGAAATAGGGGTTGGGCGTGATCACGCGGTTCTGATCAAGCAGCGTGAGACGGCCATCAAATTCCAGCACGCGCTGGATCACGAACATCACGTCGGGGCGGCCGGCATCATATTCGTCAAAGGTAAGCGCCACCGGGTGTTGAAGCGCCCAGGGAAGGATGCCTTCCTTGAACTCGGTCACCTGAAGGCCATCCTTGAGCACAATTGCGTCGCGGCCCACAAGATCGATCCGGCTGATATGCGCATCGAGGTTCACCCGAACACTCGGCCAGTTGAGGCGGGCGGCGACCTGTTCGATATGGGTCGACTTACCCGTGCCGTGATAGCCTTGCACCATCACGCGGCGGTTGTGCGCAAAGCCGGCCAGGATCGCCAAAGTTGTGTCCGGATCGAACACATAGGCGTCATCGATCTCAGGCACATGCTCGCTGGGCGCGGCAAAGGCGGGGATCTGCCAGTCAACATCGATGCCGAACGTGTCGCGCACGTCGATCGTTGCATCAGGCTGGGTCGGAAGCGCTTCCGCGCCGGCGGTGTTGGGGGTAGAAGGAGAGTTCATTGCGCGCACCGGTTAGAACGCGATTGGGCGCGCTGCAAGAGTTGCTTTAAGCAACCGGGCTCTACCCTGCCCCGGGGACGGTAATATTGGTGAGGTGCCCACGCTTGATCCACAGCTTTGCGCCGCCCTTGCCCGCAGCAAGTTCGGCGCGTCCGCCCGCCGGCAATCGCAGCCAGTCATGACGGACATAGGTCTCCTCGCCATACGTTAGCTCTCCCTCCAATAGGATCGCTTCGAGCCCGCCAGCATCGCTAAGCGCATAAGCTGCGCCTGCCTCCCAGTGTTCGAGCAGCACGGTCTCATAGTCGCGCTGGGCCAGCGTGGCTTGCGCGACACCGGGGCGAGCGGGATCACTCTCAAGGTCAACCGCGCCAAGATCAATCGCCGATTGCTCCTGGTCCTCGGGGTCGAATTGCCACAGCTTCACGAAGATTGTGCAGCCAGGGTCTGAGCGCGGAATGTGATGGGTGCCTACAGGATTGCGAACATAAGTGCCCGCTGGATAATCGCCGTGCTCATCCTGGAACACGCCCTCCAGAACGATGAATTCCTCCCCGCCGCCATGGGTGTGCTCGGGAAACGCGCTGCCTTCGGCGTAACGCACGATGCTGGTCGCGCGCGCGACCTCGTCGCCGATGCGATCAAGCATGCGCCGGTCCACTCCGGGCATTGGCGATTGCGTCCAGTCCATGGTGTTCGTGTGCGTGAACACGGCCTGCGAAAAGTCGGCGTTGATTTCCATGCCGTCAAAGGTGGGTGATCGTCCGCAGGATGGAAACCCAACCCAGTCTCGAAAAATGCGATCTGAGTGATTATGTTTGTCACTATGGCCAGCCCCATCGAATCCCTGCGTTTAAAAGTGATCGATCAGGTCCGCGGCGTGTTCAACGATTCTGCCAACGGCCAGAAGCCAGTGCCGCCGTCCGACGAGGCGCTGTTCGAGCGCGATTCGCCCATTCGCCTGGTCCACGCCGATCTGGTGGGAATGATGACGGGCGGTGTGCGCGGATTGCTCTTGCAGATGCTCCACCCGCACGCGTTGCAAGGGGTGCTCGACCATTCCAATTTTCGCGAAGACATGCATGGGCGATTGCAGCGAACCGCGCGCTTTATTGCCGTGACGACTTTCGGGCACCGCGACCGGGCCATGGCCTCGATCGAAGCGGTCAACCGCATTCACGCGCGCATTGGCGGCACTCTGCCCGACGGCACGACTTACAACGCAACCAATCCGCGAACGCTCGCCTGGGTGCATGTGGTCGAAGCCCAGAGCTTTCTCGCTGGCTACCTTCGCCATGTGCGCCCCGACATGCCGGGCCGCGACCAGGACGAGTATTACCGCCAGTTTGCCGTGATCGCACGCGGTTTGGGAGCCGACCCGGTGCCCGAAACGCGCAACGAGGCCGAGGCCATCTTCCGCGAACTGCGCGGTGATCTAAAAACCAGCCCCGAAGCGCGCGAGGTCGCGCAATTGGTGCTGAACGCCAAGCCGCCCGGCACTCCCCCCGGCGTGCAGGCGATGATCGGCGCGGAAGCGGTTGCGATGCTCCCGGATTGGGCGACCCGCATGCTGCGCATCCAGCGTCCGGTCCTCACCGCGATCCCTGCGCGCGCAGCAACATGGGGCATGGGTCGAACCTTGCGCTGGGCCTTCAAACAGGACGCTTACCGCAAAAGCTGACGCACTCGCGCCACATTCCTCGCTCACAAATGCAATTAATGCATCAATGGGGAGGGACCGCGATGTATGTGCAAGGATTTGTGCTGGGCGTCAAAGAGGACGGCCAGGAAGACTATCTCAAAGTGGCGCGGGCCATGGGCGAGATGTTCATCGAATTTGGCGCGCTTGAAGCCGTTGAAAACTGGGAAGCCGACGTGCCCGATGGCGAGGTCACTGATTTTCGCAAGGCCGTCGCAGCTGAGCCGGGCGAGAAAATCGTGTTCTCCTGGATTGTCTGGCCTGACAAGGCGACCTGCGATGCCGGCACGGCCAAGATGATGGAGGATGAGCGCATGACCTCGATGGAGTTTCCCGAAGTCATGGATGGCAAACGCATGATCCTGGGCAGCTTTGATCAGATTTATCGCATCGCCAAGGAGGGCTGATCCGATGGCTGAGTTCACCTTCTACACCGTCGCGATGAGCCGCGGCCAGATAGCGCGCTGGGCGCTGCACGAGGCAGGCGCGGATTATGAGCATGTTATGATGGAGTGGGGCACGCGGCCGGAAAGCTTCAAAGCGATCAATCCGATGAACAAGGTGCCCGCTCTGGTGCATCACCATGGGGATCACGATCACGTCGTCACCGAAGCGGCTGCAATCAATCACTATCTGGCGGAGACTCATCCGGACAAAGGCCTTTTGCCCGACGCGCATGAAAAAGCCTCATACTTCCGCTGGATGTTCTTTGCGGCCGGGCCGATGGAACAGGCGATTATTGGTAAGGCGATGGGTTGGGAAGTTGCCGAGGAGCAGCGCGCAAGGGTGGGCTTTGGCTCCTACGAACTTGCAACATCAGCGCTCGACAACTGGCTGAAGGCGAACGATTTCGCAGCCGGAGACCGCTTCACTATGGCCGATACCTATGTCGGCAGCACAGTCACATGGGGCCTGCAATTTGGCACACTGCATGAGACGCCAGCCTTCAAAGCCTATGGCGAGCGCGTGATGAATCGCCCTGCCTTTATCGAGGCGAAAGCGATCGATGCAAAGCTGATCGAAGGCGCGGAAAATGCCGCATAAATCCGCGATTTTCCTGATGTTCGAAAGCGGTGCTGAGGAAGCCGCCGAATTCTACGCCGCCACTTTTCCCGACAGCGCCATCTCCAAAGTGATGCGCCCCGATGAGGACGTGCCGGGCACACCAGCAGGTGCCGTCCAGCTGGTGGAAATGACGCTGTGCGGCATGCCTGCCGTGCTACTCAATTCCGGCCAGCCGATCGCGCCCAACCAAACCTTTTCCCTGCAAGTCTACACCGACGATCAAGCTGAGACCGATCGCCTCTGGAACGCCATCACCGGCAATGGCGGTGCGCCGATCATGTGCGGGTGGTGCAAGGACAAGTGGGGCTTTCACTGGCAGATCACGCCGCGCGTTCTGATGGAAGCGATGGCCGATCCCGACCCGGCCGCCGCCGCGCGGGTGCAGGCCGCGATGCTAGCCATGCAAAACATCGACATTGCCGCGATTGAGGCGGCGCGCGCAGAGTAATCAGGTGAGCGCGGCGCTCTTTCGCAGCAATTGATAGGCTTCAACCACTGCGTTGAGCCGCGCCTCAAAGCTGCGATCCCCGCCATTGCGATCCGGGTGATAACGCCGCACGAGTTCGGAATAGCGGCGGCGCAGGCGGCGCTTGTCCGTGTCGGAGCCTAACCCCATTGTCTCCAGAGCTTCGGCCTCCTCGCGGCTCCAGCTGCCACTCATCGCCATCTTCGCGGTGCGTTCAGCCCGGCTCCGAATACCGCCTGCACGTGCCGAAATAGCTTCGAGCGGATCGTCAAAGTCGGCCCAGCGCGGCATCCCGTCGACCGCGGCGCGCGGAGAAAACGCCGCGCTTTCCGTGCGCCAGCCCGAGACCGGCGATTGCGCCGCGAATATCTCATCTGCGCTCATGCCTTCAAACCAGTCATAGCCCGCGTTAAACTCGCGCACATGCTCAAGGCAGAACCAACGCCATTCGCCCGGCCCGTCAAAGCCGTTGGGACGATAGCCCGGCGCGCGAAATTCACCCGGCTCACGGCAAGTCGGGTGATCGCATTGCCGGTCTACGCTCTCGTATCGTCCGTGAAACTTGCTAGAGGCCATAAGGCTAGAGAATGGCGGTTCGGCCCCCAGATTCCAACCCACCCGAAGATGCAAAGAAGGAAACAGACGCAATGAGCCGACCGGTCGCTGACGAAATGCGCGAATTGCTTGAGAAGGCCTTTGCGCCCACGGCTCTCGAGATCATTAACGACAGCGCGCATCATGCCGGGCAT
>JBCBYM010000124.1:0-7758 GCA_039815865.1 Pseudomonadota bacterium
TTCGCCGGTGTTGTCGCGCACCAGGCTGGCGCCGGCCCATACGTCGCTGGGTTCGCCGCGGTAAAGCTCGTTGGCATCGGCGATATCCGTGCCGCGCTTCCACACGCGGGTGGTGAAGGGGTATTCGCTGTCGGTCAGCGTCCCTTCGCCAAAGTCGCGGCCGACAAACAGCGTGTCTTCATCGAGCCATTGGACGCCGCCCTGGCTCTTTTCGGACAGCTGAAATCCGCCTTCGACGAAGGTCTTGGAGACCATGTCAAATTCGCGCATGATCGTCGCATCTTCGCCCCCATCGGACAGCGCAATCATGCACTTCTCCAGTTTCGGCGGCAGGCAGGTTGACCCCTTGTAGACCCACTCTTTGCCCTCAGCCGCGGCCAGAGCGTCCACATCGAGGATGATCTCCCACTCCGGCTCATCGCTCTTGTAGCTTTCGACGCTGGTGCGGCGCAGCAGGCCCTTGGGGTTCTGCTTGTCCTGCCAGAAATTGTAGAGTCCATCGGGGCGGAAGCTCACAAACGGGATGCGATCTTCGCTGTCGAAGATGGCGAGCGCTTCGGCCTTCAACCCTTCAAAGCGCGGATCGCTTTCCAGCATGTCCAGCGTGCGCGCGTTCTCCGCTTCGACCCAAGCGAGAGCTTCATCGCTGCGCGCTTCCTCAAGCCAGATATACGGGTCCTCTTCGGGGCCGGGGATGGGGGCCATTTCGGCCTCCTCTTCATGGCCATCGGCAGCGGCGGGAACAGCGGCAGTCATAGCGAGCGCGCCTGCGAGCGAGACGCCAAGGGCGAGGGTGGATACAAGCTTCAAAGGTCCTCTCCTGTGCGGAAATGTTACAAAGGAGTGTGGCGGCCCTCAGGCGGCTTGTGAAGCCCTCAATTGCCAGTCCCGATACTTTGTAACCGACGCCGTGTTGGAGACACAGGTTACACAGTCCAAAAGTCCAAAACCCATCTCGTGCGTGAAGCTTCAACACACTTGCAAAAAATCAGCGCGCCTCCCCGCCTGGCCGCCGCCCGCGAGCTTGAAAGGCGCACCACGAAACGCGGCGGTCCTCAAGCGCATGGGTAAGCGCCGCCGCGCGTGTAGGAAAGCGCTGAGTGAACGCGGCCCCTCAACGAAAAAGGGCGGCCCGAACCCAGAAAGGGTATCTCAGCCGCCCGAAAATCGTGATCTGGCCCGTAAGTGTCAGGCTTGCGAAAGCCTCAGGCTTCGACGTGCTCCGCGAGCACCGTCAGGCCCGCATCGCCAACCTCGGCAAAGCCGCCGCGCACTTCGATCGTCTCCGGCGCGCTGCCGGCTGTCTTGAACACCTGCACCGCGCCATCGCGGATCGTGCTCATGAAGGGGGCGTGGCCTTCGAGGACGCCAAACTCGCCATCGGTGCCGGGCACAACCACCATGTGCACCTCTTCCGAGCGCACCAGCTTGGCGGGCGTTACGAGTTCAAAGTGAAGCGGCATGGTTAGTCCTCAAGAAGATATTGCTGAATGATCTGCGCCGAGCCATCGGGGCCGCCGGTCACAGTGATAAACTGAATGCCAAAGAACCAGCCATCGGTGGAAGGCGATCGGAAGGTGGTGACATCGTATGTGGTGTTCTTGACCGTCTCTTCCTCATCACGAGCCAGCGACGGGTCGAGCAGGTTGGCCCCCTTCATCAGATCGGCAAGCAGATCGTCCGAAGCGCCGTCCTGAATGGTGACCTGTCAAAACGATTAGTTGCGCGTATTGGCGATCGCAATGTTACCGTCCAGCCCCTCAACGACAGCGATATCAAGCTTGCCAAAGCGGCCATGCGTGCGCTCGGTCATGGTCAAGGGGCCCAGCGCCTGAACGCCGCGTTCCTCGCCCAAGGGCGTTTCGATGCGCATCAGGTTGGGGCACAGATCCAGCACCGCGGTGCGCACCAATTGGTTGACGCTTTTCTTCGTCTCCTGCGCGGCGGCGGGCGCGGCCAAGGGGCCAAACATCGCCAGCCCCAGCGTGGAGGCCAGCGCTGCGGCGAACACGAAGAATGAAGCAGGGGCGCGCATCAGGCTTTGCCGTTATCCGCCGACGCAATCGCCGCGTCAAAAGGCTTGGTCGCGGCTTCGAACTTGTCGCGGCATCCGGTGTTGCAGAACCCCAGAACCTGGCCGCGATAGAGCGTCAGGCTGTCGGCTGAGACCGGCTTTCCCGACCACGGGCAGGTGTCGTTGACACAATCTTCCAGCCGCAGGGGAACATCGAGGGTCTCAGCCGTCATGGTTCTTAGGCTTCCTCAGCCATTTTCTGCGCTTTCTCGATCGCCATGTCGATGCCGCCAACCATGTAGAAAGCGCTTTCGGGCAGGTGATCGTATTCGCCGTCCACAACCGCCTTGAAGCTCTTCACCGTGTCTTCGAGCTGCACGAACAGGCCGGGGATATTGGTGAAGACCTCGGCCACGTGGAAGGGCTGCGAGAGGAACTTCTGGATCTTGCGCGCACGGGCGACGGTGAGCTTATCCTCTTCGGAAAGCTCATCCATGCCCAGAATGGCGATGATATCCTGCAGGCTCTTGTACTTTTGCAGCGTTTCCTGAACGCGGCGAGCCGTTTCGTAGTGCTCTTGGCCGACAACGCCCGGCTCAAGCACGCGGCTGGTCGAATCGAGCGGGTCCACCGCCGGGTAGATGCCCAGCTCGGAGATCGCGCGGTTCAGCGTGGTCGTCGCGTCCAAGTGCGCAAACGAGGTCGCAGGCGCTGGGTCGGTCAAGTCGTCGGCAGGTACGTAGATGGCCTGCACGGAGGTGATCGAGCCCTTGTTGGTCGAGGTGATGCGTTCTTGCAAATTGCCCATGTCGGTCGACAGGGTCGGCTGATAGCCCACCGCGCTAGGGATGCGGCCAAGCAGCGCGGACACTTCCGAACCGGCCTGGGTAAAGCGGAAGATGTTGTCGACGAAGAACAGCACGTCCTGACCTTCCTGATCGCGGAAATATTCCGCCATGGTGAGGCCCGAGAGAGCCACGCGAGCGCGCGCGCCGGGAGGCTCGTTCATCTGGCCGAAGACCAGCGCCACTTTCGAGCCTTCGCTGATTGGGTTGCCGTCTTCATCCTTGGCGATGACGTTCGCATCGAGGAATTCGTGGTAGAGATCGTTGCCCTCACGCGTGCGCTCACCCACGCCAGCGAACACGGACACGCCGCCGTGGCCTTTCGCGATGTTGTTGATGAGCTCCTGAATGAGCACGGTCTTGCCCACGCCCGCGCCGCCGAACAGGCCGATCTTGCCGCCCTTTGCATACGGAGCGAGCAGGTCGATGACCTTGATGCCGGTGACCAGAATGGCCGCTTCGGTCGACTGGTCCACAAAGGGAGGAGCTTCAGCGTGGATCGGCGCGCTCATGTCAGCGCCGATAGGGCCGCGCTCGTCAATCGCTTCGCCGACGACGTTCATGATGCGGCCGAGCGTCTTGGGACCGACGGGCACGCTGATCTGCGCGCCGGTGTTGATCACTTCGCTGCCGCGCGTCAGGCCTTCGGTCGCGTCCATCGCGATGGTGCGAACGGTGTTCTCGCCAAGGTGCTGCGCGACTTCGAGGACGAGCGTCTTGTCGCCATTCTTAGTCTCAAGCGCGCTGAGGATGGCGGGCAGTTCACCGGGGAACTGCACGTCGACGACGGCGCCGATGACCTGGGCGATGGTGCCAGCGGTGGTCAGGTTTGCGGGTGCGGTGGCCATTTTGGTTTCCTTGCCTTCGATTAAAGCGCTTTTGCGCTCGCGTTATATCTGTTGCTACAGCGCTTCCGCGCCGGCAATAATTTCAATGAGTTCGGTGGTGATCGCGGCCTGGCGGCTGCGGTTGTATTGGACGGTGAGGTCCTTGATCAGGTCGCCGGCGTTGCGCGTGGCGTTGTCCATCGCGGTCATCGATGCGCCGTGTTCGGAAGCTTCGCGTTCGAGCAGCGCGCCGAAGATCTGAGTCTTCACATAACGCGGCAGCAGCGCTTCGAGGATTTCCTCTTCGCCCGGCTCATAATCGACGACAGAGCCGCTATCCTCGGTGACCTCAGGTGAGGGGACCGGGATCAGCTGATCAATCGTGGGGTCCTGCGCCAAAGCTGTCTTGAACGTCGGATAGACGAGGTGCGCGATGTCAAATTCGCCCGCTTCGAACATTTCGAGCAATTCGTTGGCGATCCCGTCAGCTTCTTCAAAACCCGGCGTTTTGACCGTGCTGGTATCGAAGTGCTTGCTGATCTTGCCTGCGAAATCGCGGGTAAGGGGCGCACGGCCCTTCTTCCCGACGAGGTAGAAGGTCACATCCTTGCCCGCCGCGATCAGCTCTTGCGCCTTGATCCGAGCCGCTTTTACGAGGTTGGAGTTGAGACCACCGCACAGCCCCTTGTCAGTGTTGACCACGACAAGAAGCACGCGCTGGTCCGACCCTGTTCCGCTAAGCAATTTGGGCGCACCGTCTCCGGCAACCTTGCTAGCCAGCGAAGCCATCACGCCCGACAGACGCTCGGCATAAGGGCGCGCCGCTTCGGCAGCCGCCTGCGCACGGCGCAGCTTGGCCGCGGCGACCATCTGCTTGGCCTTGGTGATCTTCTGGGTCGATTTGACCGAGTTGATCCGACCTTTGAGTTCCTTGAGTGAGGGCACTTGCGGCTACCTCTTAAGCGAACTGCTTGGCGAAGGTATCAAGCGCCGCAATTGTGCGGTCCTTGATATCGCCGTCGAACTTCTTGGTCTCGCGAATGTCGCTGAGCACGTCCGCGTGGTTCGCGCGGAAGAAGGCGAGCATCTGCTCCTCATATTCGCCCACGCGCGCGACATCGACGCTGTCGATATAGCCGTTCGTGCCGGCAAAGATCGAGATCGTCTGCTCTTCAAACGGCATGGGTGAGAACTGCGCTTGCTTCAAAAGCTCGGTCAGACGCGCGCCGCGATTGAGCAGCTTTTGCGTCGAGGCATCAAGGTCCGAGCCGAACTGCGCGAAGGCGGCCATTTCGCGGTATTGCGCAAGGTCCAGCTTCATCGAGCCCGACACCTTCTTCATCGCCTTGGTCTGCGCGGCACCGCCGACACGCGACACGGAGAGACCCACGTTAATCGCCGGGCGGATGCCTTGATAGAACAAGTCGGTTTCAAGGAAGATCTGGCCATCGGTGATCGAGATCACGTTGGTCGGAATATAGGCCGAGACGTCACCGGCCTGCGTTTCGATGATCGGCAGCGCGGTCAGCGAACCATGGCCGTTATCCGCGTTCATCTTGGCCGCGCGCTCAAGCAAGCGGCTGTGCAGGTAGAACACGTCGCCCGGATAGGCTTCGCGGCCCGGAGGACGACGCAGCAGCAGCGACATCTGACGATAGGCGACCGCCTGCTTGGACAGGTCATCATAGACGATCACAGCGTGCATGCCGTTGTCGCGGAAAAACTCACCCATGGCGCAGCCGGTGTAGGGCGCGAGATATTGCAGCGGAGCGGGCTCCGAAGCAGTCGCGGCGATGACGATGGAATATTCCATCGCGCCATTCTCTTCGAGCTGCTTCACGATCTGAGCGACGGTCGAACGCTTCTGGCCCACCGCGACATAAACGCAGTAGAGCTTCTTCTTCTCATCGTCGCCTTCGTTGATCGGCTTCTGGTTGATGAAGGTGTCGATCGCGACCGCGGTCTTGCCGGTCTGACGGTCACCAATGATCAGTTCGCGCTGGCCACGACCGACGGGCACGAGCGCGTCAATGGCTTTCAGACCCGTCTGCACCGGCTCGCTCACCGATTCGCGCGGGATGATGCCGGGTGCCTTGACTTCGACGCGCTTGCGCTCCGTCGCTTCGATCGGGCCTTTGCCATCGATCGGGTTGCCCAGAGCATCCACCACGCGGCCCAGCAGCGCTTTGCCGACAGGAACATCGACGATGGTCTCGGTCCGCTTGACCACGTCGCCTTCCTTGATCTCGGCATCCGAGCCGAAGATCACGACGCCGACATTGTCGCTTTCCAGGTTCAGCGCCATGCCCTGAACACCGTTCGCGAACTCGACCATTTCACCGGCCTGCACTTTGTCGAGGCCGTGGATGCGAGCGATCCCGTCGCCCACGCTGAGCACGGTGCCCACTTCGCTGACTTCAGCTTCGGTGCCGAAATTGGCGATCTGGTCCTTGATGACCTTGGAGATTTCTGCGGCGCGGATTTCCATGTGAGTAGTCCTTTAAGCCTTCATGGCTTGAGCGAGAGAGTTCAAACGGGTGCGGATCGAGGCATCAATGCGCTGCGATCCAATGGTAACAACAAGACCGCCGAGCAGATCAGGATCGACATCGGCGGTGAGCATAACGGTGCGCCCTTCGCGCGCCGTCAGCTTGTCCTTGAGCGTCGTGATCTGCGCGTCCGAGAGCGGGTGCGCGCTGGTGACGGTGGCCGTCACTTCACCGCGCTGCGAGGCGGCGATGGTCTTGAACGCGGCGATCATGCCCGGCAGCGCCGACAGGCGGCGATTGGCGGCCAGAACGCCCAGGAAATTGGTGGTCAGATCGGACAGGCCCAGATGCCCCGCCACACCGGCCACCGCTTCGCCTTGCGCGGCGCGGGTGAGCTGCGGGTTGGTCGTCACGCTGGCGAGCTCATCCGATTCGCGGAGCGCCGCGTCAAGCTGGTTCAGATCGCTTTCAACGGAGGTCACGGTTCCGTTCTCGCTGGCTAGCTCGAACAGGGCGACAGCGTAGCGACCTGCTAGGCTGGCCTGAATACCGGCGGAAATATCCACGCGCTCGTGCATCCTTCTTGGAAAAGTAGCGGTAAAAGTTGTTCTCGCCTTGATCGTGAGAGGGCGTTCAAGAGCAGGCGCGCAAGAGCGTCCCTGGCCAAGGCTGGCGCGCGCCTAGCATCGGGGTACTAAGGATGCAAGCCGCCCACTGGACGCTATCTCTGGACAGGTCGTGCCAGTTGAGCCACTTTGTATGCGAACAGGCGCAAACGCCGATGGGAGAGAGCAATGGAAATGACACCAATGGCCCCCAAATGCGGGGTGGAGATTTCAGAGGTCACGTTGGCAACGTGCAGCGATGCCGAGATGCAGGACATCCGACACGCGATCTACGAACACGGCGTGGCGGTGTTTCGCGATCAGGAATTCTCCAAGGAAGACCACATCACGTTCGGCCGCCGCTGGGGCGGGATCGACATCAACAATTACTTCCCGCTGACCGAAGACTACGCCGAGATCGCGATCGTCAAGAAAGAGCCTGATCAGCAGGTCAATATCGGCGGGGCCTGGCACACGGACCATTCCTATGACCAGATCCCGGCCATGGGCTCGGTGCTGGTCGCGCGCGAGCTTCCGCCGACGGGGGGCGATACGATGTGGGCGCATATGGGCGCTGCTTATGATGCGCTTTCGGACGATCTGAAGTCCCGGATCGAGGGGCTGGAAGCCTTCCACACCGCCGATCATGTCTACAAGGCGGACGGCATCTACGCGCAGACCGATCAGGGCCAATCCTTGCGCGGGCAGGATCTGGAGACTGGGGCGGTGCACCCGGTGGTGATCCGCCACCCGCAGACGGGGCGCAAGCTGCTCTATGTGAACAGCGCTTTCACGATCAATTTCGTCGGGCAAAGCGCTGAGGAAAGCCGTCCGCTGCTTGAAGAGCTGTTCGAAGCCGCGCTGACTGATGATAATCAGTGCCGCCTGCAGTGGAAGCCGGGTACAATCGCGATCTGGGACAACCGCACCAGCTGGCACAACGCGATCAACGACTACGCCGGCCACTACCGCGAGATG
>JBCBYM010000125.1:0-7755 GCA_039815865.1 Pseudomonadota bacterium
TTCGCATCCGCTTTGGCGGCTCTGCGCATCCAGCTTTCATCCGTCGCCTCGATGGTAAGGTCGCCCGCCCAGGGTACGCACAAGGCCTTGGCGTCCTGCGATGAGCCTGAGACCCAGCCTTCATAATCCTCAGCGCGCAGCAGCACCGGCATGCGGCTGTGGACCTCGGACGCGGCTGAGCCGGCGCTGTCGGTCATCACCATGGAATAGCACCGCCCGAACTCGTCACTGTCGCGCCACACGCCCGCCACGGCAAACAGCTCCGCATCCGGGCGCGAGAGCCAGGTTCGCGTCTTGGCGCCCTTGGGCCCTTGCGCTTCGGCCCAGGCGCTGACCGGGATGAGGCAGCGGCGTTCTTCAAAGGAGTGTCGCCAGAAGAAGCTGTCGAGCTTGTCGGTGCGCGCGTTGTTGACGGGCTTGGGCTTCAAGGGCTGGCCGTTTTTGCCCTTCATCACCAGCGGAAAGCCCCAGGTCATCGACTGGAGCACGCCGTCGGCCACCACAAGGCCGGGATAGCCGGGATAGACCTCTTCGCCGAAGTTCGCGCCCCCCAGACCCTCGACCATGTCGAACCACTTGGCGACCTCGTCGGTGTTCTTCGTCATGCGATAAAGGTTGCACATCGCGCTAGAACCCGGCGCCGGGATAAGCGTTGCCGACGATAAAGCAGGCGATGGCCATCAACGCGCCCGCCCAACGGTTGGAGCGGAACCTTTCGAGCGGGTTGGCGGGGTCTTCCGGGTTCAGCGTTGCCACCTGCCACACCAGATGCAGGGCCACGGGCCCAAGCGCGGCCAGAGCCAGCGGATCGGGTCGGTAGAGCCAGATGCCCAGCGCCCAAAGGCCAATCGTCGCGGCATAGAACAGCGCAATCCCGGCGTGCACCCGTGCGCCCATGCGCAAGGCGGAGCTCCGTATGCCAACCAGCGCGTCATCCTCGCGGTCCTGCAGAGCGTAGATGGTGTCATAACCGATCACCCATGTGACACAGCCCGCATAGAGGGCAGCGATCGCGTCCCAATGCTGATCGCCCAGCACCGCCCAGCCGATCTGGCTCCAGCCGACCAACAGCCCCCAATTGAACACCATGCCCAGCCAGGCCTGCGGCCACCAGGTGATGCGCTTCATGAAGGGATAGGCCGCCACCAGCGCCACACTGGCGAGCGCCACCGCTTGCGCTTCAAAGCGCAACTGCAGGAGGACGATGAGGCCAATAAGGCACAGGCAGACGAGCCAAGCCCAGGCCACTTTCTTGCTCACCCGCCCGCTTGCGAGCGGACGCGCGGCGGTGCGCGCGACCTTGGCGTCCAGATCCGCATCGACAATATCGTTGTAGACACAGCCCGCCCCGCGCATCGCGATTGCTCCCAGCAGGAACCAGGCGAGAAATGCGAGCTGCAAGCCCTCTCCGCCCAGCCAAAGGCCAAAGGCGCAGGGCCAGAAGAGCAGCCACCATCCGATAGGCCGATCAAAGCGCGCCAGCTGCGCCAAATCGCGCGGCAGCTGTGGCAGGCGCTCTACAAGGCCGCGATGTTCTGTGTCGGGGACGACTTGGTCGTTCATGGCCTTGCTCACTAGCGGCGCGCGCGCCTAGGGGAAAGACATGAGCGCAGATCATCAGCCCAAGACCCCCGCCTGGCCACCCAAAAGCGCGCCACGTCTGTTTGTGGCCGATACGATTGCGCTGGGCCTCTCGGTCACTGTTGATGGCTCTCAGGCGCATTACCTCTCCAAGGTCATGCGGGTGAGCGAAGGCGACGGCGTGATCCTGTGCGATGATGCGACGGGCGAATGGGCGACACGCGTGGTCGAAGCCGACAAGCGGCGCGTGACGCTTGAACCGGTGGACCGCCTGCGCCCGCGCGAAGACGTCCCCGATCTGTGGCTATGCCCCGCGCTGCTCAAGAAAGACCGGTTTGACCTTGTGCTCGAAAAGGCAACCGAGCTTGGCGCCGAGCGTATTCAACCGCTGATCACCCGGCGCTGTGTTGCAGACAAGCTCAACAGCGCCCGCGCGCGCACCCTCACCATCGAGGCGGCCGAGCAATGCGCGCGCACCGCGCTTCCTGAACTGGCTGAGCCGGTGAAGCTCGACGCCATGCTACGCGATTGGCCAGACACTCGCGCGCTGTTCTTTGCTGACGAGGAAGGCGGAAAGCCAGCTGCCAGCGCCTTTCGCGCCACAAGCGGCCCTGTGGGCCTCCTGATCGGCCCGGAAGGCGGCTTTGACGCGGCGGAACGCGCCGCCATTCGCGCGCATCCCGCGGCAACGCCCATCTCGCTTGGCCCGCGTATCCTGCGCGGCGAAACCGCCGCCATTGCCGCGCTTTGCGTGTGGATGGCGACAAGTGGAGATTGGGACCCTTCATAGCTGAGCTATCGATACGCATAGCCATTTTGCGCTTCCCTCTCCCATACCGCTTGCCTAGGGCGAGCCCAGAATTGGAAGGGCTTTCATGAGCACACGCGAAACCTCCGGCGCGCCGGAACCGGTCCTCGAAGGCCTTGGCGATCTGGTCGCGCCGATGATCAAGGGTGAAAAGCCTGCGGATCAATGGCGCATCGGCACCGAGCACGAAAAGTTCGTCTATTCGCGTTCCGACCGCCACGCGCCGTCTTACGACGAGCCCGGAGGCATCCGCGATATCCTGTTGAGTCTCAAAGAGTTTGGCTGGGAGCCGATCGAAGAGGGCGGCAACGTCATCGCGATGAAGGGCGCGGATGGCACAGTCAGTCTTGAGCCCGCCGGCCAGCTTGAACTGTCGGGCGCCCCGCTTGAAAACCTCCACCAGACCTGCGCGGAAACGGGCCGGCATCTGGAGCAGGTCAAGACCGTCGGTGAGCGGTTTGGTGTCAGCTTCCTTGGCCTTGGCATGTGGCCCGACAAGACCCGCGAAGAGCTGCCCGTCATGCCCAAGGGGCGCTATGGCATCATGATGCGGCACATGCCGCGCGTCGGGGAACTTGGCCTCGATATGATGCTGCGCACCTGCACGATCCAGGTCAATCTCGACTATTCGAGCGAGGCCGACATGGTGAAGAAGTTCCGCGTTGGCCTGGCGCTGCAACCGCTGGCGACCGCTTTGTTTGCCAATTCGCCCTTCACCGAGAGCCAGCCCAACGGCTTTCTCTCCTACCGCTCGCATATCTGGTCGGACACCGATGCGGCGCGCACCGGGATGCTGCCCTTCGTCTTCGAAGACGGCTTTGGCTATGAACGCTGGGCGCAGTACATGCTCGATGTGCCGATGTACTTCGTCTTCCGCGAGGGCAAGTATATCGACGCCGCTGGCCATTCCTTCCGCGACTTTATGCAAGGCAAGCTTGAAGTCCTGCCCGGCGAGCGTCCGACGCCCAGCGACTGGTGGGATCACCTCTCCACCGCTTTTCCCGAAGTGCGCCTCAAGAGCTTTCTCGAAATGCGCGGCGCGGATGGCGGGCCGTGGAGCCGGATCTGCGCGCTGCCGGCCTTCTGGGTCGGGCTGATGTACAACCAAGGCGCGCTCGATGCAGCATGGGGCCTCGTCAAGGACTGGTCGATGGAAGAGCGCGAAGCTCTGCGAAACGACGCGCCGCGCATGGGCCTTGCGACCCCCATTCCTGGCGGCGGCACGCTTCAGGATCTTGGCCGCGAGGTTTTGGCCATCGCTCGCTCAGGGCTAGCCGCGCGCGCGCGCCTGAACGAGGCGGGCGACAACGAAACCGGCTTTCTGGAAACGCTCGACGAAATTGTCGCCTCCGGGAAAGTTCCTGCGCAGCGCCTGCTCGACGCCTACGCCGGTGACTGGGGCGAAGACGTCAGCCACGTTTACAAGTATTCGTTCTGAGGAGGAGACACCGCACCATGATTATCGTTCTGGCCAACGCAAAACTGGGTGAAGGCGCGCTTGAAGAGGCCCGCGAAGCGCTTGAGACCATGGTCACCGCCTCACGCGCCGAAGAGGGCGTCATCGATTACAATTACGCCATCGATATCTCGGATCCGACGATTATGCGCATCGCCGAGAAGTATGCCAATGAGAAAGCCCTCGCGCTTCATGCAGGTTCTGACCACATGGCCGCCTTCCAGAAAGCGATGGCGCAGTACGACATGAAGATCCTCGACATGACCATGTTCAACGCGGACGAAGGCACCAAGCTGATGTGAACCCGCCTCGGCGTGTCGTGGCCTGGAGAAGAGGAGAGAGACGATGCTGATAGTTCTGGGAATGGCGACCTTGGGCGAAGGCGCGCTGGAAACCGGGCGCGAAGCGCTCGAAGCGATGATCGCTGCCTCGCTTCAGGAAGAGGGCTGCCTCGATTACGCCTACTCAGTCGATATCCGCGATCCCAGCGTGCTGCGGATAACGGAAAAGTGGGTCGATGACGCTGCGCTCGTCTTTCACTTTCAAACACCCCACATGGCCGCCTTTCAAAAGGCACTGGCAGGGCTCGATGTGACGATCACCGAAGTGGCCAAATTCCAGGCGGATGAGGGCTCGCCGCTGATGTAACCGGCGCGGTTTGCGTCTAGCATTGCAGGTTTGGGGTGCGGATTTTCGCCGGGGGCTTCGTCTTGTGAGGAGACTTGCAAGAACGAAAGGCCCGCTCTCCTGTGACGAAACGCCCCCCTGCGCCCAGCCAGACTTCTTTTCGCCCGCTCCTGTTCATCGCCATCGCGGCAACGCTGACCGCCACTCTCTCCGCGTGCGGAGGCGGCGGAGAAAGCGGGAGCGCGATCACAACGGCCTCGGCCACGCCAACGCCGTCGCCAACACCCACGCCAACCCCAACATCGGCGCAAAACGCCAACGCAATCGTCCAGCAATTCCTCGCGCTCGATCTCGAGGCGCTCGACAATTATGCGAACCCGGCCCTGCCCGAATATTACGATGCCACGGTCGATGATCTCGACAACACGCCCGGCAATGATCCGGTCACTGACGCCGTCGCCACTCTGGGCCGGGTGCTGTTCTACGACGCCGCGCTGAGCGTCAACGACACGACCTCGTGCGCCACCTGCCACCAGCAAGCGCTTGCCTTTGACGATGATGAGCAATTCTCAACCGGCTTTGCCGGAGGGCAGACTGGCGCGCACGCGATGCGGCTGGGCAATATGCGCTATTTCGAAGGCGGTGAGATGTTCTGGAACCGGCGGGCCGACAGTCCGGAGGATCAGGCGCTCGAACCCGTGCTCGACGCCACAGAGATGGGCTGGTCAGACAATGGCGGTCTCGATGAACTGATCACCAAGATGGAGGGCCTGGAGTACTACCCCGCTCTGTTTGAGTTCGTGTTTGGTGATGAGGCGATCACGCAGGATCGGATGGAGCGCGCTCTCGCGCAGTTTCAGCGCGCCATGATCTCATCCGACAGCCGCTGGGACCAGGCCTACGCGCAGGTGTTTGGCCCCGGCGCCCCCAATCGCGCCTTGAACGAAGCGCTTCCCGGCTTTTCGGCCAGCGAGAACCGCGGGCGCGAATTGTTCATGACCAATCCAAATCAGGGCGGCGCAGGCTGCGCGCGGTGCCACTTGCCGCCGACCTTTGCGCTGGATGAGGGGAGCGCATCCAACGGCCTTGATGCGGGCGAAACGACCGTGTTCAAATCGCCCTCACTCAAAGGCGTCGCGGTCTCGCCATTCTTTATGCATGACGGGCGATTTACGACCCTGCGCGAAGTCGTGGACCACTACAATAACGGCGTCCAGAACGGGCCTGCGCTCGACAATCGGTTGCGGCAGAACAATCAGCCCATGCAGCTAGGTCTGAGCGTCGATGACCGCGAGGCTCTGGTGGATTTCATGGAAACGCTGACCGATGAAACGCTGATGGGCGATCCCAAGTTTAGCGATCCGTTCCTGCGCTAGCGGCCTATTCGGCGGGCTCGGCTTCCGGCGGGCTCGCAGCGTTGTCGGCGCGCGGGCGGCCACGGCTGAGGATACGACGCTTGAGCCGGGCAAGCGGAGCGGTGATGAGGCCGTTTTCCTCCATCCAGGCGTGGTATTCGCGGTATTTGGGATCCTCGGCCAGCAAATGCGCCTCTTCGGTGCGCGCGCGCCAGTAATAGACCGCGTTGACGCAGGCGAGGAAGAAGCAATTGCGAACGACATCGACGATCGAACCGCTGGTCGCCAGGAACGGCAGGGTAAGGCACCACCAATACAGGTTCTTCGACACATAGGCCGGGTGGCGCGTGAAGCGATACGGTCCATTGGTGATGACGCCGCGGTAGGTGAGGTTGGAAAAGCGGATACCGAAGATGAAGGTCGCCCAGGCGTAGGCCGCGGTGAGCAGAACCAGCCAGGCGGCCCATACCCATAAAAGCGCCTCATTCCCCGCCATCCAATAGTCCCACTTGGCCCCGTTCATCTCGTAATTGAGGACGCCGCCAAAACCGAACACGCCCCAGGCAAAGGGCGGATAGCAAAGCAGCGCCGCAACCCAGCCGGCTAGGAACGGATTGCCTGAGCGGATATGCGCATCAAGCGGGCGCAGCGTGAACAGGTAGCCCACCGTCCCGATCTGCACGTCGATCATGAACAAGAGCGTGACCAGAAGCATCCCCAGTTCAACCGGGTTGGTGATGATCTCAGCCGGCTGCGCTTCGACGATGATCGCAAACCCGCCGGGCAGGATCGAGATCATGAAAGCGCTGAAGAAGCCCTTGATGATCCAGGCGCGCCAATGCTTCTTGATCGGCTCAGCCTCCCAGGCCTCGCGCCCGATCAGCATCGCGCCAAAGTGCCAGGTGCCATCGCGAGACTCGATCAGATAGCGATCAAGCCAGATCGTGTAGGGGATCGACAGCGCAATCAGCGGCACAATCGCGACCGCCAGAACTTCCATCGCGAACAGATAATCGCCGTCCCAGTACCACCGGCCAAGGCAATACAGCGCGCCCAGCGCCGCCCACGTCGCCCACAGCCCCGCGATCTTGACGATCGAGACGGGCAGCACTTCGGAAACGCTGCGCTTCAAGCTCCAGTCAATCCCGGTTGAGGGGCGCCGATGCACGCGGTCGACCAGCACGCTCCACAAGGCCATCGGCCCAGCGGTGAACACCATGGCGAGCAACGCGGCAAAGGGTCCGGACAAGACCTCCCGCGGGCCCGGCAGGCCAAGGGTTTGCGCGGTTAGCGGGTATGTCCGGCAAAACAGCACCCAGACCGCAAGCCCCAGCAACCCGGCAAGGCCAACGCTTGCGGATACGTCGCTCTCAGGCCTTGCGGCGGGGCTCTCGGGCCTTGCGGCGGGGCTTTGCGGCCCTTGCGCCCCTTGCGCCAAGGCGATGCGCGCAGAAGACTGCGCGTTAGAGGAAACCGTCTCGCTCATTGCTCCCAAAGGCTTAGCGCCCAAGGGTTAATTTGCGCTCCACCTTGTGGGCCGGTGTCCCGAATGCTGACAGGGGGCCTGTGACCCCTTAACGCGCCTATTTCCAGGCGTGGATCGCACCGCTGTCGTCAAGCACATAGAGATGACCGTCAGCCACGATCGGCGGCAGGCTGACGGGGTCGTTGAGCTCGGCGAACAACTGCGCAGACCCCTCACCCGCGCTCACGCGCCAGATCTCGCCTTGTGAACTGGCCACCCACAGCTGGCCGCCGGCCAGAACAGGGCCGGTCCAGAAGATCGGGCCGGTTTTCTTCTTCTCCTTGCGGAATTCGCGCAGCTTTGTGATCCAGCGCACCCGGCCTGTCGAGCGCGCAATCGCCAGAAGGCGCGCGTCATCTGTAAGGGTGAAGATCCACTCTCCCGCAATCGCCGGGGTGGAGAT